>VFJJ01000069.1 GCA_009886115.1 Actinomycetota bacterium
CAGGCGGCGTGACGTGGATCACCTCCCCCGCAGCCACCAACGCCAGGCCCGCACCACGGCCCTCATGGTCTTCGGCCTGGCGTTGGTGGTCGCACTGATCTCGGCGTGCTCCCCGAGACCTCGCTCGAGAACGTCACGCTACGGGCGACCGTCACCCTCCCCGCGATCGACCGAGTCAGCCGGACGAGCTCAGCTCCTCGAGACGACGCAACCAAGGATGCGATGGCGCCGAGTGCGAGATGGCCGACGCCAGCCATTCCCGGCTCTCCGCGTCGAGGCGTGGGGCTGCGGCCTCGAAGTCGGGAATGTCCTTCTGCCTGAGGTACCGGCTCTTGAACAAGAGCGCGATCTCCGGCGGGCTGTAGGGGATGCCCGCGAGCTCGTCGGGCGTCCAGAGCATCCTGACGCTGCGGTCGTAGCGATACACCCATTCGTCGCCCTCGAGCTTGGTCGCGAGCCATTCGACGGCCCAGGGCTGATCGGGGCCGCGTCGACTGACGTAGCGGCGGATGTCGGGCGGCGGTCGGCGGTCACGCCACCGGATCCACGCGCCGTTGTCCACGTAGAAGTGCTCCCACGTCGGCATGGCCTTCAGGATCAGATGCGCATCGTCGGACGCGATCTCGATGTCGAGATCGTGGGGCGGGCGCACGTAACCGACCTGTGCATTGACACAGAACATCCCGCTGACCCGCCAGCGGATCCCTGAGCCCACGAGACACTGCTTCAGCTCGTTGAGCGGAAGCGGAGCGTGGTTCTCCCGGTCGACGAAGCGTCGACGGCGGAGCACGGCGCGGCGCACCCGTCGCATGTTGTACAGCAACGCCGACCGCTCGATCGGTCCGGACCCCGCCATCGCGTGGGTCGGCGGAACGGCGAGGTCGGAAGCTCGCTGCAGGAGTTGCTGGAGGTTGCGCACACCGGGGACATCGGCCCCCCGGGGGCGTCACCTGAGAGTTCGAGGAGCAGCTCTTTGCACCTTTCCGGGACATCTGAGCGGGCCGTCCCCATTCCGTCGGGACTGACGCCGACCTCACTGGATCGTGTAGCCCCCGTCGATGGCAACGGCGGCGCCCGACATGAACGATGCCGCCGGAGACGCCAGCCAGATCACCAGCGCGGCGATCTCCTCGGGCTCGGCGATGCGACCGATCGGGTGCAGGGCGACCACCTGGGCCTCGTTCTCGGCGAGGTGATCGGGCCCGGCCGAGCCCAGCCAGTCGTTGACCATCTTGGTGCGGGCCGTGCCGGGGCAGATGGCGTTGATGCGTATCCCCTGAGCGCCGTACTCGAGCGCGGCGGTGCGCGTGAGGCCGATGACGCCGTGCTTGGCGGCGACGTAGGCGCACATCCCCGGGAAGCCGATCAGCCCGGCACCCGACGACGTGTTCACGATCGCTCCGCCGTCGCCATGCGCGAGGATCGCCGGGATCTGGTACTTCATCCCGTAGAAGACACCGCTCAGCATGACGCCGATCCCGCGCTCCCAGTCGTCGATCGGGTAGTCGGGGATGGGTTGGCCGGCGCCGACGATGCCCGCGTTGTTGTGGGCGATGTCGAGGCGGCCGAACTCCCCCACGGTCGTCTGCACGAGCTGCTCGACGGCTTCCGGTCGCGAGACGTCGGTGTGCACGAACAGCGCCGTGCCGCCCTCGGCGGTGATGGCATCCACCGTGGCTGCCCCACCGGCGTCGTCGACGTCGGCGCAGACCACCCGGGCCCCGAGGCGGGCGAGCATCGCTGCCGACGCCCGTCCGATCCCGTTGGCCGCACCGGTCACCATCGCCACCCGACCGTCGAACTGAGCCATGCGCGATCCACCCTCCCCCACTGCGTCGTTCGCAGCCCGTGGCTCGGAGCCTAGGGAAACGGCCGGAGGGGCGCCGAGCCTCGGCCTCACCGGCGAGCCGTGTCGGCGTGCGGGCTGCCGATCTACGCTCGCCCGACGAGCTCTCGACGCGACCGGGGTGACATGACGGTCCTTGGAACCACCGCACCCGTGCCCCCGCTGCTGCGACGGATCTCGAACGACGAGGTTGCGCCGCTCCCTCACGGACCGGCCGACCTGGCGGCGTTGGCCCGTCTGGCCCACGAGCTCCCCGACCGGGCTCGGCGGATGGGGCAGGGGATTCACGCCTACACCGAGCAGCGACGAGCGACGGCCGCGACGCTCCGGGCGATCGACGCGGCCCACGGGGGCGGCTTCTACCCCCTGAGCGAGGACACGACGCTCGATGTCGAAGCCGCCGACGCCGCGTTCTCGGGGCTGACCCCGGTGATCGACGTGCAGACGCACCTCGTCGACCCGCAGCGCTTCTCGGGCGCCCGCCAGGAGGCGCTGGCGGGCTTCTTGCGCATGGTCGACCCCGAGCGTTGGCCGGGTGCCGTCGACGGCCACGAGATCGACGCCGCCGCCTGGGCTGCGCTCGTGTTCGGCTCGAGCGAGACGGCGATCGCGTTGCTCACCTCGACCCCGGGACCGCACGACGACAACGTGCTCACGAACCGCCAGATCGCCGCGGCTCGCGACCTCGTCGACCGCTACGCCGGCAGCGGACGCGTCCTCACGCACACGATCGTGCACCCCAACCTCGGCCGCCACGAGATCGACGCCATCGACGACCTGCGCCGATCGCTGCGACCCTCGGCGTGGAAGGTCTACACGCTGTTCGGCCCTCCGACGCCAAGCTCGCCCGACGGCGGCTGGTTCCTCGACGACGACATCGGGATGGCGTTCCTCGACCGGGTGAACCAGGTCGGCCCGAGGATCGTCTGTGCGCACAAGGGCCTGGGCGGACCGATCCCGTCGGCGTCGGTTCGGACGGCCTCCCCGCGCGACATCGGACCGGCCGCCGCGGCCTTCCCCGGGATCGACTTCGTCGTCTACCACTCGGGCTACGAGCGCGATCCCGACGGTCACGAAGGCGCGTACGACCTTCGCGCTCCCCTCGACGGGCTCACCGGCGTCGACCGTCTCGTGCGCTCCGTGTCGGATGCCGGTCTGGGCGCGGGAGCAAACGTCTACGCGGAGCTCGGCAGCACGTGGTTCCTCATGCTGCGCCGCCCTCGCGAAGCGGCTCACGTGCTCGGCAAGTTGCTCATGGCCTTGGGGCCCAAACGCATCCTCTGGGGCACCGACAGCATCTGGTACGGCTCGCCGCAGCCGTTGATCGACGCCTTTCGCGCCTTCGAGATCCCCGAGGCCATGCAGGAGCAGCACGGGTATCCCGCGCTCACCACGGCGATCAAGGAACGGATCCTCGGCGGCAACGCCCAGGCTCTGTACGCCATATCCGACGAACACCTCGGCCGCGCGGTCAACGATCGGGAGCGCACCTGGACCAGCGAGGCGGCGACCGACCTGCGCGCCGCCGTCGACGCCGCGAGCTGACCGGCTCGGCTCGACCGCGTCACGAGCGGCCGCCCAGGGGAAACGAATGGCCCGAGACGACCGAGCGAGAGCAGCCCGGCCGGGAGCCGATCGTCGAGGCCGGGGTTGACGAGTTCCGGATCCGGTCATAATGTACGGACATTCGGCTATCTGGTACGTTGAGAGCACCAGAGCACCAGAGCACCAGAGCACCAGAGCACCAGAGCACCAGAGCACCAGATCCCGAGCCTGGGAGTTCGCATGATCTTCAAGCAGTACTACCTGGGATGCCTGTCACACGCGTCGTACCTGATCGGCGACGAGAGCTCTGGACGAGCGGTGGTGGTCGATCCGCAGCGTGACGTGTCGCAGTACCTCACCGATGCGGCCGAGTTGGGCGTCGAGATCGAGCGGGTCATCGAGACCCACTTCCACGCTGATTTCCTCTCGGGCCATCTCGAGCTGCAAGCGGCCACGGGTGCCGCGATCTCGTACGGGTCCGAGGCCGAGTCGTCGGCCGAGTTCCCCATCGACGGCCTCGACCACGGCGAACGCCTGTCCCTCGGGACGGTCGAGCTCGAGATCAGGCACACACCCGGCCACACGCCTGAGTCGATCTCGATCATCGTGCGCGAGGCGGCTGGCGACTCGACGCCCTACGGCGTGCTCACGGGCGACACGCTCTTCATCGGCGATGTCGGCCGGCCCGACCTGCTGGCCTCGGCCGGGCACACGGCCGACGAGCTCGCCCGTCTGCTGTACCACTCGACCCGAGAGCAGCTCCTCACCCTGCCCGACGAGACGCGGGTGTTCCCGGCGCACGGTGCCGGCTCGGCCTGCGGCAAGTTCCTCTCGTCCGAGACGTCGTCGACGATCGGCGAACAGCGCCGAACGAACTATGCGCTGCAGCCCATGTCGGAGGACGCGTTCGTCCATGCCGTCACCGAGGGTCAGAGCATGTCGCCGCTGTACTTCGCGTTCGCAGCCAACAGGAACAAGCAGGCGCACGAGGTCCTGAGCGAAGCGCTGGCGCCGACAGCGCTTTCGCTCACCGAGGTGCTGGCCGAGCAGCGACGCGGCGCCGTGGTGCTCGACACGCGCGATCCGGCGGTGTTCGCCCAAGGCCATCTCGTGGGCTCGTACAACGTCGGGCTCGCCGGCCGGTACGCCGAGTACGCCGGCGACGTGCTCACGGCCGAGCAGCCCATCGTGCTCGTCTGCGAGGCTGGCACGGAGCTGGAAGCCAAGAACCGCTTGGCCCGCATCGGATTCGATCGCGTCATCGGCTGCCTCTCTGATCCGGTCACGGCGTTCCTCGAGCACCCAGGCTGGGTGACGGCCGCATCACGGCTCACGACGACCGAGCTCGTCGACCGGCTCCGCCTCGTCGACCGTCTGCAGCTCGTCGACGTCCGGGGTCCCGGCGAGGTCGCCGGCGGGAAGATCGACGGCGCTGTCGAGGTCCCGCTGCCCCGAATCCTCGACCGGCTCGCCGACCTCGACCCCACGGCACCGACCGTCGTGTATTGCGGCGGCGGGTACCGGTCGATGATCGCCGCGTCCGTCATGCGGGAGGCCGGCTTTCGCGACGTGTCCGACGTCATCGGCGGCTTCGCGGCCTGGGAGCAGGCCGGTCTGCCCGTCACGACCGCCACCCCCGGCTCGACCCCTTCCGAGCGTTCGGCCGAGAGCGGCCGATGACGCGCTACGCCTTCTTGATCGACCACGACACCTGCATCGGCTGCCACGCCTGCACCGTGGCGTGCAAGGCCGAGCACGAGGTGCCGGTCGGGGTCAATCGCACGTGGGTGAAGTACATCGAGAAGGGGCTCTTCCCCGACTCGCGCCGCTTCTACTCGGTGAATCGCTGCAACCACTGCGACGACGCTCCGTGCGTGGCGATCTGCCCCACCACGGCGCTCTTCCGCCGCGACGACGGCATCGTCGACTTCGACGACTCGTCGTGCATCGGGTGCAAGTCGTGCATGAACGCCTGCCCGTACGACGCGATCTACATCAACCCCGAGACCCAGACCGCCCACAAGTGCAACTTCTGCGCCCACCGCATCGAGGTGGGTCTCGAGCCCAGCTGCGTCATCGTGTGCCCGACCCAGTCGATCTTCGCCGGCGACATCGAAGATCCGACCAGCAGCATCAGCGTCATGCTGAGCCGCCACCCCACCAAGGTGCGCTCGCCCGAGCAGGGCACGCGCCCTCACGTGTTCTACAAGGGCGCCGACGAGGCCGCCCTCGATCCGCTGCGGACGCGGATCGCCTCCGACGGGATGATCTGGGCCGACACGACCGAGCACCATCCGACCCTCGCCGTCGAGCCGTCCGGGCACGGGAGCCAGGTCGTGGCCCGCACCGCGTACACCACCGAGCACCCGATGGCCTGGAAGGGCAAGGTCTCTGCCTACCTCGTCACCAAGGCCGTCAGCGCCGGCGCGCTCATGGTGGGCGCGCTCGCGGTGCTGCTGGGCCATGCCGACGAGCGGGCCTTCGTGGGGATCGCCCTCCCGATCGTGGCCCTCATCTTCGCCGGCGTCACCGGGGCTCTGCTGGTCGCAGATCTCAAGCAGCCCAAGCGGTTCCTGTACATCTTCACCCGCCCCCAATGGGGCTCGTGGTTGGTACGCGGCGCCTTCGTCCTCCTCGGGTACGGCCTCCTCGCCTCGCTGTGGCTGCTCGGCGGCCTGCTCGACGCGCCGGGCCTCATCGAGGCCATCGCCGCCCCCTCGGCCCTCTTCGCTGCGGGCACGGCCGGCTACACCGCATTCCTGTTCGGCCAGTGCGAGGGACGCGACATGTGGCAGACGCCGCTCCTCCTGCCGATCCTGTTGGCCCAGGCGGGCATCGGCGGGGCCGGGACCGCGCTGGTGCTCGCTCCGTTGTTCGATCTCCCCGGCGAGTTGACGACGGCGTCGCGCTGGATGCTGCTCGCCAGCGTGCTGCTGGCTGGGTTCCTGATCGCCACCGAGCTCACGAGCAAGGGCACGGTGCATGTGGAGCTAGCCCAGGGCGCCATGACCAGGGGCCCGTACCGGGGCCGGTTCTGGGCCAGCATCGGCATCGGGATGGTGGCGGCAGGTGTGCTCGCCGCGATCGCGATCGGGGCCGACTCCGAGAGCGTGGCGCTCCTCGCCGGGATCGCTGCCATCGCCGGGGTTGCGTTGTACGAGGACGCCTTCGTTCGGGCCGGGCAATCGGTCCCCCTCTCGTGAGGATCGGCCGTGGCTCTGCTCGATGACCTGCACCGCGCGGCCCAGGCCAACCTGGCCCGCATCGTGCCCGGCAGCCAGCTCACCAACTACGCGCCCGTCGAGCGGTGGGACGACTGGGAGGAGCTTGATGCCAAAGCGTGGGCGCACGGCGAGCGCAAGAAGCGCCGTTTTCGGCTGATCCCGACGACGTGCTTCAACTGCGAGGCATGTTGCGGCCTGCTGGCCTACGTCGACAAGGACACGGGCCAGATCGCCAAGTTCGAAGGGAACCCGACGCACCCCGCGAGCCGCGGACGTAACTGCGCCAAGGGACCGGCGACGATCACCCAGGTCTACGACCCCGAGCGCATCCTGTATCCGCTCAAGCGAGCCGGGCGCCGGGGCGAGGGGAAGTGGGAACGGGTCACCTGGGACCAGGCATTGAGCGAGATCGGCAGCCGTATCGGAACGGCCTTTCGGGAAGGCCGCCACGACGAGGTCATCTACCACGTCGGCCGGCCGGGCGACGACAGCTACATGGAGCGGGTGCTCAACGCCTGGGGCATCGACGGCCACAACAGCCACACCAACATCTGCTCGTCGGGCGCCCGGGTCGGTTATGCGGTGTGGATGGGCTTCGACCGTCCGTCGGGCGACCACGCGAATGCCAAGGTCATCTTCCTCATCTCGTCGCATCTCGAAGCTGGGCACTACTTCAATCCGCACGCCCAGCGGATCATCGAGGGCAAGATGCGCGGCGCCAAGATCATCTGCGTCGACCCCCGCCTCTCGAACACGGCGTCGATGAGCGACCACTGGTTGCCCGTGTGGCCGGGCACCGAAGCGGCCATGCTCCTCGCTGTCGCCCGGCTGCTCGTGCAGAAGGGCGCGTGGGACAAGGAGTTCGTGCGGCGCTGGGTGAACTGGGAGCACTTCCTGGCCGAGTCGCGTCCCGACCTCGAGTGCACGTTCGAGAACGTGGGGCCGGCGCTCATCGAGCACTACGCCGAGTTCACGCCCGAGTACGCGGCCCGGATCTGCGGTATCGACGAGCAACGCATCCGAGATGTCGCCGACGTCGTGGCCACGTCGGTTCCCGGGCGGTTCAGCTCGCACAACTGGCGTGCTGCGGCGGCTGGGAACGAGGGCGGCTGGCAGGTGGCCCGGTGCCTGTGGTTGCTCAACGTGCTCACCGGATCGGTCGGCACCGAGGGCGGGGTGAGCCCCAACGGGTGGAACAAGTTCATCCCCGTCCCCCCCAAGCCCGTGCATCCTCAGGGACGCTGGAACGCTCTCACCTGGCCGGCCGAGTACCCGCTCGCGCACCACGAGGCCTCGATCCTGCTACCCCACTTCCTCAAGGAAGGTCGGGGCAAGATCGACACCTATTTCAGTCGGGTGTACAACCCGGTGTGGACCAATCCCGACGGCTTCTCCTGGCTCGAGGCGCTCACCGACGAATCGCTGGTGGGCTGTCACGTGGCTCTCACGCCCACGTGGTCGGAGAGCGCGTGGTTCGCCGATTACGTGCTGCCGATGGGCAACGGCGCCGAGCGCCACGACCTGGCGTCGTACGAGACCCACAGCGGGCGCTGGATCGGCTTCCGTCAACCGGTGTTCAGGGTCAACGCCGAGAAGGAAGGCCGGCCCGTCCACCGCACGTACGAAGCCAACCCGGGTGAGGTGTGGGAGGAGCAGGAGTTCTGGATCGACCTGTCGTGGCAGGTCGATCCCGACGGCTCGCTCGACATCCGCCGGCATTTCGAGTCGGTGAAGAACCCTGGCGAGCCGCTCGGCATCGACGAGTACTACGAGCTCCTGTTCGGCACCTCGATACCGGGCCTGCCCGAAGCGGCCGCTGCCGAGGGGCTCATGCCCTTGGCGTACATGCGCAAGTACGGCGCTTTCGAGATACCAGGGAACCAGTACGCCGTACACGAGCGTGAGGTCGGCGCCGACGAGATCGAGCGTCTGGGCGCGGTGCGCGACGACGGCGGCGTGTACCGGGTTCCCGGCACCGCCGGCATGTACGACTCGCTCGACGAGATCGACGGGCACATGCCGTTCATCGGAGACGGCTCGCTCGGTGTCGAGATCGACGGACGGGTGAGGTTCGGGTTTCCCACGCCCTCGCGCAAGCTCGAGATGTACTCCGACGTGCTGCGCGACTGGGGCTGGCCCGAGTACGTGATGCCCGGCTTCATCAAGAGCCACGTGCACTGGGAAGACCTCGATCTGGCGGCCGGCGAACGGATCCTGTTACCCACCTTCAGGATTCCGACGCTCATCCACACACGGTCGGCTCAGGCCAAGTGGTTGGCCGAGATCAGCCACTCGCACCCGATGTGGATCCATCCGAGCGACGCCGAGCAGCTCGGTATCGCGCCCAACGGCCTCGTGCGGATCACGACGAGCATCGGCCACTTCGTGATCAAGGCCTGGCGCACCGAGGGGATCCGCCCCGGCGTCGTCGGTGTGTCGCACCACATGGGCCGATGGCGCCTCGACGAGAGCTCGGGGACGTCGCGTTACTCGTCCGGCCTCAGCGCCATCGCCGGTCCCGACGCCACCTTCGGCCCCGCCGAGGTGCCGAGTGGTCAGCCCGGCCAGTGGAACATGACCCAGGTTCACGGTGCAGCGCCGTTCGAGTCGTCCGACCCCGACAGCTCACGGGTGTGGTGGAGCGATGCCGGCGTGCACCAGAACCTCACGTTCGGAGTCCAGCCCGACCCGGTATCGGGCATGCACTGCTGGCTCCAGCGAGTCACCGTCGCCCCGGCCCGGCCCGACGATCGCTACGGCGACATCGCGGTCGACACCCGGAAGTCGACGCTCATCTATCGCGAGTGGTTGGCCAAGACCAGGCCCGGCCCCGGACCCGGCGGGCTGCGCCGCCCGTTGTGGTTCGCCCGCCCGGTGAAGCCACAGGCGACGGCGTACGGCACCGCACCGACACCCGCATCGACACCCGGTGAAGGGTGACGGACCTCGTGCATCGTCTCGGCAAAGCGGCGGGCTGACGGTGACCACCGACCTCGCGCAGCTCGCCGACCGCCGGGCGGGGTTGGCTGCGCTGCTCGGCCTGTTGTTGTTGGAGGAACCTGGGCCCGGCTTGGCTGATCTGGTGGCGACCGTCGCCGCTGTGGCCCCTCTGGCTTCAGGTGAGCCAGGAATCGCCGCCGAGTACGAGCGCTGTTTCCTGCGCGGCGTGCCGCTGTACGAGAGCGTGTTCCTCGGCGACGACGGCCGGTGCGGCGGTCCCGTGGTCGCCGATGTGGTCGAGAGCTACGCCCGGCACGGATTCACCGAGCACAGCGAACGGCGGTGGCGGGTTGCTGGCCCCGACCACCTCGGACTCGAGCTGCGCTGCTACGCATCGCTGTGCCGGGAGGAGGCGCACGCGTGGCGCAGCGACGTCACCGACGCAGCCGTCGCGGCCGTCGAGACCGAACGGGTCTTCCTCGCGCGTCACCTGGCTCGATGGGCCGAGCTGGCCCTGCTCGCGTGTGCCCGGCGGGCCGGCGACGGCCCGTACGCCCCCGCGATCGACGCCGTGCTGGGCTTCGTGCGCGAGGAGCACGACCGCCTCCGCCCGGCACCCACGCTCTCGATGCACGCACCCGGCGTCGGCGCGTCCGCGGCGTCCGACGACGCCTCGGACGCGCCGAGCCTCCCGACCAACCTCGGACCGGCCCGCCTGGCCCGACTGCTCCTCGCTCCGCAGTCCTGCGGCACGTGGCTCCCGCACGAAGCGATCGAGGCCGCGGCCCGCTCGATCGGGGTTCCGTGGCGGCCGAGCGACACGCGCAGCGCGCTCAGGCACGTCATCGAGTCGGCTCACGACGAGGGGCGCCTCGGTGCGGTGCTGTCGGTGCTGGCCGTCGTCGTCGAGGAGGAGGCGGTGGCGCATGCCGCCCGCGCCGCTGCCGAGCCGGGCACCGCCGCAACCTGGATGGGCTGGGCCCGCCGAGCAGAAGCCATGGCTCTGCTCCTCCGGAGGATCATCGCCGACGGTCGACTGGGGCGAGCCGGGCACGCGGTGTCGGAGACCCTGGTCGTCCGCGGGCCTGTCGACGGTGACGGCGCGGCTCTGGCCGACATCATCGACCGCATCGTCGTCGAGCTCACCGCTGCCGGTCTTCATGTCGAGCGGAGCTCCTCTCCCCACGAGTGATCGCGATGGTGTGCTGTCGAGCCCGTGCCGGCACGGAGATGCGCCAGCACTCGCCGACCCCTCGCATCGCACGGGTGGGCGGGCGGGCGCCTGCGTGAACAGCATCACCGTCAGCTCGACGCGCTCGTCACCCGACGCCTCGGCGACCGAGCCCAACGAGCGCAGGCGGACGATCCATTTCCGCTGCGCCATGGACCCAGGCTCGCGCGTTCGGCCGACGGGCGCCCGTCAGACGCCGGGGTTCCAGACGATCGAGTCGTCGACGGGCCGGCGGGGCGACGGCGTGAAGTCGCCGCCGGTCGGATAGGCCACGGGGATCAGCGCGGTCTGGTACCACGATTCGGGAATCCCGAGGATCGCCGCCATCGCCGGCTGGTCGAGCTGGTGCGCGGTCGTGAGCGCCGAGGCCAGACCCCGGCTGCGAACGGCGAGCTGGAAGCTCCACACCGCCGGGTAGATCGACGCGAACATCCCCGACTCCATGGTTGCCGGCACGTGCGACGGCCCGATCAGCGTGCCGTAGCGGGCCTGGGCCGCCACGATGTCGTAGCAGGGGATCACGAGGATGGGCACCTCGCCCATGTGCTGGGCGAGGTGGATGATCGAGCTCGAGATGCGGGCGCCCGCCTCGTCGCCCGCGGCCAGCTTCGCCGCCAGCATGGTGGAGACGACGGGCTCGGTGAGGATGCGGTACTGCTCACCGACCGTCCGCTTGAGCCCGGGATCGTCGATCACGATCCACTTCCACTCCTGGGCATTGGATGCGTTCGGTGAGTAGGCGGCGAGCCGGATGCACTCGACGATCATCTCCCGGGGCACGGGCCGTTCGAGATCGAGCCGCCGCCGCACCGCCTTGGTGGTGGTGAGGAGCCGATCGGTCTGAGCCGTGTCGAACGGAACCCCGCTGAGCCCGGCGACCTCGGGCGGGTCGGGCTGCTCGGCCACGGGGCTATCTCCCTCGTACGTGGACCATCGTCAGAGCGCGATGTCGTGGGGTCGAACGGGGGTGCGGGGCAGCTCCCGACCGGTGGCGTTGCGGATGGCCGCCACGACCGCGGGCGTGGAGGAGATCGTGGGCGACTCGCCAGCGCCCTTGGCCCCGAACGGCGCGCCGGGCTCGGGAACCTCCACCAGCTGAGCCACGTTCACCGGAGGCATGTCGAGCGCGGTGGGTATCAGGTAGTCGGTGAAGCTGGGGTTGCGGACCTTCCCGGCCGTGAGGAGGATCTCCTCCATCACCGCCAAGCCGATGCCCTGCGCCGTACCCCCTTCCACCTGACCCAAGAGCTGCAACGGATTCAGGACCTTCCCCACGTCCATCGAGGTGGTGATCTCGACCACCCGTACCAGGCCCAGCTCGACGTCGACGTCGACGACGGCCCGATGGGCGGCGACGGCGAACGAGACGTGGGCGTTGCCCTGGCCGTTCTCGTCGAGCCGGAACGTAGGCGCATGGTGATGCTCCTCGACGGCGGAGAAGGCAACACCGGGTGCGGCGTCGGCCACGTCGAGGTCGATCACGGGCTTCGCCGAGTGGCGGGACACGATGCGGCGGTCGACGATGTCGAGATCGTCGACCGACACCCCGAACGCTGCTCCCACATGGCTCAGGAGCTTCTGGCGCACCGTTCGACAGGCCAGCTCGATGGCCCCGCCGCTCATCCAGGTCTGGCGTGACGCCGAGGTGGAGCCGGCCGATCCGATGTGGGTGTCGGCCGGCGCCAAGATCACGTCGTCGACGCCGAGCACCGTGCGGGCGATCTGCTGAGCCAACGTCACGAATCCCTGACCCACCTCGGCGCAGGCCGACTTCACGGTGGCGACACCGTCGAGCAGGTGGCACGAGGCGGTCGAGAAGTCGTCGAAGCCCTCCGAGAACATGAGGTTCTTCCAGCCCAGCGCGAAACCCACGCCCCGCTTCACGCCAGCGGCGTCGGCGGTGCGGCCCGCCCCGCCCGGAAGCGCCATCATCGGCGAATCGACGGGTTCGGCCAGCACGGGCATCGGCGCCTCAGCGCACGATCGGATGACCTCCTCAACCGGCAGGGCGCCCGTGACGATCTGGCCGGTGATGCAGCTGTCGCCCGTCTGCATCGCGTTGAGCAGTCGCAGCTCGATCGGGTCGATGCCGAGCGTCGTCGCCAGCTTGTCCATCTGGGCTTCGTGACCGAAGCAGGTCTGCACCGCTCCGAAACCCCGCATCGCTCCGCAGGGCAGGTTGTTGGTGCGAGCAGCCAAGCCGAGCAGGTCGACAGCGGGAACCTTGTAGGGCCCGGTGGAGAAGCACGTGGCGTTGGCCAGCACCGCAGACGACGTGGAGGCGTAGGCCCCGCCGTCGAACACGAAACGCCCTTCCACCTTGACGATACGGCCATCGCGCGTTGCATGGTGGCGGTACCACATCCGGGCCGGATGGCGGTGGACGTGGCCGAAGAACGACTCCTCGCGGCTGTAGACCATCTTGACCGGGCGACCGGTCTGCAGCGCGAGCAGGCAGATGTGGATCTGGAGCGAGCAGTCCTCACGAGCGCCGAACGCCCCGCCGACACCGGCCAGATGCAGTCGCACCTTGGCCTCGGGCAGCGCGAGCGATGCCGCGACCTGAGCCTGGTCGGCATGGAGCCATTGGGTGGAGATCCACAGGTCGATGCCGCCGTCGTCGTCGGGGACGGCCAGCCCCGATTCGGTGCCCAGCGGCGCCTGGTCCTGCATCCCCACCTCGTAGGTGCCCTCGACGACCACGTCACCGGAGACGGACATGTCGCCCCGGCGAATCACCAAGCGACGAAAGAGGTTTCCGTCGGGGTGAATCGGCGGGGTGCCTTCGGCGATGGCGATCTCGGGATCGACCAGCGGGGTGAGGATCTCGTAGTCGACGACGATGGCCTCCATCGCCCGGCGGGCTGTGTCGGGATGGTCGGCGGCCACCGCAGCGATCGGTTCACCGTGGAACCGCACGACATCGTGAGCGAAGACCGGCTGATCGGCGTGCTCGAGCCCGAACATCTTGTTCCCCGGGACGTCGTCGTAGGTGACGACCGCCCGCACCCCGGGGATCTGCCACGCTCCCGAGAGGTCGATCGAACGGATGCGGGCACTGGGATGCGGCGAGCGCACCGTGGCGCCCCACAGCATTCCCTCGGCCCACAGGTCAGACGAGAACGCGAACCGCCCCTGCACCTTGGGCGTGCCGTCGGGTCTGCGCACGCTCTCGCCGATGACACCGCGACCGGACGCAGAGACGACCGACGGATCGGTGACGATCGAGAGACCCGTGCCACTGTTGACCACCGCGCCCACTCCTGTCATCGGGCTTGCCCCCCGACCTGGCGAAGCCGCACGGTCGTCCACACCGCTTCCATGATGCGGCCGTATCCCGTGCAGCGACAGAGGTTCCCGGAGATGGCCTCGCGCACCTCGAGGTCGGTTGGAAGGGGCACGCGGTCGAGCAGGTCGTGCACCGCCATGATCAGGCCCGGGGTGCAGAAGCCGCACTGGACCGCGCCCTCGGTGAGGAACGCCTCCTGCACGTCGGACAAGACCGCATCGGAGCCGTCGATCGCGCCGGCTATCCCCTCCACGGTCACGATGTCGCGTCCGACCGCCGACGCCGCCAGCACCAGGCACGCGCACACCAGGCTGCCGTCGACGAGTACCGAGCAGGAACCGCACTCGCCCTGCTCGCAGGCGTTCTTGGCGCCGGGGAGATCGAGCCGCTCCCGGAGCACCCAGAGCAGGCTCTCGCCGAGCCACCCGTCGCTCACCTCACGATCGCGCCCGTTCACCCGTAACGTGTAGGCGCAGTACTCACTCACGCTCCTCCACTCCTGGCCCTCCGGACCGGGCCGTTCGGGCCCCCGCTCGCTGCGCTCGCTCACGTTCCGACCACCTGGGGGGAGAGCGCTCGCAGCAGCGCTCGGCGGGCACACACGCTGACGGCGTGGCGACGGTAGACGGCGGACGAGCGGTGGTCGTCAATGGGACGCGACGCTCCGGCGACCATGCGACCGAACTCCTCGGCGAGCGTCTCGGGATCACCGTCGCTCGAGATCCCGAGGGGATCGAACGCCAACCGCTCGGCGATCCAGCGCTCGGCCTCGCGAGCTCGCAGCGGGGCGGGTCCCACCGAGCCCAGGCCCACGGCCACCGTCGCGGCGTCGAGGTCGACCACCAACGCCACCGAAGCAACCGCGATCACCATGGCGTTGCGGGTACCCACCTTGAGGAACTCCTGCGGTCCCCGGCGCACAGGCAGTCGAGCGCCGAGGATGATCTCGTGGGGCTCACGGGCCGTGCGCTTCACCCCCACGATGAACTCGTCCCAGGGCAGCTCCCGCTGAGCCCCGCCGGCAGCGCCGAGCACCACCGTCGCGTCGAGCGCCGCCAACACCGGCAGGGTGTCGCCCGCGGGCGAGGCCGTTCCCAGATTGCCTCCGAGGGTGCCGGCGTTGCGGATCTGCGGACCGCCGACCGTGCGGGCGGCCTGGGCCAGGGCCGGGAAAGACTCCGCCAGCTCACCGATTTCCATCTCGGTGTAGGTGAGCCCCGACCGTACCAGGACGCTCCGACCGTCGGCTGAGCGCTCCCAGCCCCGGAGCTCGGGCACCCGATCGAGCGACACCACCGCAGTAGGGCGGCGATGGCCGTAGTTCACCTCGACCATGAGATCGGTGCCCCCCATGAGCAGATGGGCATCGGGCTCGGCAGCCAAGGCGGCAAACGCCTCGTCGAGGGATCGGGGAACGGCGACGGTCACGGCTGAGGATGGTACTTCAACAGATTGTTGAACGAGGTGGGATGGTCGGGCGCCGATGATTGTCCGAACGTCGCTTGTCAGGCCCGGAGGGTGCTCACCGGCTCCCAGTGCATGACCCAGGCCGGGGCCGGTCCCGGGCCGGGGTCGGCGCCGTCGACCGCCCCCGCCGAGCTGCCGAAGATCGTCTGGTAGGGCGGCAGCGGCGACATCCCCGGCGTCGCCAGGCCGTGCCACGATTCGGCCACCGCAACGGCGTCGCGAACGCTCGGGAACACGGCGAGATGGTGGCCCGCTCCGCGACCAGCCGGGTCGCTCGTGGCCAACCACCGAGGCCCGCCGCCCAGACGGGTGAGAGCCTGCGAGCCTGCGCCCTGGGCGAAGGCCCCGTACCAGCTGGCCGCATCGGCGGCCGTCCCGGGATGGCGCCAGTCGTTCTGCACCGTCGTGAGGACGGCCACCGGCTCGCACGGCTGCTCCGGCGTTGGGTGCTCCGCCGTCGGATGCCCGAGCGTCGGCTGTCCGGGCGCAGGTTGCTCCGACCCGCCGGCATCGAGTCTGGCGGCGAAGAGCATGATGGCGAAGCGGACCGAGGCGATGTCGCCGACCCGTCCGGCTTCGCGCAGCGCCTGGGCGCGAGGCCCGATGTAACCCCACGCCTCGGCCTCCGAGGCGAAGCGCCCCTCCCACAGGGCCAGGAACGGCGCGGCACGATGCCCGGGGCCCACGGCGCGGAAGCGATGGACGGCCGTGAACGATCCGTTGGCGATGGCGTCGGGACCGTGCACCGTGTCGTACCACTCGTGGAACTCGTCCTCGCGGCCCTCCGGCGGATCGCCCAGAGCCACGAACAACGTCGAAGGGCACTGCGGATCGAAGCGCACGGGCGTCCCTGCGGGTCGGGTCGGGTCGAGCCGGGTCACTCCCGGTCGAGCGGGTTGTCGCGGAGGTGCTGGGTGAGGTTGCCCACGAGATCGCCGAAGATCAAGCGGTGCTTGAACCGCCACCGGCCGTCGACCTTCTCGAAGGTGTCGTGATAGCGGCCGGCGATGACGATCTGGAGCGGCAGCTCGGGCGTGGCCTGGTACACGGTGAAGTACGACCGGGTGCGGGCCTCGTCGGCTCCGTCGTCGTGCTCGAGGATCGTGTTGGTGGTGACGTGCTTGGTGCGCAGCGTTCCGTCGTCGTACACCTTGTCGTGCTTGGTCTTGAGCGCGTAGACCTCGTCGAAGCCGACGTGCGAGTCGCCGTTGTGCACGGCGTAGGTGGAGTGGCGGAACAGCTCGGCGACCCCGACGAAATCGGCCGCGTCCTGGAGCTCGCAGTAGCGGTGGAGCAGGTTGAGGATCGCTCGTTCGTCAGAAGCCACGGATCCATCCTGGTGAGAGTTCGAGCGACGCCGGGGGCTCGCAGGTCGCTCGCGACGGTTCGAGGCTAGCGTTGGCGCCGATGCCGGCACAGGAGAGCAGCCGATGAGCGAGCCGCAGGCGAGCGAATCAGAAGGCACAGCGCTGTCGACGCCACGCAGTGGCGGTGGGGTCACGGGCGCATCCCGAAGGGTGCGACCATGAGCGAGAAGGTCGCCTTCGTGACGGGAGCCAGCCGAGGCATCGGCAAGGCGATCGCCGTCGAGTTGGCGCACGCGGGCTACGACGTGGCCATCACGGCCCGCACCGTGCACGAGGGTGAGAGCCGCGAGCACAGCTCCACACTCAAGCGCTCCGACACCACACCGCTGCCCGGCTCGCTCGACTCGACGGCTCAGCAGATCGAGGCCACGGGACGGCGGTGCCTCACGGTCCCGGCCGACCTGCTCGACCACCCGTCGCTCGTGAGCGCGGCCGACCGGGTGCTGGCCGAGCTGGGCCGGGTCGACGTGCTCGTGAACAACGGGCGCTACATAGGCCCCGGGCACATGGACCTCATCCTCGACACGCCCATCCGCATCTTGCGCGACCACCTCGAGGCCAACGCCCTGGCGCCGGTGGTGCTGGTGAAGGCCTTGGTGCCGCAGATGGTCGAACGAGGCAACGGCACAGTCATCAACATCACCTCGGGTGTGGCCTATGGCGATCCGCCGGCCCCGGCAGGCCAGGGCGGATGGGGTCTGGGGTACGCGTTCAGCAAGGGTGCGCTGCACCGCATCGCCGGCGTGCTCGCGGTCGAGCTGCGCGACCGGGGGATCAAGGCGTTCAACGTGCAACCCGGTTTCATCGCCACCGAGCGCATCGCCCAGGACATGGCGGCGTTCGGTTTCGACGCCTCGACCGGAGCCCCGCCGGCGGTCATCGCCAAGGTCTGCCGGTGGCTGCTCGAATCGCCCGACGCCGCGCTGCGCAACGGCCAGAACATCGAGGCCCAGGACGTGTGCAGCGCCCTGGGCTTGTTGCCGGGCTGGTCGCTCGCACCAGCAGGCTGAGCCACTGAACGCACGAGCATTGGCCGCAGCACCAACGACGGCGGCAGCATCCACGCAAACGGCATCCACGCAAGCGGCATCGACGGCGCCGATCGATCGGCAGGAGGGTTCGTGGCCGGGATCAAGCTCGATGAGATGGAGAACCGGCCCGGCTTCATGCGCTCGAAGAAGCCCGAGACCGTCACGCTGTTGCCCGACCCGCCCCGGGCCCGTCGCCATGTGCCGATCATCTCGACCGACGACCACCTCGTGGAGCCGCCCGACATGTTCGAGGGACGGCTTCCGTCGCGCTTCGCTGCGCTGTCTCCCCGAGTCGTCGACAACCCGGGCCCGGCCGGCGGCCAAGCCTGGCTGTACGACGGCCGCCTCAATCCCCAGATCGGCCTGGCCGCCGTGGCCGGACGGCCCATCGAGGAATGCTCCTATGAGCCGGTGCGCTTCGACGAGATGCGCAGGGGCTCGTGGGACGTGCACGCACGAATCGCCGACATGGACCTCGACGGCGTGTACGCGTCGGTGAACTTCCCCTCGGCCATGGCCGGGTTCTGCGGGCACCGGCTGCAGCTCGGCGTCAGCGATACCGAGCTGGCCCTGGCCGTCACCCGGGCCGCCAACGACTGGCATCTCGAGTCGTGGGCCGGGGCGTATCCCGAGCGGCTCATCCCGTGCCAGATCCCGTGGCTGCTCGATCCCGAGGTGGCCGCCGCCGAGGTGCGCCGCAACGCCGCCCGGGGGTTCAAGGCCGTGTCGTTCAGCGAGAACCCCGAGCCGCTCGGGCTCCCGTCGATCCACACCGGCCACTGGGACCCGTTCCTTCGAGCCTGTGAGGAGACCGAGACCGTGGTGTGCCTGCACGTCGGCTCGTCGGGCTCCACCCCGACCACGTCGAGCGACGCGCCGGGCGACTGCATCGGTGTGCTGTTCTTCGGGTTCGCCATGTTCGCCACGGTCGACTGGCTCTACTCGAAGATCCCGGTGCGCTTCCCGAACATCAAGATCTGCCTGGCCGAAGGCGGGATCGGCTGGGTTGCCGGGCTGCTCGACCGTCTCGACCACATCGGCAAGTACCAGGCGATCTACGGCACGTGGGAGGGCATCGACCTCACCCCCCGCGAGGTCGTGGCGCGCAACTTCACCTTCTGCTCGTTGGAGGACGGCTCGGCGTTCGACGTGCTCGACCACATCGGCGTCGACACTGTGACCGTCGAGACCGACTATCCCCACCTCGACGGCACCTGGCCCGATTCTCAGGAGATCCTGTGGCGCCAGATCGGCCATCTGCCACCGGCCACCATCGCCAAGGTCGCATGGCAGAACGCTTCGGAGCTGTTCCGTCACCCCGTGCCCGCCTCGGTGATCACCGATCCCGAGTCGTGGTGAGGGCAGTCGCCGAATGACTCGCTCGACCGCCGATCTGGTGATCACGGGTGGCATCGTCGTCGACGGCACGGGCGCGCCGGCACGGCGGGCCGACGTGGCCGTGGCCGCAGGGCACGTCGTCGCGGTCGGCGACGACCTCACGGGCGCCACCGTGGTCGACGCCCGTGGCCGGTATGTCACCCCCGGTTTCTTCGACATCCACACCCACTACGACGCCCAGGTGTTCTGGGACCCGGGCCTCTCGTCGTCGTGCTGGCACGGGGTCACATCGGTCGTGGCCGGGAACTGTGGCTTCTCGATCGCCCCGACCCGGCCCGAGCACCGGTCGGTGATCGTGCGCACGCTCCAGGCCGTGGAAGACATGTCGGAGCGGATGCTCGACGCCGGCATCGAGTGGAGCTTCGAGACCTTCGGCGAGTATCTCGATCTCGTCGAACGGCGAGGCACGATCCTCAACTTCGGCTGTTACATCGGCCACAGTCCGGTGCGGTTGTTCGTGATGGGCGACGCCGGCTACGAGCGCGAGGCAACGCCGGAGGAGATCGTCGCCATGCGCGACGTGGTGGCCGACGGAATGCGCGCCGGCGCGCTCGGGTTCGCGTCGAGCTACTCGGCCAACCACCGCGGCGATCGCGGGTTACCCGTCCCACCGCGTCACGGGACGCGCGACGAGTTCGTGGCGCTGGCATCGGTGCTCGGCGAGCTCGGCTACGGAGCCGTCTGTTATGCACCCGGGCAACCGGTGACGTGGCGCGACAGCTACGAGATACAGCCCGAGATCGGCCGGCCACTCATGTGGACGCCCATGCTCACGACCTATCCCGAGACCGACCACCGAGCGATGATGGCGTTCCACGCCGCCGGCCGGGCAGCCGGAGCCGACGTACGGCCTCAGGTCACATGCCTCCCGCTGAAGATCCAGTTCAAGATGGACAACCCTTATTACTTTCGGACGGTCCCCATCTTCTTGGAATTACTCGGCTACCAGCCATCGGAGTTCTCCCGGTTCTACGCCGACCCGTCCTGGCGGGCCGAGGCGGCGCGGCAGGCCCCCGATGTGAAGCCGCCCGTGATCTGGGACCGTTTTCTCGTGGCCGAGACCGGCACTTCCCCCGAGCTGGTCGGACGCGACGTTGCGTCGATCGCCCGCGAGCGACGCTGCACCGAGATCGACGTGTTGTGCGACCTGGCCCTGGCCGACGACCTCGAGACCCGGTTCCTCGTCACGCTGAGCAACTACCAGGACGGCCCGGTGGCCGAGCTCATGCGCCAGCCCGGCGCCGTGTTCGGCCAGTCTGACGCCGGGGCGCACGTGGCGCAGCTGTGCGACGCCAACATGCCCACGGAGCTGCTCGCCCACTGGGTGCGCGAGCGCGGCGTGTTCAGCGCGGAAGAGGCCATCCACAAGCTCACCGCCGAGCTGGCCGACCTGTACGGCCTGGCCGACCGCGGCCGCCTGGTTCCCGGGGCTGCGGCCGATATCGTGATCGTCGACATGGAAACCGTCGACCCGGGCCCGTTGCGCAGGGTGCGCGACCTTCCCGGCGACGAGGAGCGGCTCATCGCCGACCAGCCCACCGGGATCGACCACGTCTTCGTGAACGGCGTGGCCATCACCAGGCACGGGGAGTCGCTGGTGTCGACCATGCCCGAACGACCAGGCCGTGTGCTTCGGGCCCACGGCGGCGTCTCGACGGATGGCCCCTCTGGCGGCGGGCCGCGCGGCGGCCCGTCGAACAGTGGGGGGCGGTCGTGAAGGCGGTGGTGTGCTACGGGCCGGGCGATGTGCGGGTCGACGACATCGACGATCCGACACCGCTCGCCGGCGAGGTGAAGATCAGGGTCGCGGCGGTGGGCGTGTGCCACACCGACTTGAACTTCACCACCGGTCAGGTGCCTGTTCCCTTCCCGATCGTGTTGGGCCACGAGGCGGCCGGTGTCATCGTCGAGCTGGGGCCGGAGGTGCGAGCGCTGCACGTTGGCGACCACGTGGTGTGCTCGATCATCGGGCCGTGCGAGCACTGCTTCCAATGTCTGCGCGACGACCCGGCGCTGTGCGAGAACGCCCCGCTGTTCACCGGGCGCATGCTCGACGGCACCACCCGCCTGTCGAAGAACGGATCGCCCATCCACACCCTCCACTTTCAGGGTTCCTACGCCGAGTACGCCGTCGTCCCCGAGCGGTTCGTCACCGCGATCAGGGCCGACGCTCCACTCGACGTGATGTGCGGGCTGGCGTGCGGTGTGAGCACCGGGTTGGGCGCCGCGATCGTGCGGGCGCAAGTGAAGCCGGGCTCGAGCGTGGTGGTAATCGGATCGGGAGGCGTCGGGCTGTCCACGATGATGGGTGCACGTTTTTGTGGTGCGACCACCGTGATCGCCGTCGACCGGTTGGCCCACAAGGTCGACAAGGCTCTCGAGCTCGGGTTCGCCACGCACGGCATCGACGCGTCGATGACCGACCCGGTCGCGGCAGTGCTCGAGCTCACGGCGGGGCGCGGCGCCGACTACGGATTCGACGCCGTCGGGGTCGACGGCACCTTCGACCAGGTGATCGCCGCCACCCGGCCCGGGGCAACCTGTGTGGTGATCGGACGGGCGCTCGGGCTCGTCGAGGTCACCGTGAACACCGCGATGCTGCTGCGCCAACGGATTCTCACCGGCACCTACGGCGGCTCGATCCACCCGCGGCGACACATCCCCGAGTTCGTCGAGCTGTGCATGCAGGGACGACTGAACCTGGCCGGCATCCTCGACACCCGCTACTCCATCGATCAGGCGCCCCAGGCGCTCGACGATCTCCACCACGGGCGCGTCACCCGCGGGGTGATCGTGTTCCCCTCGCCAGGCGACGAGTTGGGTGGCCATCCATGACCGGGTCGATCAGCTTCGACGAGATCGAGTCACGCCAAGGGTTCCTGGCCACCGGAGCCAAGCCCGAGACCATCGACTGGCTCCCCGAGCCGCCCCGGGCGTTCCGGCACGTGCCCATCATCTCGGTCGACGACCATCTCGTCGAGCCGCCCCACATCTTCGAAGGTCGGGTATCTGCCCGATATGCCGACCTGGCCCCGCGGGTGATGGCCGAGGACGACGGCCGTTCGGAGTACTGGCTCTACGACGGCAAGAAGCACTACAAGGTGGGCCTGAACGCCGTTGTGGGCAAGCCGCTGCACCAACGCACGTTCGACCCCGCCCGCTTCGACGAGATGCGCCGAGGTGCCTGGGACATCCACGCCCGCATCGCCGACATGGACCTGAACGGCGTGTATTCGTCGGTCTGCTTCCCCTCGTCGCTTGCCGGTTTCGCCGGGCAGCGTTACCAGCTCGGCGTGAGCGACCGCGAGCTGGCCCGGGCCGTGGTGCGCGCGGCCAACGACTGGCATCTCGAGGAGTGGGCCGGCACCTACCCCGGTCGCATGATTCCCTTGCAGCTCCCGTGGTTGCTCGATCCCGTCGAGGCTGGCGACGAGATTCGCCGCAACGCAGCGCGGGGCTTCACCGCCGTCACCTTCCCCGAGCTGCCCGAGCGGCTGGGCCTGCCGTCGCTGCACACCGGGTACTGGGATCCGTTCGTCGCAGCCTGCGAAGAGACCGAGACCGTCATCTGCCTGCACGTCGGATCGTCATCGTCGGCGCCGGCCACGTCCACGGGCGCACCGTCCGACACGATCGGCGTGCTGTTCTTCGGTTGGGCCATGTTCGCAGCCGTCGACTGGCTCTACTCGTTGATACCGGTGCGCTTTCCCAACGTGAAGATCTGCATGTCGGAAGGCGGCATCGGCTGGGTCGCCGGCCTCCTCGACCGGCTCGACCATGTGGGCCGCTACCAACGGATCTTCGGCACCTGGGAGGGCATCTCGCTCACGCCACGTGAGGTGATGCAACGGAACTTCTGGTTCTGCACGATCGACGATCTCGCCGGCCTCGAGCAGCGCCACCACATCGGCGTCGACCACGTGATGGTCGAGTCCGACTACCCCCACCAAGACGGCACCTGGCCCGACACCCAGGCCATCGTGTGGTCCCAGATCTGCACCTTCCCAGCCGACGAGATCGAGCGCATCGCCTGGCGCAACGCGGCCGCGCTCTTCCGTCATCCCGTCCCCGATTCGGCGATAACCGACTTCGGTTCATAGTCGGTGCTGGTCGTATCACTCCACGGTCGTCAAGGCCCGGGCGTTACGTCCGGTCAGTGCGAGGGATGCGCTCGCGCAGCGTCTCGGCCAAGGCAGCGTCCGCACACGGCGCGGTAGGTTCGTCGCACGGAGATCAGAAGCGGAGGGGAAAGCACGTGGGGAACGAGGCATACGGCGACATCAGGGTGCTCACGCCAGAGGAGCATTGGAAGCACTTCGAGTTGTCGTGGCGAGCGCTGAAATCGTACACATACCTGGGGAAGACGACCCCGTTCCTCGACATCGGCGTCGAGAGCGAGGCGATGCCGTTGCGCCACGACATGCGCAACTCCACCGGAGGGCTCACGGCCGGTCCGCTGTGCATCCTGGCTCCCGAGCCCTACTGGCGCGACGACGAGTGCGTCCCGGCGCCCGTCACGATGACCTACGACATCCTCGACCCGGCGTACGACGTCACCCGTCTCGAAGCCGTCCGCGACGTCATCTCGGTGGGACGCACCATGGGTTACAGCCGCACCCGCATCGTCGATGCCGACAACCCCGAGCGGGTCATCGCCATCTCCACCGGGAGCGGGGCCAGCCTCGGTGACGTGCCTCCGGGCTTCTACCCCGTCGACAACCCCGTCAACGATGTGGCCGACTCCCCCGCCCTCCCCCCGTTGCGCGACGTCTTCGGGGTCGTGCAACGACCCGACGGCGCCCTCGAGATCGAGAAGGTGACGCCGATGATCGCGTCGCCGCACTCGGCGCTGCACCAGGGCCCGATCAACTTCGCCCTCGAAGCCGCGGCCATGGACGAGCTCGAGCGTGTGCTCGGAACGACCGACCTGCAGATCGACCACTACACCGTGATGTTCGTCAAGCCCGGTTACCACGGCCCATTCGTTTCCACCGCGACCCTCGTGAACCCGCGCGGGCCTCGGTACGGCGTCGAGATGACCATGCGCGACGAAGGCCACAGCAACCGCATCATCGCCACCGCCTCGGCCTCCTTCCACCGCGTCGCTCCGTGACCTGACCTGACCTGACCTGACCTGACCTGACCTGAGCTGACCGTCCACGGCGGGGCCTCCGGTTTCTTCGCGCTTTTTCACCGGGGCTGCGCAAAATCGCGGAGAAACGCCCGCCGCCGCCACTGCAGCTCAGGAAGACAGCACTTGGGCGCCGGTGGGGGCGATGTGGGTGACAAGCACCTCGGCCTCGGCTCCGACGCACCCGAGGGCCGTGAGGGCCCGGGTGACGCGGGTGACGGCCTCGGGTGCGGGGTCGACGAGTGTCGCGATGGCGGGGCCCGAACCGGAGAGCCAGGCGCACCATGCTCCGGCAGCCAGGGCGGCGTCGAGCGCGGAGCGAGACCGGGGGCGCAGAGCCAGGCGCACGTCCTGGTGGAAGCGGTCCTCGGTGGCCGCCCTCAGCGCTTCCACGTCGCCGGCCGCCAGCGCGGCGCACAACAGTGACGAGCGGCCGACGTTGAACACGGCATCGCCGAACGGCACCTGAGCTGGCAGAGCAGTCCTCGACTCGTCGGTTGAGGTCTCCTCGGGTGGAACCCACAGCACCACGGCGGCCGAAGAGATCACCGGGGCCAACGGGATCTGCACCGCATGGCCTCCGGCTGCGGCGACGACACCACCGTAGAGCGATGCAGCCACGTTGTCGGGGTGGCCTTCGAGCTCGGTTCCGATGGCCAGGACCTCGCGGTGCGATTCGGCGAGCGACCCTCCGCGTTGGAGGATCGCCGCGATGATCCCCCCGACGCGAGCGGCGCCCGAGAAGCCGAGACCGCGTCCGGGCGGGATGGCGCCGGTCCAGCCGAGCGGGCCCACCCCACCGGCCCGGCGGAAGCCCTTCAGCGCCGGATTGCGGTGCGGATCGTCGCCGTCGAGGCTCGGATCGCCGAGCACGACGTCGAGGTGCAGATCGAGGGCCAGGCCCAGCACGTCGAAGCCTGGTCCGAGATTGGCCGAGGTGGCCGGGACCCTGATCCGGATCGGTACGTCCGACGACGACGGTGATCGGGGCATGGTCTGGCAGGATAGACGTTGACAAATTGTTGAAGAATGCTCGCACCGTCCGCCATCCCGGTGGGTACGGGCCACCGGAACGACCAGAGAGGCCATCGTGAGCGCCATACCCGACCCTCAGAAGCTCGGTCTCGAACGTGACGTCGTCGATCAGGCGATCCTCGAACGGTCGGTCGAGCGGTTTCGCGCCGAGCGGATCGTGCTCCCCACGTTCGCCGAGCTGGCCGACCCGTCGACCATCCACCCGGCTGTCCGCAACGCCACCGGTTCGGTCGACGCCAACGGCCCGCATGCGCTCAACCTGTTCCGGGTGCACTGGCACAACGTGGCCGCCGACGCCGCGGCGCAGGCGCCGACCCCCGAGCACGTCGTGCTGCCCAAGAGCCTCACCGGCGTCGACACCCCGATCGTGGTGGCCTTCGGGAACCGGTTCCCGATGATCGGCGCCCACAAGGTGCTGGCGGCCTACTCCTGCCTCGCGCCCCGAGTCGTGAGCGGGCAGTACGACCCCACGGTGCACCGCGCCGTGTGGCCGTCGACGGGGAACTATGCCCGGGGCGGCGTGGCCATCAGCCGGATCATGGGGTGCCGCGGCGTCGCCGTGCTGCCCGAGAACATGAGTCGCGAGCGCTTCGAGTGGCTCGATCGCTGGATCGCCGACCCCGCCGACATCATCCGTACCCCGGGATCGGAGAGCAACGTCAAGGAGATCTACGACGAGTGCGCCCGGCTCGCCGCCGACCCGGCCAACTTCATCCTCAACCAGTTCTCGGAGTTCTCGAACCATCTCGGCCACTACACGGTCACCGGACCGGCGCTCGAACACGTCTTCGAGACGGTGGCCGCGGCGCATGCCAGCACTGGCGACGCCACGACCCTGCGCCTCGCAGCCTTCGTGTCGGCATCGGGGTCGGCGGGCACGCTCGCCGCCGGCGACTATCTCAAGGACCGTCACGGCACCCGCATCGCCGCCGTCGAGGCGCTGGAATGCCCGACCATGCTCTACAACGGTTTCGGGGAGCACAACATCCAGGGGATCGGCGACAAGCACATCCCGCTCATCCACAACGTGATGAACACCGACTGGGCCGTCGGCGTGTCCGACCGGGCGTGCGACGAGCTGGGCCTGGTGTTCAACACCGCGGCCGGGACGGCCTTCCTCCGCGACCGGGTCGGCGTCGACGCGGCCGTGATCGACGCGCTCCCCGGCTTCGGACTGTCGTCGATCTGCAACGTGCTCGCGGCCATCAAGATCGCCAAGCAGGCCGGCCTCGGCGCCGACGACGTGATCGTGACCGTGGCCACCGACGGCGCGGTGCTCTACGGTTCCGAGCGCGAGCGGCTGCTCACGGGCTCGGGCCGTTACGCGACAACGGGTTTCGGTGAAACCGAGGCTGCCGCGGCGTTCGCCCGTCATCTCGAAGGGGCCACGGTCGATCACACGATCGAGTGCACGCAGCTCGACCGGTCTCGGATCTTCAACCTGGGGTACTTCACCTGGGTCGAGCAGCAGGGCGTCGAGCTCGAGCTGTTCGAGGCCCGACGTTCGCAGGCCTTCTGGCGGGAGCTGCGGGGCTACGTGCCCGTATGGGACGACATGATCCGCGAGTTCAACGCTCGCACCGGGGTCCTCCGGGAGCTCACGGCGTGATCCTGCGTTGCCACGGCTGCGGTTGGACGGCCCCGGCCGATCGACCGCTCACGTTCCGGTGCGCCAACGCCGGCCGGGCCGACGACACCGACCACGTGTTGACGATCGTCGACACCGGTGACGGGCGCCCGGCTGCGGCCCCGGCTGCGGCAACGGGAGCAGGCGGCGGCGCAATCGACGGCACCGCAGACGACGGAACCGTGGATGGCCGCTCCGGGAATCCGTTCGTCCGATACCGGGATCGCCTGTATTCCCATGATGTCGCGCTGCGTCACGGGCTCAGCGACGACCGGTATCTCGAGCTCGTCATCGAGCTCGACGAGGCCGTGGCTCGCGTCGACGGACGGGGGTTTCGCGTCACGCCGTTCGGGCCGCAGCCTGCCTTGTCGGAACGACTCGGCGTTGCCGTTCTCGTGAAGGATGAGACCGGCGCGGTCTCGGGATCGCACAAGGCCCGCCATCTCATGGGAGTCATGATCCATCTCCTGGTGGCCGAGGCCATCGCGGGCGGCACGCAAGGCCGTGGCCCGGCTCGCGTCCGTGACCGGCTGGCGATCGCCTCGTGCGGCAACGCCGCCTTGGGTGCGGCAGTGGTGGCCCGGGCCGCCGACTGGCCCCTCGAGGTCTTCGTGCCACCCTGGGCCCCACCGACGGTCGTCGAGCGGCTCCACGAGCTCGGGGCTCACGTGACGCGGTGCCCCCGACGCGACGACGATCCGCCCGGCGATCCCTGCGTGCACCGCTTCCGTGAAGCGGTGGCCGCCGGGTCGGTGCCATTCAGCTGCCAGGGCCCCGACAACGGCCTCACGATCGACGGCGGTCGGACGCTGGGCTGGGAGCTGGCCGAGCAACGGGTGCATCAACCCTTCGGGCGCATCCTCGTGCAGGTCGGCGGCGGGGCTTTGGCGTCGAGCGTCGCTCAGGGGCTGCGGGTCGACGGCCCTCTCCCGATCGTGCATCCGGTGCAGACCGAGGGATGCGCTCCGCTCGCCCGCGCGTGGGACCGGGCCGGCCCGATCCTCGAACGAGTCGCTGGCGTGAGCCGGAGTGGCATCGACGGGGAGGGCCGCCCGGTCGAGCTCGACCGGGCGGCCGTTGTGGCGCTCTCCCACCGGCGCTCGGAGCTGATGTGGCCGTGGGAGACCGAGCCCCAGTCGGCCGCGCACGGGATCCTCGACGACGAGACCTACGACTGGTGGGAGATCGTGGCCGCGACGCACGAGAGTGGCGGTCGCCCCGTCGTGGCCCACGAAGCCGACATCATCGAGGCGCTCCGGCTGGCCCGCACGCTCACGACCGTCCCGGTCGACGCCACCGGCAGCGCCGGGCTGGCCGGTCTGCTCAGGCTGCTCGCCGACGACCCGGGCGTCCGCAACGACGAGCTGCCCGTCGCCGTGGTCTTCACCGGCCTCGACCGCACCCTCAGCCGCTGAAGCGACAACCCGGCTCCGTCGACGGAGACGTCGTGGCGACAGGGCAGACGGGTCGCCCCAGCGCGCCCGGCCACGTGCCGCCCGGCCGCCTACCCGGCGTCCACCGTCGTCACGACAGACCAGCAGCTTGCCTGGCGTGACGCGCTCGGCGTGCGCCAGGGCCAAGGCGTCGTCGCGCCCGCCGTCACGGCGGCGGCGGGGGTGCTCGGGTCGTGGTGGGCCGTGGTTTCGTGGTCGTGGTGGGCGCCAGCTTGGTGGTGGTCGTCGGCGCGATCGTCGTGGTGGTGGGGGCGATCGTCGTGGTGGTGGGCGCCGTTGTGGTGGTGGTGGTGGTGGTTGCGGCAGGCACGGTCGGTACAGGCGTCGTCGGAGCCGTCGTTGCCGGGACGGGCGCGGTCGTCGCGGGAGCCGTGGGCGCGGGAACGTCGCCGCCACCCGGACCAGGACCGGTCGGGGCGGTCGTGTCGACCGTGCCCGGATCGTCGGGCGTGGGCACGGTGGGCTCGGCGATCGGCGCCGGCTCGACCGAGGTTGCCGGAGTCGAGCGCCTGCGGGTGGTCGTGGGGACGGGCGCCGTGGTCGTGGGCCCGGTGACCTCGACC
Organism: Actinomycetota bacterium; assembly: GCA_009886115.1. GTDB lineage: Bacteria > Actinomycetota > Acidimicrobiia > IMCC26256 > VFJJ01 > VFJJ01. The sequence goes on from VFJJ01000069.1 coordinate 29,149, forward strand.
GGGCTCCCGAGCGACCTGGTCGTGTTGGTGGACGTCGACACCGTCCGCGTCGTACTGGTGCGTAGCGAAGACGGTGCCGGCGAGCTCGGCGACGATGTCAACGGCCGCGATGACGTCAGCGTGGCACTCGGCTCGTTGCCCGTGGCGTCAGGGCCCCGGGCAGGCACGGTCGTGCCCGTGTCGGTTGCCGGCTCCTCGGAGACGACCGCCACCACGGCCGTGCGGCCGGGCACGTCGGGGTCGGGCTCGAAGACCACCATGCTGGCAACCACCAGGAGAGCGATGACCGCCGCCAGCGCCGAGCCCACCAGGCTTCGTCGGTGACGCGCCCGTCGACCCGCGTGCGCGTACACACTGGCCGACGATCGAACGAGCGGCTCATCGTCGGCCGCGAGCGCGCCGGCGTCCACCGGGACGTCGTGATCGACCTGCGGCCCCGCCTGGCCGTTCTCGCCCACAGGGCCAGCCGCCCCGCGCGCCCCACCCGCACCGGCAACCGCAGGCTCGCTGGGCAGTTGACCAGCAGCCGAGAAATGATCGGTCCCGACGACGGCGATTCCCGCTGCAGTGCGCTCGGCGATGCCAGCCGAGGAAGCGACAGCTGCGAGATAGCGCTTGGTGAATCGCCCGAGCGCCAAAGGCGCCACGGCGGCCACCAGGGCGGTATCGAGATCGAGCACCGACTCGGCCACCGCTCGACAGCGGTCGCACTCGTCGAGGTGAGCGTTGACACTGCTCTGCCGGCGCCCGAGGTCGCCCCGCACGAACGACGGGAGCAGGCGGACGACCGCCGCACACGCCGGATCCGCTGCAGGGTCCAGGTGCTCGTTCACGATGGCCTGGCGCAAGCCCTCCCGGGCCCGGCCTTCGAGGCGCTCTACCCGAACGGCGTCGATCGCCAGGATCTCAACCAGATCCCGGGCCTCGGCCCGCTCGATCGCCATGTGCCACAACACGACCTGATAGCGGTGGGGTTGCGACGCGAAGGCCCGCACGAGCGGATCGACCTGACCCGGATCGGCGAGCTGGACAGCGAAGAGGAGCCGGCGCACCGGGGCGGCTCGACCGGGGTCTGCGTCATCGCGCTGCTGGCGGCGAGAGCGGTCGATCACGACGTCGATCGCGGCGTTCAGGGCCTGAGGGCGGAAGGCGAACGCGTGGCCCCGACCGGCGCCGAGCTCCCGGTGCAGCAGCTCGAGCCCGGCGTCGACGACCGACGAGGCCACTTTCGGCGAGCGCGTGAGCACGCCGGCCATCGTCTCCAGCCCGAAGCGATGACGCTCGACGAGAACCGACCAGGCGTCGCCATCTCCGTCGCCGACACTGCCCATCAGGTCACGGTCGGAGCGCGTCACGTACCCGGCATCGTCCGGTACTCGGGGTTGACCACCAGGCGTCACGGCACCGGCTTCGTCTGCTCGATCGTTCGCTTCGCCACTCACCGATGCACTCCACCCTGATGGTCTCGCCCCGCGACCATCGTTCCTGCTGCCCTGATCTCAGCCCCGTTCACTGCCCGTCGTTGCCCCGTCGGCACCCGCGATGTCCGGGATGCCGGTCTCCGGCGAGCGTACAGGGTCGTTCGTAACGGTCGAAGGCGGCGAAAAGGGTGGAACCTCCCATGGGTGCTGTTGTAAGCCAGATCGGCGCCTCGTACGCAGGCACCTCCGAGGCTCACAGAACGCTGCGGGAGCGGCGGTCAGGCGTCGCGGTTGGCGGCCTGGGTGACGGGGGGCAGGCACGACCATGGGAACTCGATCCATCGATCGGTGTGTCGCCAGACGTAATCGCAGTTCACGATGGACTGCGGCTTCTCGTAGAGCACTGCGGTGCGGAGCTCGGCGACCTCGCCGCTGCAGTAGTCGACGACGAGCTTGAGGGTGTGCCCGGTGTCGGCCACGTCGTCGACGACGAGCACCCTCGTGCCCCGGATGTCGACCATGTTGAGCACCGGGGGGAGCATCACCGGGAAGTCGAGCCGCTGGTTGACCCCCGTGTAGAACTCGACGTTCATCACGTGCACGTTCTTGACCGCCAAGGCGTAGGCGATGGCCCCGCCCAGCAGCATCCCGCCACGCGCGATCGTGAGCACGATGTCGGGGGCGTATCCGGAGTCGTGCACCTCGGTCGCGAGCTGGCGCACCGCGGTTCCGAACTCCGTGTAGCCGAGCACCTCACGCGGCGGCGGCCCTGCCCCCGTTTCGACGATTTCGCTCACCGATCGCCCTCCCCGCTCTCGCAGCCGGAAACCTCGCTGCCGGCTCCGGGTTCCACCCTATTCGCTCCGATGCGGAGCCATCGGTTGGACGGCGCTCGACATGCTCTAGCGAGCTCGTGCTCAGCATTGACAAAATGTTGAATTCGGTCGACGATGGCTCTGTGACCACACAGTTCTCCGTCAACGGGCGTGATGTCGCGGTGCGCGACGACCACCCCCACCTGCTCTCGGCGCTGCGCGACGAGCTCGACATCACCTCACCGAAGGACGGCTGCTCGCCGACGGGGCAGTGCGGCTGCTGCACGGTGATCATCGACGGCAAGGCCCAGGTCTCGTGTCAGGTGTCGCTGGCGAAGGTCGCCGGGCGCAGCGTCAGCACGCTCGAGGGCTTCGACACCGACGAACGCACCCGGTTGGCATCGGCCTTCGCCGCGTGTGGAGCGCTCCAGTGCGGGTTCTGCACCCCGGGGATCCTGGTGCGCACCAAGGCGCTCCTCGACAAGAAGGGCGCCGGGCTCACCCGCGACGACGCCGCACGCCATCTCGGTGGGCACCTGTGCCGCTGCACCGGGTACGTGAAGATCCTCGACGCCGTCGAGATGCTCGCCGCCTCCCACGACGCACGTCACGACCAGAGCGACCAGGGCGGCCCCGGCCCCGGTCTCGGGGGCGACACGGTCGACGGGGGCACGGCGCTCGAGCTGCCGAGGGGCATCGGGCAACGGGGCATCCGCTACGAGGCAGCCGAGCTGGCCCTTGGTGATCGCGACTACGTCGACGACATGCGGGTGCCCGGGATGCTCCATGGAGCGCTGCGCCTCACCGACCATGCCCGTGCCGACGTCATCGGCATCGACACCGCAGCCGCTCGTGCCGCCGCTGGTGTCGTGGCCGTGTTCAGCGCAGCCGACATCCCCGGCGAGCTGCGCGTGGGCATCATCCACAAGGACTGGCCGATCATGATCCCCGAGGGCGGCCGTACGTCGTATCTCGGCGACGTGCTGGCGATCGTGGTGGCCGACACCCGAGAACAGGCCCGGGCCGCGGCGGCGCTGATCTCGGTCGAGTACCGGGTGCTGAGCCCCATCACCGATCCGGTCGCCGCGGTGGCCGAAGGCGCCGAGAGCGCCGTCTGGGGCCTCGAGGGCAACATGCTGTCGCACTCCGCCTACCAGCGCGGCGACGTCGATGCCGCGCTGGCCGCATCGGCCCACACGGTGCACGAGACCTTCGAGACGGCCCGGATCGAGCACGCGTTCCTCGAGCCGGAATCGACGCTCGTGGTCCCCGAGATCGGCGCCGATGGCGAGCTTCGCCTGCAGGTGTACTCCGGCGGTCAGGGCGTGTGGGACGACCGCAACCAGATCGCGTCGGTGCTCGGCATCGACACCGGGCGGGTGACCGTCACCCTGGTGAGCAACGGCGGGGCCTTCGGCGGCAAGGAGGACATGGCGAACCAGGCCCAGACGGCGCTCGCCGCCTGGCTCCTGCAGCGTCCCGTGAAGTGCACGCTGTCACGTGAGGAATCACTCCTGATGCACCCCAAGCGTCACCCCATCCAGATGGAGTACTGGGCGGGGTGCGACGCCGACGGGAAGCTCACCGCGCTCAAGGCCCGCATGGTCGGCGACTCCGGCGCCTACGCCAGCGTGGGCATGAAGGTTCTCGAACGTGCGGCCGGCCACGCCAGCGGCCCCTACGTGGTACCGACGATCGATGTCGACGCCGTGGCGGCTCGAACCAACAACCCGGTCTGCGGAGCGTTCCGCGGGTTCGGCGCCAACCAGGCCCAGTTCGCCATGGAGGGAGTCATCGACCGCCTCGCCGAGATGGTGGGGATCTCGGGTTGGGAGATGCGCTGGCGCAATGCGATCGTCCCCGGCGTCGTGTGGGGTCCCGGGCAGATCATGGACGACGGCTGCGCCGGGGTTCGGGCCTGTCTCGAAGCGGTGCGACCCGCATACGACGCTGCGGTGGCCGCCGGCAAGGCGGTCGGGCTGGGGATCGGGCTCAAGAACTCCGGGCTGGGCAACGGTTTCAAGGAGCTGGCCCGGGCCGTCGTGCACTTTCGTGAGACGCCCGACGCGAACGGACGCGACGTCGAGGTGCGCCATTGCTGGACCGAGATGGGCCAGGGGGTGCACACCGTCGCCATGCAGGTCGCCGCCGAGGAGCTGGCGATCGCGCCCGAGCGCATCGAGGTGATCGTCGACACGACCCGCGAGCTCGGGGCCGGTCAGACCACGGGCTCACGGGGAACCCTCATGGGCGCCGGCTCCGTCGCCGACGCCTGCAAGACCGCCATCGCCGACGGATGCCGGACCGGCGTCGACTACGAGGGCGAGTGGCGTGTCGACTGGACCAACGCGCTCTACGAAGGGCTCGAGAACCCGGTGATCCATTCGGCGTTCGGGTATGCCGCGCAGCTCGTCGTCATCGACCGCGAGACCGGCAAGCTCGAGAAGGTTGTGGCCGTGCACGACGTGGGCCGGGCCATGAACCCCACGCTGTGCGAAGGACAGGTCGAGGGCTCGGTGCACATGGGGCTCGGCTACGCGTTCACCGAGGAGTTCCCCGCCGACACCGACGGCCGTCCGCTCAACATGACCTTGCGCTCATTGGCGATCATCAGGCCCAAGGACATGCCGGAGGTCGAGACCATCCTCATCGAGGTACCCCAGCCCCGGGCGCCGTACGGCATCAAGGGGGTGGGCGAGATCGGACTCGTCCCGACGGCCGGTGCCTGCGCGGCCGCGTTGCGCGACCTCGACGGGATCTGGCGCACCCGGTTGCCGATGGGCCTTCCCGGCAAGGGCGGCGGCGCTCCATCAGACGACTGACGACCGACAACCGACAACCGACGACTGACAGCCGACAGGTGACCGACCAGGCGGCCGGCCAGACCGGCGAGCGACACACGACCACGGAAGGCCATCGGATGGGCTCCACGACCCCGGGGATGGTGTGCGGCCACCATCATCTGTACTCGGCCCTGGCTCGGGGGATGCCCGCGCCGCCGATGACCCCGACGAACTTTCGCGAGGTTCTCGAACAGGTCTGGTGGCGGCTCGACTGTGCCCTCGACCTCGAGATGATCCGGTGGTCGGCCACCCTCGGCGCCGTCGAGGCGTTGGCGGCGGGGTGTACGGCGATCGTCGACCACCACGAGTCGCCCCATGCCATCGAAGGCTCGCTGTCGGTGATCGCCGAAGCCTGCGCGGAGGTCGGCGTCCGGGTGTCGTGCGCGTACGGGGTGACCGACCGGCACGGGCCCGACGGGGCGCGACGGGGCCTCGCCGAGAACGAGCGGTACCTCCGCTCGGGCGGCCGGGGTCTCGTGGGGGTGCACGCCGCGTTCACCTGCTCCGACGACACGCTCAGGGCCGCAACCGGGCTGGCAGCCGATCTCGGTGTGGGCGTGCACATCCACGTGGCCGAGGGCATCGACGATCGCGACGCCGGGAAACGCTTGGCGCCCTTGGCTGCGAGCGACTGGCTGCTGGTGCATTGCGTGCATCTCGACGAGCCGCTGCCGGGGACGATCGCCCACAACCCCCGCTCCAACATGAACAACGCGGTCGGGTACGCGCGGCCCACCCGCTTCGCGGCGCCCCCGTTCGCGGCACCGGGCACGGGCACGGGCACGGGCACGGGCGGCGGCGGGAACCCGGTCGTGCTCGGTACCGACGGCATCGGCGCCGACATGCTCGACGAGTTCCGTCTGGCCTACGTGAAGCTGCGCGAGAGCGACATCACCGCGACCCCGCAGACGCCATGGAACTGGCTGGCCAACGGCTGGGACCTCATGCCGGAGGCCCACAGCGACGACACCGTCACCTGGTCGTACGAGCACGCCGACGATCCCTGGTGCCTGGCCTTCACGACCGGTGTGCACCCGATCGAGGTCACGGTCGCCGGCGAGGCAGTCTGGCGTGACGGCGCCCCGACCCGGGTCGACATCGTCGAGGTGCGCGCCAAGGCCGCCGAGCAGGCGGCGCGGCTGTTCGCCCGGCTCTGACAGCCTGAAACTTTCCGCACCCCTCCCCGTCCCGCAGTCGAAACCCACCTCCGACCCAGGAGACACCTCCCATGGCCACCCCGGTCGCCCTGTACCTGCAAGACGCCCATCCCATCCGAGAGGCCATGGGCTACGCCGCGTACGCGGAGGCCCGGGGCTTCCACGCGGTGTGGCAAGCCGACAGTCGACTGGTGCGGGAGGCGTGCGTGCCCATGGCGGCGTTCGCGGCGACGACCGAGCGCATCCGCATCGGATCGGGCGTCGTCGACTGCTGGACCCGCAACCCGGCCCGTCTGGCCGCCACGTTCTCGACGCTCGACGACCTCGCGCCGGGCCGCATCATCCTCGGGATCGGCGCCTGGTGGGACCCGCTCGCGGCGGCCGTCGGCGTGAGCCGGGCCCGCCCGCTCACCGTGATGCGCGAGATCGTCACGACCGTGCGGGCCTTGCTGGCCAACGAGACCGTCACGTTCCACGGCGAGTACGTCCACCTCGACGGGGTCGAGCTCGACTACGTGCACCAGGAGCGCCGACCCAAGGACGTCCCCATCTACGTGGGCGCCACGGGCGACAAGATGATGGAGCTCACCGGAGAGATCGCCGACGGCGTCGTGCTCAACTATCTCGTCTCGCCGGGCTACAACCGCAAGGCCATGGAGCTGCTGGCGACGGGAGCGGCGCGCGCCGGGCGGACCGTCGACGACATCGACCGGCCGCAGCTCGTCGTCTGCTCGATGGCCACCGGCGACTCCGATGCCGAGCGGAAGGCGGCGCTCGATGGTTCACGGGAGCTCGTCACCCAGTACCTGGGCCAGCAGCCCCACATCATGAAGGCCTCTGGCGTTCCCACCGAGCTGCTCGACGAGATCGGCAAGGTCCTCACGTGGCCGGCGACGCACGAGCAGGTGATCGCGGCGTCGAAGCTCGTCCCCGACGACGTCGTCCAGATGATCACCGCATCGGGGACGGCCGACGAGTGCCGGGCCAAGGTGGCCGAGTACGTGCGCGACGGCTGTACCTGTCCGATCCTGTATCCCCTGGGACCCGATGTCGAGGGGATGATCGACGCCTTCGCCGACTGGACGGCGTGAGGTTCGGTCGTGGCGCATCGCTATCTCGAGGCCATTGCGGGCCTGGCCTCGGCGCTCGGGGCTCAGGTCGTCACGGTTGACGAGATCCGCGCCGGTGACATTCCCCTCGTATGGGAGGGTCACACGATCGGCGGGTTCCGGCCCCCCGATCTTCACGGCGCGCTCGAGCGGTTGATGGGCGACGTCGAGCGCGACTTCGGGATGACGCTGCCGTCGCTCAGCCGGGAGGACAAGCAGATGGCCGTCAGGATGCTCGAGGAGCGGGGCGCATTCACCCTTCGCCGGTCGGTCGAGGAGGTGGCCGATGCCCTGGGCGTCAGCCGCTTCACGGTCTACAACTACCTCAACCGCGACGACATCAACCGCGACGACATCAACCGCGACGAGCTCAGCCGAGGGGTGCCGAGGTGAGCGCAGCCACGACACCGGCGGAGCTGGTGGCCGAGTTCACCGTCGAGCCCTTCGTCGAGGGCCATCCCGGGCCCCATGTGCTCGCCGCGCTCGAAGCGGCCAGAACCGCCGGGCTGCACGTCGAGGTCGGGCCGTTCGGAACCGAGGTGCAGGGCGACGCCACCCGTGTGAGTGACGCCATCGCCCAGGTGATAGCCAGTGCCATGGCCCAGGGAGCGACCCGGGTCTCGATCCAGGTGCAGCGGAGGTCGACGTGAAGCAGTTCCGGTTCGTGATGGGTTCCGACCGCTATGACGACTGCGCGGCCTTCTACGGCCAGCTCCTCGAGCTCCCGGTCTTCGACGAATGGGCCGACCCGACCCGGGGCACGATCTGGCAGTTCAGCGACGGGCTCATCGAGGTCGCCGAACCTCCGGCCGGGGAGCGAGCCGCGGCCGTCACCGGGGTCTTCCTCGCCATCGAGGTCGACGACGCGCAGGTCTGGCACGATCGCCTCACCGGTCGGGGTGCGGTGATCTCGAGCCCGCTGACGACCAAGCCGTGGGGTCATCACAGCTTCGGCGTCGTCGACCCCCACGGTCTCGAGCTGGTGCTCTTCGAGGTCGTCGGTCAGCACTGACCGGTACGCTCGAAGTCGATGGCCGACACTGCACACCCCGAACTGCGGATCGACGGCGAGCGTCTGCTCGCCCGCATCCAGGCGCTGCACGAGGTCTCGCCCATCGATGGCGGCGGCAACTGCCGGCTGGCGCTCACCGACGACGACCTGGCCGGACGCGACCTCGTCGTCACGATGATGCGCGACCTGGGGCTCACCGTGTCGATCGACGTCGTCGGCAACGTCGTCGCGGTGCGCGCCGGGCACACCCACACGGCGCCGGTCATGTGCGGCTCCCACATCGACACCGTGCGCACCGGAGGCCGCTACGACGGCAACTACGGAGTGCTGGCCGGGCTCGAGATCATCGAGACGCTCGACACCGCGGGTGTGATCACCAAGCGCCCCTTGGCCGTCGGCTTCTTCACCGACGAGGAGGGCGCCCGCTTCGCCCCCGACATGCTGGGCTCACTCGTGTACGTGGGCGGCCTGGCCGTCGAGGAGGCGCTCGACACCGTGGCCATCGACGGGGCCCGCTTGGGTGACGAGCTGAGCCGCATCGGGTACGCCGGATCGACGCCGTGCCCGGGTGTCGTGCCGCACGCGTTCGTCGAGCTGCACGTCGAGCAGGGCCCCGTGCTCGAGCTCGAAGGTGTCACGATCGGCGCAGTCGAGTCGGTGCAGGGCATCTCGTGGACCGAGTTGACGATCGTCGGCCAGTCGAACCACGCCGGCACGACGCCGATGCGTCTCCGACACGACGCCGGATACGCGGCTGCGAGCGTCGCCGTGTTCGTGCGCGGCCTCGCCGGCGAGCTCGGCGGCAACCAGGTGGCAACGGTCGGTGCGTGCGACCTGCACCCGAACCTCGTGAACGTCGTCGCCGGCCGCGCCGTGCTCACCGTCGACCTGCGCAACACCTCCGAGGACGGGCTGCGCGAAGCCGAGCGCCGGCTCTTCGGGTTCCTCGACGAGCTCGCCGTCACCGAGGGCGTCACGATCACCAAGCGGACGTTGGCCCGGTTCGAGCCGGTGATCTTCGACCCCGGGGTCGTCGACCTCGTCGAGCAGACCGCCCTCGCCCAGGGCCACACCGTGCGGCGGATGCCGTCGGGGGCCGGCCACGACGCGCAGATGCTGGCCCGGGTGTGCCCGACCGCGATGGTGTTCGTGCCGTCGGCGAAGGGACTTTCGCACAACCCGGCCGAGCACACCGAGCCGGCCGATCTGGAGGCCGGGGCCAACGTCCTGCTCCACGTCATGCTGGCGCTGGCCGCGGAATGATCGAGGTGACGCAGTGAACCGTTCCGTCGTGGTGGGCGCGGCCCAGCTCGGACCGATCGCCCGATCGGAGTCTCGCGCCGACGTCGTCGATCGCCTCATCGCACTCCTGAGCGAGGCCCACCGGGCCGGCTGCGAGCTCGTGGTGTACCCCGAGCTGGCCCTCACGACGTTCTTCCCCCGTTGGTACACCGAAGACAGCGACGAGATCGACGGCTACTTCGAACGGTCGATGCCCGGCCCCGAGACGTCGAGGCTCTTCGACGAGGCCGCGCGCCTGGGGATCGGGTTCTGCCTCGGGTATGGCGAGCTCACCCCGACCGGCGAGCACTTCAACACCCAGATCCTCGTCGAGCGCGACGGCTCGGTGGTCGGGCGCTATCGCAAGGTGCACCTCCCCGGTCACGAGGAGCACGAGCCCTGGCGGAGGTTCCAGCATCTCGAGCGCCGTTACTTCGATCCCGGGCCCGACGGATTCGGTGTCTGGAAGGCGTTCGGCGGCGTGGTGGGCATGGCGATCTGCAACGACAGGCGCTGGCCCGAGACCTACCGGGTGCTCGGGCTCCAGGGCTGCGAGATGGCCCTCATCGGGTACAACACGCCGATCCACTACGCCCCCGACCCGTCGCAGGATTCCTTGGCGGGCTTCCACAACAACCTGGTGATGGCCGCCGGCGCGTACCAGAACGGGATGTTCGTCGTCGGGGTGGCCAAGGGCGGCGTCGAGGAAGGCGTCGACGGGCTGTGCCAGTCGCAGATCATCGCCCCGTCGGGGCAGGTGCTGGCCCAGTGCATCACCAACGGCGACGAGCTCGCCGCGGCTCGCTGCGACCTCGATTGGTGCGCGCGCTACAAGAAGACGCTCTTCGACTTCGACCGCTACCGCAGGCCCGAGATGTACCGGCTCATCGTCGACCAGGTCGGTGTCGTCGTTCCGCCGCACGCCCGGTGAGCGCACCCTACGTCGTCGCTACTGCCCCGTGGGTGGGCCCCGACGAGCTGCGCGAGCAGGCCCGGAGCGTGCTACCCCAACCCATCTTCGACTACGTCGATTCCGGCGCGGATTCCGAGGCGACCGTCGCCGCGAACCGATCGGCGTTCGCCGCGGTACGGCCTCGACCCCGCGTGCTCACCGACGTGACCGAGCGGGCGACGACCACCTCAGTGCTGGGACGGGAGGTCGCGCTGCCCGTCCTCCTGGCGCCCACCGGGCAGCACCGGCTCTACCACCCCGACGGTGAGATCGGCGTCGCCCGGGCCGCGGCGTCGATCGGGACGGTGGCCGCCATGAGCACCGCGGGCTCGACGGGCATCGTCGACGTGGCGGCGGCCGTGCCCGAGGCCCGGTTGTGGTTCCAGTTCTACATGCCCGCCGATCGGGGGGCGGCCGAGGTGATGCTGGCGGCGGCCGAGCGAGCCGACGTCGAGGCGCTGTGTCTCACGGTCGACACGCCGCTGCCGGGCTTTCGCGAGCGAGACGTGCGTAACCGCATGGCCTTCCCACCGGCCGTCGACCCGAGCGATCCGGTGTGGGCCGACCGTCCGGAGTGGACGGCGGCCTATCTGGCCGGGCCGCCGCCCGCCCAGCCGAACACGGCCCACCTGGCCGCGGTGACGCAGGTGATGAACCCGGCCCTGTCGTGGGCCGACGTCGAGTGGCTCCGCGCTCGATGGCCGAAGCCCTTGGTGCTGAAAGCGATCACCCGAGGTGACGACGCCCGGCGAGCGGTCGAGATCGGCATCGACGCCATCATCGTGTCGAACCACGGGGGCCGTCAGCTCGACACGATGCCCGGCACGCTCGAGTGCCTGCCCGAGGTCGTGGCCGCCGTTCGAGCCGCCGAGGCCGGCGGGTTCGGCGGGTTCGGCGGGCCGGTCGGCGCCCGGGCCCCGGTCGAGGTGTATCTCGACGGAGGGGTGCGGCGCGGCCTCGACGTCGTGAAGGCCGTCGCCCTCGGTGCACGGGCGGTCTTCATCGGCCGTCCCTACGTCTGGGCGCTGGCCGTCGGCGGCAGCGCCGGCGTCGCGACACTGTTGGCGTCGATGCGCGGCGAAGTCGACCGGAGCCTCGCCCTGCTCGGCTGCGCGACCGTCGACGCGCTCGACGCGTCGTTCTTCAGCGTGCCGGCTGCCTGGAGCTGATCAGCCCCAGTGGGAGCCGTCGAGCATCCGTTCGGCCATGGCGCGGAAGGTGATGAGGTCGTCGGGATCATCGGGACGTGACGCCAGCCCGTACTCGATGCTCCGCAGGGTCGTGCGCAGCGTGATGATCTCGAAGCGCACCAGGGCGAACATCTCGAACCACCGGAGGTGCTGGGGCCGGTAGCCCGTGAGCTCCTCGTAGGTGGCGCTCACCGTGTCGCGACCCAGGAGGTCGGGGATGCCGGGGAAGCCGTAGTTGACGGCGATTCCGTGGAAGAAGTCGTGGAGGTGGACCGACCAGGCGATGTCGATCTCAGGCGGGCCCAGCGCCGCCATCTCCCAGTCGAGGACGGCCACCGGCGTGTGATCTCGCCAGAGGATGTTGGCGAGCCGGGCGTCGCCCCAGTTGAGCACGGTCGGGAACTCCGCATCCGGTCGGTGGTCGTCGATCCACTCGAAGGTGCGCTCGATCAACGGCACCCGCAGCCCCTCCCGGGCCCAGTCGTAGTACGAGCGCTGGTAGCCGAGGTGCTGGTCGAGCGCGGTCGCGCCGTGCTCGGGTCGGTCGAGGAACGCCAGGTCGACCGTGGCGACCGCAACGACACCCGCGTCGTTACCAGCGTCGTTACTGCCAGGGGGACCGCCACCGCTGGGACCCGGTCGCAGCGCGTGCAGCCGGGCCAACACCGACACGAGGTTGCGCTCGATCTGCCGACGCTGCTCGGGCGTGGAGTCGTGGATCCAACCTCCGAACACGTAGGGCGGCATGTCGGTTGCGGCGACCCCGTCGACCCGACCCATCACCAGGAACGGTGAGCCCAACCAGCGGGGGTCGCTCTCGTACCACGGCGCGTCGGGCACGGGCACGTCGGTGTGGGCCCGTACCGTCTGCAGGCATCGCTGCTGGAGCACCAGGTCGTAGTCGGGGAAGATCGGGTAGCTCCCCGGATCGGGCGCGAGGCGGGCCACGTAGCGGCGCGTCGTGCGAGCGCCGTCTTCGCTCAGCTCCACGTCGAAGAGCATCGTCTCACTCGACATGCCGGTGCCCTCGGGCATCGTCAGCTCCCCGACGGTCGGGTCGGAGCCCCCCGGCAGCACATGGTTGAACCACTGTTCGAGCCGCTCACCCAACCCGGCCGGGTCGCGCCGCCATGGGATCGAGTCGAACGTCATGTCGCTGGTCATCGGACGACCTAAGGGATGCCGGGGCTGGGACTGGCATGCTACGAGCCCGCGGGCAGCGGCGACGGCCCCGGTCGCGCCAAGATGACCGGGATCCCCTCGGCGGGCCCGTCCCCGCCCCATTTCCCAGACCCCTCACCATTCCGAACCGGAGCGAGACCATGAGCAACGACCAGCCGATGGGCCACGGCAAGAACCAGCGCGCCCAGATCAAGATGTCGGACGACGAGGTCACGGCGTTCCTCGCCGGGCGGCGGTCGATGACGTGGAGCACGATCAACGCCGACGGGACGATCCATTCCGTGGCCATGTGGTACGGCTTCCTCGACGGCAAGATCGCCATCGAGACCAAGACCAAGTCGCAGAAGGTCAAGAACCTGTTGCGCGATCCCCGCACCACGGTGTTGGTCGAGGACGGCGAGTACTACGACGAGCTTCGAGGGGTGACGATCAGTGGCACCATCGAGTTCGTCGAAGACCAGGATCGTCAATGGGCCCTTGGTGTTTCGGTGTTCGAGCGCTACACCGGTGCGTACAACGACGAGATGGCTCCGTTCGTCGAGGCAATGCTGCGCAACCGCTCGATCATCATGCTGAACCCCACCAAGACCGTCACGTGGGACCACCGCAAGCTCGGGCTCCCCTCGATGCGTCCACCGTCGTGATCGCGGTCGTGATCGACGCCCGCGGTCTCGACCGATCGATGCTCGACCCTACCGAGGAGCCGGAGTCATGGGATTGCAGGACAAGAGCGAGGCGAGCGACATGAGCGACCTGAGCGACATGAGCGACCTGAGCGGGAAGGTGGCGGTCGTCACCGGCGCCGCCAGCGGCATCGGCCTGGCGCTCACCGAGCGGTTCGCAGCCGAGGGCCTGTCGGTCGTGATGGCCGATGTCGAGGAGGCCCGCCTCTCCGAAGAGGCGACCCGTCTCGGACAGGGTGGAGCCGACGTGCTCGCCGTGTTGTGTGACGTGAGCCGACCCGACGACATCGCCGCGTTGGCCGAGCAGACACTGTCGCACTATGGGGCCGTGCACATCCTGTGCAACAACGCCGGGGTGGGCCCGGGCGGGCCGATGCTGGCGACGACGCCGGCTGACTGGCAGTGGACGGTGGGGGTCAACCTGCTCGGGGTGGCGTACGGGGTGACGACGTTCGCGCCGCTCATGGTGGCGCAGGGCTCGGGGCACATCGTCAACACCGCATCGGAGGCCGGGCTCGTCACCACGTCGCTGCTGGGCATGTACTGCGCCACCAAGCACGCCGTCGTCGGCTTGTCCGAGGCGCTGTACCGCGAGCTCGAAGGCACCGGCGTCGGCGTGTCGGTGCTGTGCCCGAACCTGGTGCGCACGAACATCTTCACGTCGGAGCGCAACCGTCCCGACGGCTCACCTCTGAGCGCCGCAGAGAACGCGGCCATGGCACCGCTGCGAGAGATGCTCGACGCCGCCGGGATGGCGCCGGCCGACGTCGCCACGACGGTGCTCGATGCGGTGCGCGCCAAGCGGTTCTGGGTGTTCACACATCCCGTGACTCTTCCAGCAGCGCTCGTCCGCTTCGAGGATCTCCAGGGGAGACGCAACCCGACCGATCCCTACGGGCCGCCCCGAGGAGCCCAAGGGCCGCAGTAGCGCTCGCCGCGCCCGGGTGCACCCACACTCCGGGGCCGACGGCGGGCGGGCGGGCGGGCGGGCGACGGCGCGTGCTGGATGAGCGATCGGGGCTGAGCCTGGCGGAACCCGATCCAGTCCGGCGAGCTCACCCGGACTCCGAGCGCGGGGTCCCCCTGGCACTTACGCGCCGATTCTGCGCCAGATTCGGCGGTCTGGGAGGACCGTATGCGCGGCTGTGACCCCAGGGACTCCGTCGATTCTGAGCCAGATTCGGCGCGTAAGCACAGGAGGGGCGCACGGTGGGTAGGGAGAGTGAGGAGGAGTCGGCCTCGGGCCGCGGCGCGCGACGAGAGACCACGATCGCTGATCTTGATCACGGCGACCCGTGATTGATGTCACACCCCCTTGGTATGGTGCCCGAGACCGGTTGCGAAGCGTCACCGGTCGCCTCCGAGCACGCTTACGGTCGGCGACACAGTCGCCCGTCGCCCGTCCTCCGAGCTGCTCGGCCAGCGCACCGCCACACCGCCGCATCATCGCCCGCGCAGACGCCTCCCTCGACGTTCAGATGAGGACAGAGACGACGAATCCGCGGAGGGCACCAGCATGTCGATCAGCTCCCGACGCTTTCTTGAACACCGTGCCGACATCGAGGCCGAGCGTGAGCTCCTCCTCGCCGAGAAGATCGAGCTCGATGCGCAGCAGCAGGTGCTCGCTGCTCGGATGGCCTCCATCAACCGCCGCTTGCACGAGCTCAGGGACGAGCTGTGGCCCCGATCGAAGTACCGCATGGGCTGGATCCTCAAGCGTCCACCGATCGGGGGCCCTCCGGCCATTCCGCCACCGGCACCCGATGCCACACCGCTGTCGGGTGCCCAGCTTCGATACGCCGCCCTCGCCATCGTGCACCGCGCCCGACGAGCGATCACGCTCACCGAGATCCACCGGGCCATCGTCCTCGGCGGCTATCGCATCGACAGTCGCACCCCGGTCAAGGCCTTGGGCGACGCGCTCGGCTACGAAGATCGGCGCGGCACGGCGATTCGGGTCGAGCGCGGCACGTACCGGATCGGCGAGATCAACGCTGGTGATCGGCGACGCCTCGCTCGGGCATTCCCCAAGCGTCACTCACACCCGATCGTGGGTCGGGCGGGCGGTCTCGACCAGCCCGACCTCGATGAGCACACCAACCGCCGCTCGGGAGTCGCCTGGTATCACGACCACCAGGAATCGGATTCGATCGACGATACCTGGCCACAACGCCGAGCCGGTTCCGCTGACGGCGTCGCGCCCAGCACGTCGAACCACGACGTTGTTCACGACGTTGTTCACGACCGTGACGCGGAATCCCGGCTCTCCGAGCACGAGTCCACATCTCCCGGCTGGGAGACACCGGCACTACCGGCCGACCCGCTCAACCGGGAGGTCGGCCGCCGCGCCCGGGCGGACCACTCCGCGAGCGACCGTTCCCCCGATGAACCCGGCCTCGGGACGGCATGATCGATCGCCGAGTCGTCGCTCACCCCGACCACGAGATGCCCGAACGCGACATCCACGGCGCTCAACGGCTGAAGCCGACCCAGCCCACACAGCAGGTGCAGCACCCGACCACCATCCCAGAAGATCCCATGGTTCTCATGGTTCACGTCCGGGGCCCGTCGCGTCGACAGGCCGAACGGTGACCTCTTCGCCGAACCGGCCGATGGAGACGAGCGCCAAGGCGGGCGCGCCCTCGGCCCGGGCGGCGACGAGATCGACGTGCGCCGTGAACCGCCAGTCGCCGTCACCGGCGGGGTCGGCGAGCCGTTGCACGATCGTCCACGCCTCGTACGACCCCTCCGCGCCCCGGTGCTCGTGGAGCTCGAAGAACTCCGCCGATCGGGCAGCGGCGTCGATGCCCACGAACTCGTGGTCGGCCCAGTACGGCGCCATGGCCATCGTCAGGCCGTAGGCCGTCCAACCCTCGCCGGCCCTGGCCGCCAGCGCGTCGAACGCCCGCCGGGCGAGCAGCTCGACCCAGGCGAACGCCGCGGTCCGCACGGCGGTGCGCCAGGCCCGCGGGGGCTCCACCGGACCGAGTGCGCCAGCGAACCCGCCCGGTTCCGTTGGATCGTGGCCGTGGCGGGCGATACCGGCTTCACCGCCGATCCCGGCGAGGTGGGCCCACTCCTCGAGCAACGACGCATCGGTGGCGCGGATCAGACCGCCCAGCCAGTCGATGACGTCTTCGAGCATGTCGGTGTACGCGTCGTCGGGCAACGAGCGATCGAGCGCCCGCCAGGCGTCGGTGAGATAGCGCAGCACAAGCCCCTCGCTGCGCTCGAGGCCGTACCGGCGAACGTAACCGGTGAACCCTTCGCCGCTCTCGAGCATCTCGCGCAGGATCGACTTGGGTGACGGCTCGTCCTCGATCCAGGGATGATGGCCGCGGTACTCGGCGAAGCACCCGTCGATCAGGTCGTGCAGCGGCTTGGGCCAGGTGATGTCGTCGAGCATCGTGATGCGGTCCTCGTAGGCGACGCCCTCGGCCTTGAGCCGGGCCACCTCGGCGCCCTTGGCCGCCGATCGTTGCGCGTACAGCACCGCCATGGGATCGTCGAGGACCGACTCGAGCACACTCACCACGTCGAGCACGTACGCCGGGTCGTCGGGGTCGAGCGTGGCCACGACCTCGATGGCGAACGGGGCGAGCGGCGCCGCGAAACGCAGCACCGAACGGTCGTCGCTGCCCTCGACGATCGACCCGACGCGAACGCCCGTGCAGCGTCCCGACTCGTCACGGAGACGCTCGGCCACGCCCGCCGCCTCGAGCGAGCGGTACACGGCGATGGCACGGCGGATGTGCCGTCGTCGGTCGGCCTCGGCGTCGTGGTTGGTCCGCAGCAGGTCCTTCAGCGCATCGGCGCCATCGGGCCGGGCCAGCACCGTCGCCACCAGATCGGCAGACACCCGGAAGCGCGACCGGAGCGGCTCGGGTCGGGCCGCGATGAGGCGCTCCATGGTCTTGTCGTCGTAGTGGATGAAGCCCTTGGGCGGCTGGGCCCGCGACACCCGCCGACGGGCCTTCGGATCGTCGCCGGCGCGGGCCAACGCCCGCTGGTTCTCGATCACATGATCGGGGGCCTGGGCCCACACGTGGCCGTCGGGGTCGAAGCCCGGCCTCCCGGCGCGACCCGCGATCTGGTGGAACTCGCGCACCGAGAACACCCGCACCCGGGTCCCGTCGAACTTCGTGAGTGCCGTGAACAGCACCGTGCGGATGGGGATGTTGACGCCCACGCCGAGCGTGTCGGTTCCGCAGATCACGGGCAGCAGCCCGTCGCCGGCGAGCTTCTCGACCAAGCGGCGATAGCGGGGCAGCATCCCGGCGTGATGAACGCCGATCCCGTGCCGGAGGAAACGCGCCAGCGTCTGCCCGAAGCCGGTCGTGAGCCGCACCCCGGCGAGCGCGGCGGTGATGGCCTCACGCTGCTCGCGGCTCGTGAGCGGCAGGCTCGTGAGGGCCTGCGCACGCTCGACGGACGACGCCTGCGTGGTGTGCACGACGTACACCGGCGCCAGCCCGGCCCCGATCGCCTCGATCAGGGTCTCGGCGACGGGCGTGGCCCGCCATTGGTGGTAAAGCGGGGTCGGGCGGGTGACCGACGTGACCTCGATGACCTCACGGCCGCTGCGCCGTTCGAGGTCGGCCGCGATGGTGCTCATGTCGCCCAGGGTCGCCGAGGCCAGGAGGAACTGGCACCGGTGCATGGTGAGCAACGGCACCTGCCAGGCCCATCCCCGATCCCGCTCGCCGTAGTAGTGGAACTCGTCGAGGCAGGCGAAGCCCACGTCCGTGTCGGTTCCGTTCGCCAGGGCCGAGTTGGCCAGGATCTCCGCGGTGCACACGAGCACCGGTGCATCCGGGTTGATCGACGCGTCACCCGTGGCCAGCGCGACCTGCTCGGCGCCGAGCAGATCGACGAGCTCGAAGAACTTCTCGGCCACCAACGCCTTGATGGGCGCGGTCCACACCGCCCGGCGGCCGGCGTTGCGGGCCAGCACGATCCCGGCCAACGCCACCAGGCTCTTGCCCGAGCCGGTCGGCGTCGCCAGCACCACGTGGGTCTCAGCCGCCAGGGCCAGCGCCGCGTCCTCCTGGTGGGGATACAGCGGCCGACCCGTGGCCGCGGCCCAGGAGCCGAAGGCATCGAGCACGTCAGCCGGGTCGGCGCCCGGCGGGGGCAGAGCGTCGACCAGACGGGGCGGGTTCACCACGGTGTTCTACCAGGGGCTGCGCTGGGCCCGGCACCGGGGTGTCCCCGAATCCGGTGGGAGCCCCGTGCCCGCCCGCACGCCGCCACCACTGCTCAGGCCTTGACCGCCTCGATGTCGAGTCCGATCTTGATCTTCTCGCCCACGAGCACCCCTCCGGTGTCGAGCGCCACGTTCCATTCGAGGCCCCAGTCCCTGCGATTCACCTCGGTCTCGGCAGAGAAGCCGACCCGGGTGCCACCCCACGGATCGGTCGTGACGCCGTTGAACTCGAGCTCGAAGGCAACCTGGCGGGTCACGTCCTTGATCGTCAGGTCGCCGAAGAGCTCGAGGTCACCGCCTTCATCCTTGATCCCCGTGCTGGTGAAGCTCATCGTCGGGAACCGCTCGACGTCGAAGAAGTCCGCCCCACGCAGATGCTCGTCGCGGGTGTCGTCACCGGTGGTCACCGACGCCAGGTCGACGATCGCCGACACCGATGACGAGAGCGGATCATCGGTGATGATGAGCGCACCCGAGAACGAGGCGAAGCGGCCGCGAACCTTGGAGATCATGAGATGGCGAGCCGTGAACCCGACCACGGAATGGGACGGGTCGACGGTCCAGGTACCAGGTGAGACATCGGTGACTGCTGACATGGGAGCTCCTTTGGCTTCCGGGCGATGATGCACTGCACGGTTGGAAGATCACTTGCGCCCACAACTATTCCCGCCAGCAACTTTTTTTCTTGTACGCGCAAGCTCTCGGAGAGAATCGCGAACTGGGTACCATCGATCCGTGACCAGATGGCTCGACGACGACGAGATGCGGGCCTGGCGCAGCCTGGTCGAGGTGTACACCGACCTCGGCGCCTCGCTCGAGGCTGATCTCCAATATCAGCACGGCATCGGCAACGGTGAGTACGCGGTGCTCGTCAACCTCTCGGAAGCGCCCGAGCAGAGGCTCCGCATGTGCGACCTGGCCCAGCGCCTGCACCTGTCGCCCAGTGGCCTCACCCGCCGCCTCGATGCCATGGTGCGCCAGGGTCTCGTCGCCCGGCAACCGTCGCCCGACGATCGACGTGTGATCCTCGCCGTGCTCACTTCGGTCGGAGTCGACGCGCTGGAATCTGCGGCCCCCGACCATGTCGAGTCCGTGCGCCGCAATCTCCTCGACCATCTCAGCCGAACGCAGATCCGCCAATTGGGCACCGCGCTCACGGCGGTTCAGCGGGGTCGCCTCGGCCCGGTACCGGAGCGGACCGAGGGGTAACGTGCCGGTTCACCGAATTGGCGGTCCCTTTCCCGCTCCCTCGACCCTCGGAGGCTGCCATGGCCCGGTCTGCGCTCGAACTCGTCCAGGCCACGGCGGCGCCGATCAACGCCGCTGGCGCCCCGTGGTTCTTCTCTCCGGCCACGATCGAGCGTGGCACCGCGGTCGGGTTCCCCAACGTCTTCGTGCTCTACGGACGCGGCCGCGGCGGGGTGCTCGGTGAGGTCGATGCCGACGTGGTCGCGGCTGCCTTCGGGTACTTCAACCCGACGACGGTGCGCGACATCTGGGATCAGGGCCGTGCGGTCATGGAGGCCCGAGCGGCGGGCGACCACTACGCAGCATCCTGCGCGGCGTTCTACCGCGACAAGCTCGCGACGTTCGCCGGCGCGGCCCGCCTGGCTGAGCTGGCCGAGACGCT
Organism: Actinomycetota bacterium; assembly: GCA_009886115.1. Taxonomy (GTDB): domain Bacteria; phylum Actinomycetota; class Acidimicrobiia; order IMCC26256; family VFJJ01; genus VFJJ01. The sequence continues at coordinate 49,630 of VFJJ01000069.1, forward strand.
CGTCGACGCCGTCGAGCCGTGCGGGCTCCCGCTGTTCGCAGCGTGGCGGGCTCAGCCCCTCCCCGACGACGCTCCGGCTCGGGCCGGTCAGCTCCTCCAGGTGATGCGCGAGTTGCGGGGCAGCGCGCACATCGTGGCCACGACCTCGGTGGGGCTCTCGCCGTCCCAGGCGATCCTGGCGAACCCCAAGGCGGGGCCGGCCCGAGCCACGTTCTTCGGCTGGCCCGAGCCCTATCCCGACCCGGTGCCGAATGCCGACCGGTTCCCGAGGGCCGAGGCCATCACCGACGAGCAGCTCGTGGCCTCACACCAGATGCTGGTCGAGGCCGGCGCGGGCGACGAGTTCGCCGACCTGGTGCTCGCCGCCCACGGCATCATCACCAGCTGACGGCCCAGGCCGCGGCCGGCGTTCGCTCACGGGCGCTCGGCCTCGGTCATCGACAACCCGAAGTCCTCGACGGCGGCCTCGGGCTCGGGGGCGCGGAGGAACAGGGTCTCGACCCCCATACCGGCGCTGGCGAAGAGGGCCTCGTAGGTCGATGCGATCTGGACGGCCACATCGTCGGCCGCCATCATCGCCGTCCTGAACCCCTGGCGTTGCCAGTGCGGGATGAGCGCTGCCATGTGCTCGGGCAGGAACTGGTCGCCGAACTCCGTTGGCCACGTGGGACCGATCACGATCTTCATGAAGCGCCGCCCGCCAACCTCTTCGGTGCGCCAGCACCGCAGCGTGCTCTCGAGCGCGGCCTTGGCGGCGGCGTACGCACCGAGCGAATGACGCGGTTCCTCGACCGAGTCGGACGACACGCAGGCCACCACCGAGTCGGCGCTGAGGTGTCGGAGCGCGGCGGCGATCACGAGGTTGGGACCGAAGGTGTTCACCGCGAAGATCCTGTGCCACTGATCGGCAGTGAGGTCACGCAGGCGCGCCAGCGGCGACATCCCCGCGGTGTAGAGCACGCCGTCGAGTCCACCAAGTCGCTCGGCAGCCTCATCGACGGCTCGCGGGACGTCGGCCGGGTCGAGCACGTCGATGGTGACAGCGATCCCCGAACCGGCTTCGGCCACGGCCTCGTCGAGGCGCTCGCGCCGGCGGGCTGCGAAGGCCACGGAGGCTCCGCAGCGCGCGAACGCCATCGCGGTGGCTCGACCCATCCCCGACGACGCGCCGACGACCAGCACACGACGACCTTCGAGAGCTCCCACGTTCGTTTCCTCCATCGTCATCGGGTCGCGATCATCACGCGCCGACAGCTTCACGCGCCAGGTTGAACTCATGCATCATCGAGCCGCGCACCCGGGGTCAGAGCCGGTAGAACGTGCGGGCCGTGGCGCCCATGACGAGCCTCTGCGACGCCTCGGGGAGCGACGCGACCGCGCTCCGGAGCTCGTGCACGACGCCGGGGATCTTGGCGTCGGGATGCGGGTAGTCGGACGCCCACAGGATCTTGTCGGCCCCGAGGTGCTCGGCCGTGAACGCCAACGCCGTCTCGTCGGGATCGAAGCTGATCATGCACTGGCGGGCGAACATCTCGCTGGGCAGGCTCGACTGGTCACGGCTGCCGAAGATCTTGATCTGGTGGTCGAAGCGCTCGAGCATGGGCACGATCCAGCCTCCGGTGCCTTCGAGGAACGCCACCCGCAGATCGGGATGGCGTTCGCAGATCCCCCCGAGCACGAAGTACGCAAGTGCCATCTGGAGATCGAGGGCGTTGGTGAGGCCCTGCCGCAACGCCAGACCGTCGGACGGGTCGGTGACGCCATCGGCCAACCCCATGAGCCGGCAGACGTTGGGCATGTCGCCGTGCGGTGACGGGTGCACGCCGATCGGGCATCCCAGCGCGGCGGCCGCGGCCCAGAACGGGTCGTAGTCGGGGTGGTTCAGCTTCTTCGTGCCGAGGTAGGGGGCGGGCCTCACCATCACGGCCTTGAAACCCAACTGGTCGACACACCGCCTCATCTCGACGATCGCCGCGTCGATGTCCTGGACGGGCAGCACGCCCACGCCGTAGAGCCGGCTCGGCGCCGCCGCGCAGTAGTCGCGTAGCCAGTTGTTGTAGGCCCGGCAGGCCGCGCCCAGCACGTCAGCCTCCTCGACCCACGAGAGCATCGCCGTGGGATACAACACCGCGGCGTCGATCCCTTCCTCGTCCATGTCGACGAGACGAGCGTGGGGATCGCGTCCTCCGGGGCGCGACATGTGCGAGCGCGCGGCCTCGTCCCACAGATCGGTACCCACGGCGTCACCGGCCCAGCTGGCCTCGGGATCGTTTCGCGCCCCGCCATAGGCCGCGGCGGCGCTGGCGGCCGGGTAGGCCCGACCGATCGCCGTGGCCTGGACCCAACCGCCCGGGCACGACAGCTGCTCCCGAAAGGCCGGCTCTGCGTACTCGCTCCACACGGTGTCGGGCTCGATCACGTGCCCGTCGGAGTCGATGACCTCGATCCGCGGCGTCGGGTCGGTCGGGATCGCGGGGATGCTCGACATGCGTGCTCCGTCCTCGATGGTTGGTGAGACGGTGTCGGAAGCGTCGCCGCCCCGGAGCTACCAGAGCTCGTCGATGTAGGCGTCGGTACCGATCTTGGTCGCGATGAACGGGGCGGCGAAGACGATCTGCGCCAGTCCGCTGGCAGCCAGGGCATCGGCGAGGCGGTGCTGCTGCTCCCACGAGTCGAGCGGATCGCCTTCGACGAACTGGAGGAGGAAGGTGCGCCGAGCCCCTTCGGGATCGTCGGGCACGAACTCGGCCTTGGTGGGCAGCAACGGGATGTAGGACCAGCTCGAAACGTTCGCGACGGGCGTGTCGGCGATCCAGGCCGACAAGTTGCCGTCGAACCAATCGTCGATGCGGGCCTGCTCGACGCCTTCCGCGGCCTCGACCCACATGGCGACCATGCCGGGATAGCGGTAGTCGGGCGCCATCTCGAGGAGGACAGGGTCGCGGTCACGGTACGCACGCCACTCGTAGCGGTAGGTCCCGGTGTTGTAGTGGGTGCGCGAGTTGAAGCCCCGGTCGAGTTCGTAGAGCTCCAGCGCCTGGGGCGTCGACCATTCCAACCAGCTCTCGTGGGCCCCGTCGAGCATGTAGTAGACGCAGGCGTACGAGCCGGCGTCGCGAGCGAACGGCATGTCGGGATGGTCGGGGAAGCGGGCGTCCTTGTGGCGACGGGTGGCGACCCAGCGGCTCCCGGCGAAGTTGTTGGCGCCGATCATGCAGCCCGCGTAGTAGTGGTCTCGTTCGTACCACCGGTTGTACGCGAACTCATGACCCCGATGCGGGTCGGTGAACACCCACAGCATGCTGCCCACCTTGATGGGCTCGGCGTGCTCGCGAAGCACCCGTCCCGGCGCAAACGCGTTGGGATGGGCGTAACGCTCTTCGGTCGTCATGGCTCTCTCCAGGTGCGCACGCTGCCAGCTCGGCAGGTGGAGCCGGTCACGGGCTCGCGACGGCGAACGTATCGCAGCTCGCGGGGTCGCCGGGAGCGCCGAGCTGCTCGGCCAGCTGCGCCATGAACGTGGGGGCGATGTACACCAGGTTGTCGCCCGGCGCCGGGCAGCAGAAGGGCCCAGCCTGGGCCTGCCCCAGACCACAGCCGGTCTGGATGGCCTCGGTGTACACCTGGAGCCTCGTGCGGGTGTAGGTCTGGCCCGCCTCGTCGAAATGCTGCTGCCACACACCTTGCACGTTGTCGAGCACGAACCCCATGAAGGCCTCGAACTCGTCGACGTCGGCACCCACGCCCGGCGAATCGGGCGGAGGGCTCCCACTCACGGCCTGACCGCCGCCCGTCAGGATCTGACCCAGGATGTCGTCGATCCCCCCGGCGCCCGAGCCCGCGCCGTCACCACCGGTGCCCCCGCAACTCCGGCTCAGCACGACGATGGCCAGGATCACGAGGATTCCGGGTCCGCCGATCTTGCCGCCCAACGGAATCCCGCCCGGTCCACGTGCTCTCACCTGCGGTCTCGGTAGCCTCTGGCGATGCCTGATCCCCGGGGTCTCGTCGACCTGCGCTCCGACACGGTGACCCGTCCCACGAACGCGATGCGGGCTGCCATGGCCACCGCCGATGTGGGCGACGACTGCTACGGGGAGGACCCCACCGTCAATCGCTTGCAGGAGAAGGCGGCCGCCCTCCTCGGCATGGAGGCCGGCCTGTTCGTCCCCAGCGGCCGGATGGCGAACCTGCTGGCCCTGCGCGTGCTCGCCCGGCCCGGCACCGAGGTGCTGTGCCCGGCCCGCTGCCACATCCGCTCGTTCGAGGACGCCGCGGCGCCCGTCATCGCTGGCGTGCAGCCGCACCCGCTACCCGACCTGAACGGCAGCTTCGTGCCCGAGTCGATCGATGCCGCCATGGCCGACACCCACGAGCACCTCGCGGCCATCTCGCTCGTCACCATCGAGAACACCCACATGGCTTCGGGCGGGCAGGTCTCGAACCGGGCGCACGTTCAGGCCGTGGCCGACGCGGCGGCGCGCCACGGTCTCCCGGTCTACTGCGACGGCGCCCGGATCTTCAACGCCGCGGCGGCGTTGGGGGTCGAGCCGGCCGCGCTCGTCGCTCCGGTCACGGCGGCGATGTTCTGCTTCTCCAAGGGATTGTGCGCTCCCGTGGGCTCGATGCTCGTCGGCACGACCGACACGATCGCGGCGGCGCGCTACGAGCGAGCCCGTCTGGGTGGCACCATGCGCCAGGCCGGGGTGATCGCCGCAGCCGCCGAGGTCGCGCTCGACTCGATGATCGACCGTCTCGCCGACGACCACGTCCGAGCGCGCCGGCTGGCCGACGCGCTGCGTGAGCGCTTCGCTCGGTCGGTCGATCCCGAGACGGTCGTCACCAACATCGTCTGTGTCGATGCGACCGGAATGCCCATCGACTTCCTCGATCGCCTGGCCCGACACGGGATCCTGGGTGGCATGCTCGGCGCGGGCACAATCCGGTTCGTCACCCACCACGATGTCGATGACGCCGACATCGATCGCGTCATCGTCGCGCTCGACGCGATCGTGTGACCCGACGCAGGATGTGACGTGATCAGGAGCATCCCCGTTGCCGAGCCGTTGTGGACCCCGTCGCCCGAGCGGATCGGGGCCACGGCCATGGCCCGCCTCCTGCGCTCGACCGGGTTCGCCGACTACGAGGCGCTCCACGCGTGGTCGGTCGCCGAGCCGGGGCCGTTCTGGCGCACGATGTGGGACGACATGGGCATCATCGGCAGCCGGGGCCCTGACGATCGGGCGCTCGTGCGGCGTGCCGGGACCACGGACGTCGCCCACGACAGCGACCTCGGCGGGTCGATGCGCGATGCCCGCTTCTTCCCCGACGCCCGTCTGAACGTGGCCGAGAACCTGCTCGACGGCCGGGGGCAGCCCCCCGATTCCCCCGCGCTCATCTTCCGCGGCGAGGACGGGCGCCGCGAGGTCTGGTCGTGGGGGAGGCTGCGCACGACCGCCACCGGGGTCGCCCGTGCCCTCCGAGACGACGGCGTGGCACCAGGCGAGCGGGTCGTGGCGTGGATGCCCAACGTCCCCGAGACCGTGGCCTTCATGCTCGGGGCCACGAGCATCGGCGCCGTGTTCTCGTCGACCTCGCCCGACTTCGGGGTCGACGGGGTCATCGACAGATTCGGACAGATACAACCTGTCGTGCTCTTGGCCGCGGCGCGTTACACCTATGGCGGCAAGGAGCTCGACTGCCTCGAGCGCCTCGGGCAGATCGTCGATCGCCTGCCGAGCCTGCGCCGAGCCGTCCTCCTCGGCCCAGACGACCCGATGCACAGCAGCACGACGTCGACGTCTTCCTGGGAAGCATGGCTCGGCGACGACACCAACGACACCAACGACACCAACGACACCCACGGCTCCGGGACGCCCGAGGCGTTCGAGCGGTTCCCGTACGACCTCCCGTGGTACGTGCTCTACAGCTCGGGCACGACCGGGCCGCCCAAGTGCATCGTGCACCGGACCGGGGGTGTGCTGCTCAAGCACCTCGTCGAGCAGCAGCTCCACTGCGACGTGCGGCCCGGCGACCGCGTCATGTACTTCACGACCACCGGCTGGATGATGTGGAACTGGTTGGTGTCGGCGCTGGCCTCGGGCGCCACGGCGATCCTCTACGACGGCTCACCCCTGTACCCCGGGCCCGAGGCGTTGTTCCGTATCGCCGACGAGGAGGCCGTCACGCTGTTCGGCGTGAGCGCCAAGTTCATCGACTCGGTCAAGAAGGCCGGTTACCACCCTCGCGACAACACAGGCCTCTCGAAGCTCCGCACCATCTGCAGCACGGGATCGCCCCTGTCACCCGAGTCGTTCGCGTTCGTGTACGAGGCGATCGCCGACGATGTTCACCTGGCCTCGATCTCCGGCGGCACCGATCTGTGCGGTTGCCTCGTAGCGGGCGATCCGATGTCGCCCGTGTTCGCCGGCGAGATCCAACGCGCCGCGCTGGGCATGGCGATCGAGGTGTGGGACGACGACGGCCACCCCGTGGTGGACGAGCGGGGTGAGCTGGTGTGCACGGCCCCGTTCCCCTCGATGCCACTCGGGTTCTGGGGCGACGACGACGGCCGGCGCTACCGCAGCGCCTACTTCGAGCGCTTCGCCGTGCGAGACGATGCCCACGACGGCCAACCGGGCGAGGTGTGGGCCCAGGGCGACTTCGCGACCCACACGTCGAACGGGGGCTTCGTCATCCACGGGCGCTCCGACACGACCCTCAACCCGGGCGGCGTGCGGATCGGCACCGCAGAGATCTACCGCCAGGTCGAGCAGATCGCCGATGTGGTCGAGTCGCTCGTGTTCGGGCAGGAGGTGCCCGACGCAGCCGGCGCGCTCGACACCGAGATCGTCCTGCTCGTTCGCCTCGCGTCCGGGCTGACCCTCACCGACGACCTCGAGGTCGACATCCGGCGACGCATCCGGACGGGCTGCACGCCCCGGCACGTCCCGGGCCTGATCGTCGCCGTCGACGACCTGCCCCGCACGCGGAGTGGCAAGTTGGCCGAGCTGGCCGTCACCGACGCCGTCAACGGCCGGGCCGTTCGCAACACCGAGGCCCTGGCCAATCCCGAGACGCTGCACGACATCGCCCGGCGAGTGACCGAGCGGAGAGAGACGAGGACGCCATGACCGGTTTCGGGCTGCGATTCGACATGCGGGCGCCGGAGATCGCCCCCACGACGCTGACCGAGCGTTACGCCGCGGCGCTCGACATGTGCGAGTGGGCCGACGGGCTGGGTTGCGCCAACATCGTCGTCTCCGAGCACCACGGCTCGGCCGACGGGTACCTTCCGTCGCCGATGGTGTTCGCGGCTGCGGTGGCCGCTCGCACCACGAACGCCAAGATCGTGCTCAGCGCGCTCATCGCTCCGCTCCACGACCCGCTGCGGGCTGCCGAGGACCTGGCGATCCTCGACGTGATCTCGGGCGGCCGCTTGATCGTCACGGTGGGAGCGGGCTACGTGCCGTCGGAGTTCGCCATGTTCGACCGCCGCCTCGACGACCGGGCGGCCCTGGTCGAGGAGGCGGTGACGGTCTTCCAGCAGGCGTGGACGGGCGAGGAGTTCGAGTTCCGTGGGCGAACGGCTCGCATCACCCCGAAGCCGGTGCAGCAGCCCCGGCCGCCGATCCTGCTCGGGGGCTCGACCAAGGGAGCCGCTCGACGAGCCGCCCGCCTGGGCGACTGGTTCAGCCCCGGGGCGCCCGGCCTGTGGGAGACCTACCGGGCCGAGGTGCAACGACTCAAGGGCTTCGACCCCGGACCCGAGCTGGGAGGCGGACCCATCTATCTCCACATCGCCGACGATCCCGACGCGGCGTGGGAACGGATCGCCCCGTACGCCATGCACGAGATGAACTCGTACGGCACGTGGTGGCGCGAGAGCAACGACGCCGGGTACCCGATGGCCTCGCCGTACTCGCCGGTCGCCGACGCCGACGCGTTGCGGGCCATGGGCGTGTACCCGGTGCTCACGCCGGCTGAGACCGTCGAGCTCGCCGGGACCCTGGGCGAGACCGGCCTGTTGATGTTCCACCCGCTGATGGGGGGCACCGACCCCGAGCTGGCGTGGGAGAGCCTGCGCCTGTTCGAGACCGACGTGCTGGCCGTGCTCAAGGGTTCGTGACCGCACCTGGAGCGACCACCGGCACGAAGTACGGGAGCGTGATCTCGTCGTCGATCGCGCGGAACTCGACCCTGACCCGCATCCCGATGGCGACATCGTCGGGCCGACAGCCGATCACGTTGCTCATCATCTGGTAGCCCTCGTCGAGGTCGACGATCGCCACGGCGTAGGGCACGGTGAACGCCGGGGTCTGGGGTCGGTGCACGACGGTCCACGAGTAGACCGACCCCACGCCAGCGCTGCGCTCCCACGCCAGATCGGACGACAGGCACTGCCGGCAGGCCGGCGCCGGGTTGAACACGGTGGCCGAGCAGGCGCGGCAGCGTTGGAAGAGGAGCTCGCCGCGCCGGCACCCGTCCCAGTAGGGCTTCGACACCACGGTCGGGCGGGGTAGCGGGATCCCGGCCCCCTGGGCGTCGAGCTCTCCCTCGGCCAGGCTCCACTCGCGGCTCGGACCCCCCGCGGTCACGCCGCCTCCTTGCCGAGCAGCATCACGTCGGTGAACAAGGCGCCGGGCCCGCCGTTGCTGCACATGGCGACCTCGGCCCCGGCGACCTGTCGGCTCAGGCACCCACCCCGGAGCTGCTGCACCGACCGGATGACACGTTGCAACAACTGCACCGTCGCGCCGCCGTGCGAGAAGGCCATCAGCCCGCCGTCGGTCGTGATGGGAGAGCGACCCCCGACCTCGATGGTGCCGTCCATCACGAACTCGCCGCCTTCGCCCTCGCCGCAGAAGCCGAACGCCTCGAACTGGCGGATGATCTCGAACGAGAACGGATCGTAGAACTCGCACACGTCGACGTCGCTGGGAGTCAAGCCGCACATGGCGAACGCTCGCTGCGCCGCCAGCCGCCCCGCCCACCCGTTGGCGTACTCGGTCCCGAGACGGCCGGTGAGGTCGAAGACGGGAGGATGCTGGTACGACGGTCCGTAGCTGTCGCCCCCTCCGCCGAGCAGCCAGACCGGAGCCTGCGCCAGATCACGCGCCCGCTCCCCGGTGGTGAGCACCAAGGCGGCGCCGCCCTCACTCGTCATCGAGCAGTCGAGGAGGTGGAAGGGATCGGCGACCATGCGCGAGTCGAGGATGTCCTGCGGGGTGAACGGGCCCCGCCCGGAGTAGATGGCGTCGGGGTGGACGTGGCCGTTGTTGCGGATCGTCGCCGCGACCGTGGCCAGGTGCTCGGGTTTCGTGCCGTACATGTGCATGTGGCGCCGGGCGATCAGGGCGAACTCGGCTGCGGTGAACAAGCCCCACGGCACGACGAACTCGTTCGCGGGACGGGTCCACGGCGCGGTCGACTCGCGCTCGGTGTACACCCCGGCCGAGCCCGCCGCGATGACGACCGTGGTGGCGAGGCCGGTGGCGATGGCCGATGCCGCTTCGAGCACCTGAGGGATCCCGTCGCCCCGGCCGCTGCGCCAGGCTGGGCCGCAGCCGAGCTGATAGATCCACTGCGTGCCCTGACCGCCGATCGACACGCCGTCGAGGTCCTTCGGCCCGAGCCCGGCGTCGGCCAGCACACCGCGAACGGCGTCGAGGGTGATCGTGTCCGACGTGTGACCGTCGAGCACCCGGGCCTGCGCTGTGTTGTGGACGCCGACGATGGCGACGTCGTGCAGCGGGTGTCGGGCCATGGAACGGAGGCTAACGCCGAGGCGCTCTCGGTGCTCGGCCCCCGACGGGCACGATCACCGACTCCGGCAATAGTCTCCGACTACTACACCGACCCGTCCCAGGAGACCCAGATGATCGTCGTCGCCGGCACCCTGCCCATCAACCCTGCCAAGCGTTCCGAGGCCGAAGCGGCGTGCCGGTCGATGTCGGCTGCATGCAAGAGCAACGAGCCCGGCTGCCAGGCCTACGAGTTCTCGTGGGACATCACCGAAACCGACACTCTGCGAATCTTCGAGGTCTACACGAGTGCCGACGACCTGGCGTCGCACATGCAGACCGAGCACTTCAAGGCGTTCGGCGGGCAGCTCGGCGGGCTGCTCGGCGGCGCCCCGGTCTTGGTGAAGTACGAGGTGTCGGCATCGGGCCCGCTGTTCTGAGACGCTGTTTCGAGACGCTGTTTCGAGACGCTGTCCTGAGAGCTCAGACCGGCCGGGGTGAGGGGCGTCGGCGTTCGGCCGCGCCCCTCACCCCGGCCGCGATCACCAGCACCATGATCAACGCACAGCCGAGGAACACGTCGGAGAAGGCGTCGGCGTCGACCACGGTCTTGGCCCCGACGATCGACACCACGGCTGCGACGCCGAGGGAGTTCCCGATCCGCTGCAGCGTCTGGTTCAGGCCGGCGCCAGCGGGGACGAGCTCGATCGGGAGCTGGCGCATGATGATCGGGAACAGGGCGCCCCAGAGGAACCCCGATCCCACGCCGGCCAACGACACAGCAGCCAACCACAACGGGCGATCGCGCTCCGCGCCGAGCTCGAACGACATCCACGTGCACGCGCCCGCCCAGGTGACCCCGCCCGACACGATGATCCATCGGTAGCCGAACCGCTCACCGAGACGTCCTCCGACCGCCGTCGTGATCGCGGTCGTCACGAACACCGGGGTCGCCAGCAGCCCCGCCTCGGCGATCGAGTGCCCCCACACCTCGGTGAGGAACCGCACGCACGCGAACTGGAAGCCGAAGAAGCTCACCGCGTAGGTGCACATCGCCAGCGTTCCGAAGCTGAAGCCTTCGAAACGCAGCAGATCCAAGCGCAGCAAGGGATTCGAGAGGCGGCGCGACCTCACGACCACCCAGACCAGGAGTGCGGAGCCGAACGCGAACGCGGCAATGGTTCGTTGATCGTCCCAGCCCCACGTGCGGCTCTGCACCAGGCCCAGGACCACCCCGGCCACGCCGGCGAACAGCGCGACGCAGCTCACCAGGTCGGGCCACGGCGTGTGACGGTCCGACGGGGACACCGCGGGCCCGGAGTTGGGGACCACCTTGATCGCAGCCACCACCGAGCAGACGCCCAAGGGAACGTTCATCCAGAAGGCCCATCGCCACGATCCGACACCGATGAGGAAGCCTCCGAGCGACGGCCCGACGGCACCCGCGGCAGCGCCCACGGCCGACCAGGTGGCGATGGCCGTCCCTCGATGGCTCGGCGGGAACTGGGCCAGCACGATCGTGTTCGCCGTGGGTAGCAAGGCTGCGGTCGCCAGTGCCTGCACGCAGCGGAAGCCGATCAGCACGCCGACCGTCGGCGAGAGTGCCGCACCCACCGAAGCCAGCGTGAACACGGCCGTGGCCCCGACGAGGATCCGCTTGCGCCCGAACCGTTCTCCCGCCACACCGCCGAGCACGAGCGTGGAGGCCGAGACGATCGTGAAGATGTTCACGACCCACGACAGCTCGGCGGTCGACGAATCGGGGAACGAGCTCGCCAGCGCGGGGAAGATCACGAAGATGATCGACAGCGACATGGCCGTCTGGAAGCTGCTCAGGCTCACGACGGCCAGGGTCAGCCACGCCCGGCGCAGATCGGGCGGGGTGACCTGATCGAACTGCCCGACCGCCGACGTGGCCTCCACCATGCGGACCCTATCCCCGTGCACCACCCTGTTCCCGGTGGTGGGCTGGTTCGGGCCCGTGCACCGAGTCGGGCGGAAAAGGCCTTACCGGCCGAGATGATGTCGTCACAATGGGCCCATGGAATGGATCACCCCCCACCTGGCCTCCTGGGCTTCCGAGGTCGATGACGTCACGATGGCCCAGGCGTTACGGCTCTCGCGGCTGCCCGTCATCGCGGGTCACGTTGCGCTCATGCCCGACGCCCATCTCGGTATCGGCGCCACGGTCGGCAGCGTCATCGCGACCGAAGGTGCCGTGATCCCATCGGCGGTCGGTGTCGACCTGGGCTGCGGGATGGCCGCAGTCCACACCACGTTGCGGGCCGAGGACCTGCCCGACGACCTCGCGCGTTTCATGCCTGTCGTCGAGAAGGCCGTCCCGGCAGGCATCGGCCAGCACTTCCGCGGCGCCGACACGCCCGGCCGAGCCTGGCTGGCCGCCAACCCCGCGCCGACGCTGCTCGAGCACCGGCTCGAGACCAAGACCGTGCAGCAGTTCGGGTCGCTCGGCTCGGGCAACCACTTCTTCGAGATCTGCCTCTCGAGCGAAGACGAGGTGTGGCTGGTGCTGCACTCGGGCAGCCGCGGAATCGGCAACATCCTCGCCACCGGGCACATCGGCCGGGCCCGCGGCGCTATGAAGGAGGCGCTGGTGACGCTCGAGGACCCCGAGCTGGCCTGGTTCGTGGAGGGCACGCCCGAGTTCGAGGCCTACGTGGCCGACATGCTGTGGGCCCAGCGCTACGCCCGGGCCAACCGGGACTGCATGCTCGACCGGGTAACTGCCGAGTTCCTGCGTTTCGTCGGTCACGGTACGGAGCGCACGAGGGTCAACTGCCATCACAACTTCTGCCAGCGCGAGCACCACCACGGTCACGACCTCTGGGTCACCCGCAAGGGTGCGATCAAGGCCGACCTCGGCGACTGGGGGATCATCCCCGGTTCGATGGGCGCCCGGTCATACATCGTGCGCGGCAAGGGGCAGCCCGACAGCTTCCGCTCGTGCGCCCACGGCGCCGGCCGGCGGCTGTCACGCAACGCGGCACGAAAGCGTTACACCGCGTCGGATCTCGCCGAGCGCATGAGCGGCCGAGTGTGGAACGACAGCGCGGCCGAGAAGCTGATCGATGAGATCCCCGACGCGTACAAGCCCATCGAGCAGGTGATGGCCGACCAGGCCGACCTGGTCACCGTGGTGACCGAGCTGCGGCAGATCCTCAACCACAAGGGGAGCTGAACCACTCCCGGTGTCACCGGGCTCACCGGGCTCACCGGGCTCACCATGTTCACCGGGAGAGCTGATCGGCAACTGCTTTTCTCGCCTCGAGATCGCCGAGCGCCGCTTCGGCCCGGGCGAGGAAGGCGGCTGCGAACACCTGGCGGGCCGCGGTCGCGTTCGCCGGGAACGTCACGATCTGGCAACAGGCCGGGACGGTGTAGGCCGCATGGAGCCGATGGGCGAGCCAAGCCTCGTCGTAGCTGATGGGGGCGGCGCCGAGCGCCCGTCGGACGTCGAGATAGTGGCGCAGGAGAGCGCGCTCGTGGGCTCGGCGGTCGTCGACCGACAGGGCCATGTTCATGAAGTAGCTCACGTCGCGCATGGGGCTCGTGATGTTGATGATCCCCCAGTCGAGGAAGCCCACCCTCGCGCCAGAACCCGCGGCCACGTCGACGACGCTGCCGCTGTCGATGTCGATGTCGATGTCGATGAACAGGTTTCCGATGTGCGGATCGCCGTGAACGACCGTGAGCGGGCCCCGGTGCCACAAGTGGTGCAGCGCTCGGTTGTCGGAGATGTAGAGCTCGGCGATCGCCGCGAAGTCCGTGCTCAGCCGGTCGCCGTGATGATCGAGCCCGTAACGCAGCATGTTCGCCCCGTAGCTGCGCCCGTGCGTGGCCTCGGGTATCCACGGCACCTCCAGCTCGCGCCGAGCCGGATCTTCGAAGCGCGCGTGGAGCTGGGCCAGGGCGGCGAGGGCCCCCATGGCGGCCTCGGGCGAGACGCCCCAGGTGCCGTCCGAAATCAGACAGTTACTACTATCGAGATCGTCGAGGGCGACGATGAATGCTCCGGTCTCATCGTCGAAGAGCGCAAGGTGCGCGTGCGGAAGCCGCATTGACAGCGTTGGCGCCAGCTCACGGTAGAAGCGCGCCTCGCGCTGTCCCATGCCGGTGGCGGCAACGGCGTCACGGCGAGAGCTCTCGAGTGGAAGCATCTTGACGAACAGGCTCGATGAGACCGGGTCGCTCCCCCCAGCTTCGACCTCGATCCGGAGCCGCACGTGCGTGTTCGTCACCTCACGAACGTCGAGCACCTCGACCGACGAGACGACGACACCAGGCTGGTGCTGCGAGAGTGCCGCCGTCAGCCACTCGGCGGTGATCTCCTCTGGAGTGGCCGGTATCCCCGTCGTCGAACCTCGGGACACGTCGTCCGTCCTCAGGTCGGGTCGGTTGCGGACTCGGTCGACAGCAGGCGGCCGGCCGTCTCACTCACCCGGGCACCCAGTTCGGTCCGGCAGATGAGGAGGTCGGGCAGCCATGGCCGTTCCTGGTTGTACATCAGCGGTGCGCCGTCGAGGCGTGTGACGTGCAGCCCGGCTGCGGTGGCAACGCCGGCGGGTGCGGCATTGTCCCACTCCCATTGGCCACCGGCGTGGGCGTACACGTCGACCACGCCGAGGACGACAGCCATGGCCTTGGCCCCGGCCGAGCCCATGGGCACGAGGTCGGCGCCGAGCTCGTCGGCGAGCTGCTGGGTGAACGCCGGCGGTCGAGTCCGGCTCACCACGATCCGTGGGCGGGACGGAACGGGCCCGGTCGAGTTGGACGCAGGGACGCCTCCGGGGCCCGTGTGCAGGATCCGACCTTGTGCCGGCAGGCCAACAGCGGCCGCCGTGATACCCCGACCCCGCTCCCACAACGCGATGTGGACGGCCCAATCTTCACGCCCTTCCTCGTTGTACTCGCGGGTCCCGTCGAGGGGATCGATGATCCACACGCGTTCGGCAGCGAGGCGCTTGAGGTCGTCGGCCGACTCCTCGGAGAGCACGGCATCTCCCGGGCGCTCGACCGCGAGCCGACCGAGGATGAGCCCGTCCGAACGCACATCGGCCTCGCCCGGACTGGTGGAGCGGACGGCGAGCAACAGCTCCCCGGCCGCGGCGGCGAGGTCGGCGGCGAGGCGGTGGTCGTCCATGGGAGCGCAGCGTACCGGGAGGGGGTGTGTGCGACCGCTCCGGATGTGCGACGCTGCCCGCACCGCACCGCACCGTGAGGGAGGAGGTCACCCGTGACCGCGACCGCTCGTTGGGACACGCTCGACCGGTACCTGCTGATCTCGACCGACGGCCACGCCGGCGCCGACCTCCGCGACTACCGGCCGTACCTGGCATCGCGCTGGCTCGACGAGTTCGATGCCTGGGCCAATGCCTACGTGAACCCGTGGGGCGATCTCGTCAACCCCGACGCCGATCGCAACTGGAGCCACGAGCGCCGCGAACGCGAGCTCGACGCCGAGGGCATCGCCGCCGAGGTGCTGTTCCCCAACACCATCCCGCCGTTCTTCCCGTCGGGCTCGCTGCTCGCCCCGCTGCCCAGCGCAGCGCAGTACGAGCACCGCTGGGCCGGGCTCCAGGCCCACAATCGGTGGCTCGCCGACCTGTGCGCCGCGCAGCCGGGCCGGCGCGCGGGCATGGCGCAGATTCTGCTGAACGATGTCGACGACGCCGTGGCTGAGATCCGTTGGGCCCGCGAGCACGGTCTCTTCGGCGGCATCCTGCTGCCCGGCGTGGCCCCCAACCATCCCGATGTCGCGCCGCTGTGGTCCGAGACCTACGAGCCCATCTGGCGTACCTGCGCCGAGCTCGACATGGTGATCAACCACCACAGCGGCGCCGGCCTCCCCGAGTACGGCATGACCGCCGCGGCTCGGGCCATCCAGCTCGTCGAGATCCCCATCTTCTCCCACCGCGCCTTGTGGCATCTGATCTTCGCCGGCGTCTTCGAGCGTCACCCATCGCTCAAGTTCGTGCTCACCGAGCAGGGGACGGGCTGGATCCCCGGCGGCCTGGCCAGCCTCGACTGGTTTCTCGGCCGAATGAAGCGGGCCGGCTCGGCCGAGGCCATGTTCGGCGGCGAGGCGGCCGCGAGACTTTCGCTCACCCCGACCGAGTACTTCGCCCGCAACTGCTGGGTCGGCGCCAGCTTCATCCGCCCCATCGAGGTCGACATCCGCCATCTCGTCGGCGTCGAGAAGATCATGTGGGGCGCCGACTACCCCCACAGCGAGGGGACGCAACCGCTCACCCGGGAGGCGCTGCGGGCGTCGTTCGCGAACGTGCCCGCCGACGAGTGCAGGCTCATGTTCGCCGGCAATGCGGCAGACGTGTACGGCTTCGACCTCGCGGCTCTCGCCGCCGTGGCCGAGCGCATCGGACCGACCGTCGCCGAGGTGCACGTCCCCTTGGCGACGGCCGATTTCCCGACCGACACCACCTGCGGCGCCTTCGACCGCGACGCCATCATCCGGAGCTGGTAGCCCCGACCCCAGCCCCCAGCCCCGGGGGGTGTGGGGTGGATGGCGGCTACAGGGTGGCCCGCCACCACCGCGCTTGGGCGATGACGGCCGGGTCGGTCGTTACCAGTGACGGGTCCTGGCCCAGATCGGCTGGCGTGGGCCCGATGCGGTCGGCGATGGTCCGCAGCGCGTCGGTGTCGAAGCCGTAGACGCGAGCACAGGTCTCACCCAGCAGCAAGCGGGCGTCAGCGAGCGGGACGTCGGCGAAGTCCTGGCGGAGCCGGGAGATCGTGTTGGGCCAGGTGCCCTCGGGGTGCGGATAGTCGGTGCCCCACATGGCGACGTCGCAGCCGATGGCGTGACGGCGGCGGATCTCCTCCTTCGACATGGTCGAGGCGCCGATGAAGACGTTCGTGCCGAAGTACTCCGACGGGAGCTTCGACAGCTTGCCCGCCATCATCGCGGCCATCTTCTTGGTGGTGTGACCACCGCCGAAGTACACGTCCCACTTCCACATCATGTCGGGGGCCCAGTACGCAGCCGCCTCCGTCACGACGAACCTCAAGCCGGGGAAGCGCTCGAAGGCCCCCGAGAACAACAGATGGGCGATGGGACGGGTCGTCCACCACACCACCTCGGCGAGATAGATCCCGATGTTGTCGCCGTACTCGTCGCGTGGGGCCTCGCCCGAGTGCACGTGGACGGGCAGGCCGTGGACCTGACACGCGGCCCAGATCGCGTCGTACGCCACGTCGTTGTACGGCAGGCGATCGCGCCACATGGTCGGGATCATGATCCCGCGAATGCCCGGCTGCCGGGCGGCCCATTCGATCTCGGCGACACCTCGTTCGATGTCGTGACAGATCGGCACGAGCGCGATCCCGGCTCGCCGCTCGGGATGCTCCGAGCACAGCTCGGCCAGGAACCGGTTGTGGGCCCGGGCGCCGGCGAAGGCCAGGTTGGGATCGGCGATCGCTCCCGCAGACAGCCCAGCTCCGAACGGCGGCGACTCCATCCCGGTGATGGCGTCGCTGTCGGGGAACAGCACCTCGCCAGCCACACCGTCGGCGTCGAGCTCCTTGTCCCGCCGGGCCGGATCGTGGGCGCCCTGGAGACCTTCTGCGTGGTCGGTCTCCCAGTTCATGATGTAGTCGTAGTTCATGCGCAAGGCCTCACCGCGAGCCGCCTCTCGCTCGGCGAGGAACGCGTCGAACTGCTCGGTGTAACGAGCGTCGAGGTAAGGCCGGTACTCGTCGCAGCGCAGCCCGGCATGGCAGTCGGACGACACGATCATGTAGCGCTCGCTCGTGGGGGTCATGGCGGCGCCGGTGCGTTCGTCCACGTTCAGTCCTTTGCGCCAGCCCCGAGAACCGAGAGGTCGTCGTAGCGCTGGTGCACGAACGGCAGGAGCCACTCGGCTGGGACGGTGCCCTGGATCTCGCCGATCTGATGCGTGGCCCGCTCGGTCCAGTTGAGGTCGACCACACGGCGCACCACGAGATCGGCGATGGGGTCGAGCGGGGAGTCCTTCAGGATGATCTCGCCGTCGATCCCCTCGTGCACCCGCGACCGCTCGTGCTTCCTTCCGTACACGAGCAGCGGATCACGGTCGAGGCCGACGCCATCGGGAGCCTGTCCGAGCTTGAAGTAGAAGTCGATCTTGTCCTTCTCGTAGGCCGGACGGGTTCCCGTGATGCGACCGCGGATCTCGCAGACCGTGAAACCCATGCGGGCCATGACCCCTTCCACCTGATCGCCGTCACGCTTCACCCACACCTCACCGATCTTCTTGGGCTCGCCATAGGTCTCGCGCCCGCCGACGGTCGCCTGCTCGGTGGTCATCGGCATGAACAGCGGGTACTCGCCCTCGACGTCGCCGTGGCGGGCCCGCACGCCGAACCACCCAGCGCCGAACGGGCGTCCACCGGGCATGGTGACCGTGGTGATCGTCGCCCGGACGAGGGGCCCGGCCTCCGAGGAGGGTTCAAGGGGCCGGGGCAGGATCGCCGCGATGATCTCGGGATCGGTCTCGTAGATGCACGTGATGGCCTCCGACCAGATCTCGGCCGTGGTGGCCTCGACCTCACGGTTCCGGCGCTGAGCGGGCTGGCGCGCTGCGTAGCGAATCGTGCTCATGGTCTCGACCTCCATTGCTTCCAGGTGGCACTTCGACGAGCCAGCGTGGCACGTGGCCGGCGCTGCCGCAACGGTGGTGTCGACCCTGGATCGAGCTGGCGACGCTGGCCGGTGTGGGCTGATCGTCGTCGCTCAGCGCTTGGCTGCGGTGAAGTACGGAGCTCGGCCCGCCCGGTGGTCGGTGATGTCGACAACGGCCACGACCTCGGGCCCGAAACGCTCTCGCAGCAAGGGTTCCACGCCCTGGCGCAACGTGACCTCCGAGAGCGTGCAACCCTGACAGCCTCCGACGAAGCGCAGGCGCACCGTTGCGTCGGGCGCGACGCCGGCAACCACGACCCGTCCACCGTGGGCCGCGATCGCCGGGTTGACCGAAGCGTCGAGGAACTCGGTGATCCGCTCGGCCAGCGTGTGACCGTGACCGGGCGCACGAGCATGACCGGGACCGGGCTCGGGTCGGGGCTCGATCGCGATGGCGTCGAACGGGCCGACGAACACGCGCTCGATCGACGGATCGTGGCGGCGGATCTGACGGTCGATCGCATCCCGCATCGGCCCCAGCGCTCCCGGCGAACCCGTTGCCTCGAGGTGCACCTCGGTGTCTCGGCGCTCGACGAATCCCAGCCCACCCCCACGAGCGATGGCCGTGGGGCGCAACGACTCCTCGACGAGCCTCGCCACAGGATCGAGCGGCAGCCGCCGTGACGGCACCGATCGAACGGCCGCCGCCCGCGGCGTCGCGCCAGGCTCCTCGCCGCTCGCGGTCGCATCGAGAGCCTGCCGCAGATCCGCGGCGATGTCGTCAAGGGCCTCCAGCCCCACCGAGATCCGCAACAGGTCGGCCGGGACCGGCGACGACGGACCCTCCACGGTCTTGCGGTGCTCGACGAGCGTCTCGGTGCCACCGAGCGACGTCGCCCGCTTCACCAACTCCAGCCGGGACAGCACTTCCAGAGCCGCGGCCTCCCCACCACGCACCTGCACCGAGAGCATCGTGCCGAAGCCACCGTCCATCTGCCGGACCGCGATCTCATGACCCGGATGCGACACCAGGCCCGGATAGAGGACGGTCGTCACACAGTGATGACCGTCGAGCTGCTCGGCCAGGGCCAGGGCCGTGGCGCACGAGTGGCGCACACGGACATACAGCGTGCGCATGCCCCGTAGCAGCAACCAGGCCTCCATCGGCCCGGGCACGTTGCCCGTGCTGCGACGCCAGGCCCTGATGCGTTGCACGAAGCCGTCGTCGTGGGGGAAGACGATCGCACCGGCGAGCACGTCACCGTGACCGTTGAGGGCCTTGGTGGCGCTGTGCATCACCAGGTCGGCCCCGAGCGCCAGCGGACGGGTGAGGACGGGGGTCGACACCGTGGAGTCGACGACAACCCGGGCGTGGGCCCGATGGGCGAGCGCGACCACGGCCTCGATGTCGGTGATGTCCCACGTGGGGTTGGCTGGCGTCTCGACCCACACCAGCCGGGTCTGTCCCGGACGCAGCGCCCCGGCGAGGGCTGCGAGGTCGCCGGTGTCGACGTACTCGACGTCGACACCCCACGAGACCGCGAACTCCGACAACCACTTCCTCAGGCCCCAGTAGACGATTCGGGGAATGAGCACATGGTCGCCCGGCACGAGAGCGCAGAAGATCGACGTGGCCGCGGCCATCCCCGACGAGAACAGCATCGCCCCGGCCCCACCCTCCAGGGCCGCCAACAACCGCTCGGGCTCCTCGAACGCGGGACTGTCGGCCCTGGAGTACCCGCGGGCGTCGACCAACGTGTTGTCGGGCCGACGCTCGAACGTCGTGCTCATGTGCACCGGCGACACCAGCGCTCGCGTCGCCGGGTCGACGTGCCCCAGCGCCTGCGCTGCCAATGTCTCGGGCGAGAGCGACCAGTCCATGGCCGAGGACCGTAGCCCCGGACCAGGATCACGCGAGGAGCAGGCGCGGCCGCCGGAGCCCGTTGGTGCGCGAGCGGTCGCAGGTGCTCGATCGGTCGACCGACGGCGGTGGGCGGCTCCGGGTCGGTCCGCCCGGAATGCCGACCACCACCTCGATCGTCAATGGCAGGCCGTTGTTCCCGAGTCGGTGAAGGTCTGACCGGCGACCGGGAGGAAGTTCCACGAGCAGCTGCCGGCCGAGAGCGTCAGCTTGAGCACGCCGAAGGTCGTGTCGTTGGCAGCCTCGCGCCGTGCATCCGGTCTGAGCACGTTGTAGTCGTGATTCCCTGGCGAGGGCAGGGTACGCGCCTTGTGGCGACCCCACGTCGGGTTGTAGCAGTTCGTGAACTCGGCGGCCGTAGGATTCCGGCGGAGGGGCACGACACCCCGTCGATGAGGAGGACGTCATGTCGGTCAAGTACACGCCGTCGCACTTCGGGATCTGCGTCACCGACCTGCAGCGGTCGCTGCGCTTCTACTGCGAGGGCCTCGGGTTCGAGGCGGCCGAGACCTACGTGATCGGCAACGAGTTCTCGGCTGGGTTGGAAGTCGACGGCGAGGTCGACCTCGACGCCGTGTTCATCCGCAATGACGCCATGGCCATCGAGCTCCTCGCCTACCGGTCGCCGCATCCCACAGGACGCCCGTCGGCCAGCCGGGGCCAGCTCGGCCTCACCCACTTCGGGTTCTGGGTCGACGACGTCGACGAGGCCGCGGCCCGACTCGTCGCGCACGGCGGCACGCTGCTCACCGGCACCCGGTGCAAGACCGACACCGTCGAGATGATCTTCGTCGAGGACCCCGACGGCGTGCGCGTCGAGCTCATGAAGTCGAACCTGTAGCGACCTCCCCGTTCTTTGCGTCCAGGGGCGCGCTGGGAACGGTGGTGGACGCAAAGAAGCCTGTGGGGGCAGCTCAGTCGTCGGTGAGGAGCGCGACGAGCGAGGAGGTGTCCCAGCGGCGTCCGCCGCGGTTTTGCACCTGGGCGTAGAACTGGTCGACCAGCGCGGTCACCGGGAGGCGGGCGCCGGTGCGGCGGGCCTCGTCGAGGCAGATCGCCAGATCCTTGCGCATGAGGTCGACGGCGAAGCCGAACTCGAACTCGCCCCGGCACATGGTCGGAGCCCGATTCTCGAGCTGCCACGAACCGGCGGCACCCTTGCCGATGGTGGCGATCACGGCCTCCATGTCGAGCCCGGCCCGCTGGCCGAAGTTCACGGCCTCGGCCAGTCCCTGGATCACTCCCGCGATGGCGATCTGGTTCACCATCTTCGTGAGCTGACCGTGACCGACCGGACCGATCAGGTTGCAGGCCACGGAGTAGGCGGCGATCACCGGCGCGACGGCCTCGAAATCGGCGGGTGCGCCGCCGCACATCACGGTGAGGCGCCCGTTCTCGGCGCCGGCCTGCCCACCCGACACCGGCGCATCGACGAAGCCGACGCCCGACCCCACACCCGGGCCCACGCCGGCACCGTCGACCGTCGCGCAGGCCGCGGCCAGCTCGCGGGCCAGTTCGGCCGAGGCGGTCGTGTGATCGACGAGCACGCGACGGTCGTTGGCCCCGCCGAGACCAAACGCCATCCCGGCCAGGACCCCGTCGGGCCCGTACACGACCGAACGCACATCGGCGTCGTTGCCGACACAGGTGAACACCACGTCGGCACCGGCTGCGGCCTCCCGGGGCGAAGCTGCAGCCCGGCCTCCGTGGCGGGTCGTCCAGTCGGAGGCCTTCGAGCCGGTGCGGTTGTACACCGTCACCGCATGCCCCGCGGCCACGAGATGGCCCGCCATCGGGAAGCCCATGACACCCAGACCCACGAACGCGCACGTCGCCATGGGCACAGACGCTAACTGCTCAGACCGCCAGCCCGGCTCCGCCGATCCGGTCGAGCACGGCCAGGATGAGCGCCGCCTGCTCGTCGGGTGAGCCATCGGAGGGGCGCAGCACCAGCTCGGGCGCCGACGGCGGTTCGTAGGGATCGTCGATTCCGGTGAAGCCGGTGATCGTGCCGGCGCGGGCCAACGCGTACAGGCCCTTGGGATCACGCGCCTCGCACACCTCGATGGGGGTGTCGACGAACACCTCCACGAACGGCACTCCCGCGACGGCATGGACCTCCCGGGCCCGCTCCCGGCCGTGACGGTACGGGGAGATGAGCGGAACGATCGCCATCACGCCGGCGTCGGCGAACAGGCGAGCCACCTCGGAGGCCCGGCGCACGTTCTCGTCGCGGTCGGACGGGCTGAAACCCAAGTCGCCGTTGAGCCCGTGGCGCAGGTTGTCGCCGTCGAGCATGTACGCCGGACGGCCGGCGCGCACCAGCAACCGCTCCAGCACCACGGCGACGGTCGATTTCCCCGAGCCCGAGAGGCCGGTGAGCCAGACGGTCGCACCAGCAAAGCCCAACGATGAGCGCCGATCGGCCGCGGCCATCGACCCGGGATGCCACACGACATTCGGCGAGACCCGCCCCGGCGTCACCGGCGCGCCCCGGTCGGCGGGCTCCGCCGGGCTCACTGGGTGGGACCGAGGATCATCCCGGCCGCAACGGTGGCGTTGGTGACCTCGTCGACCAGGATGAACGAACCGGTGGCCCGGTTGCGCCGGTACTCGTCGTACAGGAGCGGCTGCGTCGTGCGCAGCGAGACCCGGCCGATCTCGTTGAGCGCCAACCCATCGATGCCTTCCTCGCGATGCAGCGTGTTGATGTCGAGCCGGTAGTTGAGGTTCTTCACCAGCGCCCGGGCCGATCGGGTCGTGTGCTTGATCGTGTACTTGGCCCCCGCGGTGAGACGAGCCTGCTCGGACATCCAGCAGATCATGGCGTCGACGTCTTGCCCCACGGTCGGCTGGTTGTGGCGCCGGCAGATCATGTCGCCGCGCGACACGTCGATCTCGTCTTCGAGCCGGATGGTCACCGACATGGGTGCGAATGCCTCGCCGATCGGCCCGTCGGCCGTGTCGATCGAGGCGATGCGCGACGTGAAGCCCGACGGGAGCACGACGACCTCGTCGCCGGGCTTGAACGTGCCCGAGGCCACGGTGCCGGCGTAGCCGCGGTAGTCGTGCCACTCGTCGCTCATGGGCCTGATCACGTACTGGACGGGGAAACGGGCGTCGATGTGGTTGCGGTCGGAGGCGATGTGGACCTCCTCCAGATGGTGCAACAACGACGGCCCTTGGTACCACGGCGTGTTCGCCGAGCGGTCGACCACGTTGTCGCCGAGGAGCGCCGAGACTGGGATGAACGCCAGGTCGGTCACGTCGAGCTTGGCGGCGAACTGGCGAAACTCGGCTTTGACGTTCTCGAAGACCTGCTGGTCCCAGTCGACGAGGTCCATCTTGTTCACGCACAGCACGAGATGCGGGATGCGCAGCAGCGAGGCGATGAACGAGTGCCGACGGCTCTGCTCGAGCACTCCCTTGCGAGCGTCGATGAGCACCAGGGCCAGATCGGCCGTGGACGCCCCTGTGACCATGTTGCGGGTGTACTGCGTGTGACCGGGCGTGTCGGCGATGATGAACTTTCGCTTGGGCGTGGCGAAGTAGCGGTAGGCGACGTCGATCGTGATGCCCTGCTCGCGCTCGGCCCGCAGCCCGTCGGTGAGCAGCGCCAGGTTCGTGTAGTCGAAGCCCTTGTCGCGGCTGGTGCGCTCGACCGCCTCGAGCTGGTCCTCGAAGATGGCCTTGGAGTCGAAGAGCAAGCGCCCGATGAGCGTCGACTTCCCGTCGTCGACCGACCCAGCCGTCGCGAAACGGAGGAGCTCCATCTAGTGCCGCCTCCATGTACCTGCGGTGCCCACTAGAAGTACCCCTCTTTCTTGCGGTCTTCCATCCCAGCTTCGCTGATGCGGTCGTCGGCCCGGGTGGCACCCCGCTCGGTGATACGAGTGGCCGCGACCTCGCGTATGACATCGTCGACGGTCGCTGCCGGTGATTCCACGGCCCCCGTGCACGAGGCGTCGCCCACGGTGCGGAACCGGACCGTGGCCTCGAAGAGATCCTCGCCGTCGCCTCGGGTCACGAACTCCGTGTCGGCGAGCAGCATGCCGTCGCGGCGAAAGACCATGCGCCGATGCGCGTAGTAGATGGCCGGTATCTCGATGCCGTCGTCGGCGATGTACTGCCAGATGTCGAGCTCGGTCCAGTTGCTCAGAGGGAAGACCCGGATGTGCTCGCCCGTCCGATGCCGGCCGTTGTAGAGGCTCCACAGCTCGGGCCGCTGGTTCTTCGGGTCCCATTGGCCGAACTCGTCACGGAAGCTGAACACCCGTTCCTTGGCCCGGGCCTTCTCCTCGTCGCGCCGGGCACCACCGAACACGGCGTCGTAACGCCCGTCCTCGATCGAGCGCAAGAGCGTGGCCGTCTGGAGCCGGTTCCGGCTCGCCCGTGGACCGCGCTCCTCGGCGACCCGTCCGGCGTCGATGTCGTCTTGCACCGAGCCCACGACCAGCTTCACGCCGGTGCGGGCCACCGCACGATCGCGGAACTCGATGACCTCGGGGAAGTTGTGCCCCGTGTCGACATGCATCACGGGGAACGGCACGCGCGCCGGCCAGAAGGCCTTCTCGGCCAAGCGCAGCATGACGATCGAGTCCTTGCCACCCGAGAACAGGAGGACCGGCCGCTCGAACTCGGCCGCAACCTCCCTGATCACGTGGATCGACTCCGCTTCGAGCGCCTTGAGATGCGAGAGCTCGAAGAACGACGTGGTGCCAGCAGTGCTCATGCGCTCCCTCTCGACCGAGCGACGATACCTGACCAGATGAGTCGGGTTTCGTAGCGTGGGCCCGTCCTCCCGGTGGACGTTGAGTGAACGGGCCGCCAGGCAAGGAGATGCACTACTTCGACCGGAACTACGAGCGGGGCATCGACTGGTACCGGAGCCGCTTCGTCGACGCACGACCCGAAGAGCTGATCTTCGACGCCACTCCCTCGTACATGTACCGCCCCGAGGCCACCAAACGCATGGCTCACGACCTGCCCGGGGCCCGGATCCTGATCTCGCTTCGCAACCCCATCGACCGGGCGTACTCGCAGTAC
>VFJJ01000001.1 GCA_009886115.1 Actinomycetota bacterium
GCGCTGCCGCTCGGGCCATGGGCGGCGAAGAGCGGCTGCGCAAGCACCGGGAGGCCGGCAAGCTCGATGCCCGGGCTCGCATCGCGCATCTCCTCGACGCCGGGTCGTTCCACGAGCTCGGCACGCTCGTCGGCGGTGACGACAACCCGGCCGACGCCGTCGTGTTCGACGCCGGCTCGGTCTTCGAGGTGCAGCCCGAGTTCGGTCGCTCGCTCATCACATCACTGTGCTGCCTGGGCGGGCGTCCGGTGGCGGTGGTGGCCAACCAGCCTCTCGTGCTCGCCGGGTCGATCGACGCCGACGCGGCCGACAAGGGGGCCCACTTCATCAGCGTGGCCGACTCCTTCCATCTGCCGCTGATCTTTCTGTCCGACAATCCCGGGGTGATGCCGGGGAGCGCCTCCGAGCGGCGGGCCATCCTCCGCAGCGGGGCGCGGATGTACGCCGCTCAGACCCAAGCGACGACGCCCAAGGTCGAGGTCACCTTCCGCAAGGCCTACGGATTCGGCTCGATGGTGATGGGGATGATCCCCTTCGACGGCCAGTCGGCCGTGTTCGCGTTTCCCGGAGCCACGATGGGGGCGATGGGAGCTGCGGCCATGAGCCGGGCCCGAGGGTCCGACGCCGAAGAGGCCGCGCAGCTGCGAGACATGGAGGTCGAGGCGTCGTACCGATCGGCCGAGTCGTTCGGCTTCGACGAGCTCATCGACCCCCGCGAGATCCGCGACGTCATCCTGCACTCGCTCGAACGAGCGCTCAACCGCCGGCGGGAGGCCCCCGGGCCCGTCGCCCGCATCGCGATCGTGCCGTGAACGAACTCGAAGGCGGAAGGGACCCCTGAGACCATGGGACGTGAGATGAGGCTGACGGGGAAGGTCGCGCTCGTCACCGGGGGCGCATCCGGCTTCGGTCGCACGACCTGCCTCCGCCTGGCCGAGGAGGGCGCCCGGGTCGTGCTCGCCGACCTCGACGAGGTGCGAGCCGACGAGACCGTTGCCCTCGTCGAGGATGCCGATGCGCAGGCCGAGCGAGTGGTGGCCGACATCTCGACGCTCGACGGGGCGAGGGAGGCCGTCGCCCGGGCCGTGGAGCGCTTCGGTGGCCTCGACGTGCTCGTGAACAACGCCGGCATCGCACAGGGCACCCCCCGCGACAGCTGGAATTGCGACGAGACGGTCTGGGACCGTGTGCTCCAGGTGAACCTGAAGAGCGTGTACGCCTGCACCAGGGTCGCCGTCCCGCAGCTGAGAGCGCGAGGTGGAGGTTCGATCGTCAACGTGGCGTCGATCGCGGCGTCGGTGTCGGTCGGGGGCGCGGCCTACGCGGCGTCGAAGGGCGGGATCCTGGGCTACACCCGTCACATCGCCGCCGAGCTCGCCGCCGAGGGCATTCGCGCCAACTGCGTGTCGCCCGGGTTCATGCGCACGCCGATGAGCACGGGTGAGCGCCAGGGGCTCTCTCCCGAGGAGCAGGACGCCCGCATCGCAGGCTTCGGTGCCTTGGTCCCGGCGCAGCGCGCCGGCTCGACGCTCGACATCGCGAACGCCATCGTCTACCTCGCCTGCGCCGAGAGCGCCTACGTCACCGGCCAGGAGATCGTGGTCGACGGCGGTTACCTGATCCGGTAGCGAGTGGGGCATCGGCTACACCCCGGCTTCTTTGTGGCCAGGACCACTCCTGCAGTGACCGGGGACGCAAAGAACTGGGGGATTTCGCGCACGCCCGGTGAAGAATCGCGAAGAATCCAGGCTGGCAGGTCGACGGTCCGATCTTCGTGTGCGCCAGCGCGGCATTCGGTTTCGGCACCGGCATCCTCGTGCCGAGCGGCTGCGGTCCGACGTGAAGACGACCCGACCCGAGCCGCTGTCTGACACCTGCTTTGACAACGCCGGAAAGCTATAGATACTTTCGCTGTCACTGTCGACCGTGCGCAGGGCACGGGTCAGTGTCGCCGAGGGGTCGAGGAGACCGC
This sequence comes from Actinomycetota bacterium, assembly GCA_009886115.1. Taxonomy (GTDB): domain Bacteria; phylum Actinomycetota; class Acidimicrobiia; order IMCC26256; family VFJJ01; genus VFJJ01. Next base: position 1,973 of record VFJJ01000001.1, read on the forward strand.
TGTGAACGAGAAGCTCTATCTCCATGAGTTCATCGACATCATCGGCCAGAACCGCGCCCAGTACATGCACCACATGACGGCGAACTGGTCGCCGGTGGGCCAGGAAGACCGCAACCAGCTCTGCTACGGCGTCTGGGGCGTGCTCGGCAGCACGGGACGCTGGCCGGAGGTCGTGAACATCTGGGAGCTCGAGGGCATCGACGGCGCGGTCGACTACTTCCGCTTCGAGCTCAACTCGCCCACGTTGCAGGACCCGCGGATGGCGAAGTGGTGGACGGCTGCGGCGCCGCTGCGATCGGGCGGGAACGACCGTCTGATGGTCCCCGCGCCCTGGACCCGTACGATCAGCGAGCTCTGTGCCGACGGGGTACGCGGTGAGCTCTACGCCCACGACCGCTTGATGGTGCGCCCCGGAACGTCGTCGGACTACCTGGAGATGCTCCGCGAGCAAGGGATGGCGATCCACGCCCGCTACGGCTGGGAGCTCGCCGGGGCATGGGAGAGCCTGATGGTGGACGACTCGGAGTGCTTCGTGGTCTGGGCCATCCCCCGGTGGGAAGCCTGGGCCGAGTACGAGAAGGCCCGTCGCGCCGATCCGGAGCTGGCGGGATGGTGGAACGCGGCCCGCGAGGTGGTCACGTCGACGAGTCGCATCATCCTGATCGACTCGCCGTTGTGCCCGTTCAAGATCGGGCGCCAGCCGCGACGGTCCGATCGTACCCAGGCGTGGGACGAAGGCTGACCCGCGAACGGCCGCCGATTCACTTTACGAACAGACACGGCAGCGACGCCGCGAGACACGGCGGCGACGCCGCGAGACACGGCGGCGACGTCGCCAGACACGGCGGCGACGCCGCCAAACAGGGGAGCGTGAGTCATGGGGTTGCTCGACGGCAAGGTGGCGATCGTCACGGGAGCCGCGCACGGGATCGGCCGGGGCCATGCCCTGGAGCTGGCCGCCCAGGGTGCCACCGTCGTGGTGAACGATCTCGGTGGGTCGGTTGGCGGTGAGGGCACCAGCCGGGCCGCCGACGGCACCGTCGAGCTGATCCGCACCCGGGGCGGCACGGCCACGGCCGACTACGAGGACGTGGCCGACTTCGAGGGCGCCGGCAGGATGATCGCGCACGCCGTCGATGCGCACGGACGCCTCGACATCCTCGTCAACAACGCCGGGATCGTACGCGACGCCATGGTGTTCAACATGACCGAGGCCGACTGGGACTCGGTGATCCGGGTGCACCTGAAGGGCACGTTCGCGCCGATCCATCATGCGGCGAGCTATTGGCGGGCGCGTCACAAGGCCGGCGAACGGGTCGCGGGCCGCGTCATCAACACCACCTCGGGGGCTGGGCTCTCGGGCAACGTCGGTCAGGCGAACTACACCGCGGCCAAGGCGGGCATCGTCGGGCTCACGCTCACGACCAGCATCGAGCTGGCCCGGATCGGCGTCACCGTGAACTGCATCGCCCCCGGCGGCGCCACCCGCATCTCGGCGACCGTGTCGGGGTTCCCCTCTGCGAAGGAGCCCGAGGAGTACGAGGGTTTCGACCCGATGGACCCGTCGCTCAGTCCCAGCACGGGTCTGTGATGGCGCGGGTGCTGGTGGCGCTCGTTGCTTCACGCGGTCCCAGCCGTGCCCGACGGAGTGTTCAGCGGAACAGCGTTCTCAGTTAAGGTCCAGTGCGTTCCGCATGGCCGCGACCGGCACGTCGCGCGCGTGCCCGCCCCGACGATCAGTCTGCCCACGGAGGCGTGATGGATCTCGCGTACCGACCGATCGATGCCGACAACCACTACTACGAGCCGCTCGACGCGTTCACGCGCTATCAGGACCGGTCGATGCGCAACCGTGGCGTGCAGATCCTCAACGAGGGCAAGCGGGCGTACATCGTGATCGGGGGGCGGGTCAACCGTTTCATCGCCAATCCCACGTTCGATCCGGTGATCGTGCCGGGCTGCATCGAGCTCGTCTTCCGGGGCCAGATCCCCGACGGTGTCGACGCAGCGTCGTTCTCGCAGGTCGAGCCCATCCACCCCGAGTACCGCGACCGGGAGCATCGTCTCGAGGTGATGGACGAGCAGGGCCTCGCAGCCATCTTCTTGTTCCCCACGCTGGGCTGCGGGGTCGAGCAGGCGCTCCGCGACGACACCGGGGCCACCATGGCCTGTCTCTCGGCGTTCAACCGGTGGCTGGAGGAAGACTGGGGTTTCGGGTACCAGGACCGGATCTTCGCCGCACCCATGCTGTCGCTGGCCGACCCGTCCGGCGCCGTCACCGAGGTGGCGTCGTTGCTCGAGCGGGGCGCCCGGATGGTGCACATCCGTCCGGCCCCCGTCCCGGCGGCGGGCGGGCCGCGCTCGTTCGGCCATCCCGACCACGACCCGGTGTGGGCGATGCTCGCCGAGGCCGGTGTCCCGGTGGCGTTCCACCTCGGCGACAGCGGTTACCTGCGCTACGCAGCTGCGTGGGGCATGAACGAGAACTTCGAGCCCTTCGCCCGCAAGGCCGATCCACTCGAGTCGGTGCTGGTCGACGACCGCGCCATCTACGACACCATGGCGTCGATGATCGTGCACGGTGTGTTCCATCGGCACCCCACGTTGCGGGTCGCGAGCATCGAGAACGGCTCTGACTGGGTGGCCATCCTGGCCAAGCGGTTGCGGAAGAAGGCCAACCAGATGCCCGGCGCCTTCCCCGTCGACCCGCGAGACGTGTTGCGCACCAACGTGTGGGTGAGCCCGTACTACGAGGAAGACCTCCGGGCGCTGGCCGACGTCATCGGGGTCGGTCACATCCTGTTCGGGTCCGACTGGCCCCACGGTGAAGGCCTGGCCGAGCCGCTGCAGTTCACCAAGGAGCTCACGTCGTTCGACCACGACGACGACGTACGGCGGATCCTGCGCGACAACGCGCTCGACTACCTCGGAGCGACGGTCGCGACGTGAGTCGATCGATGGCTCGCAGTGGCCATGACCGGACGCCACCCGCAGTCGTGCGGCTCACGATCTCCGTGATCCCAGCCAGAAGGACTGTCAGATGACGACACCCAGTTCCAGCGAGATCGCCGAGAACACCGATAACAGCGACGTCTATTACGACCCGTTCGACATCGAGATCGACAAGGACCCGCATCCCTTGTGGCGGCGGATGCGCGACGAGTTGCCCCTGTACCACAACGAGAGGTACGGGTTCTACGCGCTCAGCCGCTTCGACGACGTCGAACGGGCGCTCGTCGACTGGGACACGTACCGCTCGGGCAAGGGCTCGACCCTCGAGATCATCCTCGCCGACATCGAGATGCCGTCCGGGTTGATCCTGATGGAGGATCCGCCTCGCCACGACGCGCACCGTGGATTGATGTCGCGGGTGTTCACGCCCAAGCGGATGAACGCGCTCGAGGACAAGGTCCGGGCGTTCTGCGCCCAGACGCTCGACCCGCTCGTGGGCTCGGGCGGGTTCGATTTCATCGCCGACATCGGCGCGTTCATGCCGATGCGCACGATCGGGATGCTCCTGGGCATCCCCGAGAACGACCAGGAGGCAATCCGCAAGCGCTACGACGACGGGTTGCGGATCGAGGAGGGCGAAGAGGTCACGGCGAGCGACTTCGGCGCCCAGAACGAGATGTTCGGCGAGTACGTCGAGTGGCGATCGCAGAACCCGTCCGACGATCTGATGACCGAGCTGCTGCTGGCCGAGTTCGTTGACGAGACCGGCACCCAACGGCGGCTCACCCGCGACGAGGTGCTCACCTACACGATGCTGCTCGCCGGGGCCGGCAACGAGACGACCACGCGCCTCATCGGCTGGACGGGCAAGCTCCTTGCCGAGCATCCCGAGCAGCGTGCCGCGCTCGTCGCCGACCGGTCGCTCGTCCCGCAGGCGATCGAGGAGATCCTCCGCTTCGAGGCACCGTCGCCGGTTCAGGCCCGCACGATGACGCGCGCCATGGAGCACCACGGCCAGACCGTGCCCTCGGGCAGCATCATGTTGTTGCTCAACGGTTCGGGCAACCGCGACGAGCGGCACTTCGCCGACGCCGACACGTTCGACATCCACCGCAAGATCGGCCACCACCTGAGCTTCGGCTACGGCCTGCACTTCTGTCTGGGCGCGGCGCTGGCCCGCCTCGAGGGTCGGGTCGCGCTCGACGAGGTCCTCAAGCGCTTCCCCGAGTGGGACGTCGACTGGGACAACGCCGAACAGGCGCACACGCCGACCGTCCGCGGCTGGGACCGCCTGCCCGTGCTCATCCCCTGAACCCTGAGTCCCCAGTCGGGGCACCTACGTGTGGGTTGGATCGTCGTTGTTCGGGTACAGGGGCGCGCTCAGTGCAGCGCGGACGTCGACGAGCTCGATGCGGTCGTCACCGGCGGCGAGGTTCACCAGGCTGTCGGTGTACCCGGACTTTGACAGGAGCACGATCCGCGGCCGGGCCGCCACCCTCAGGCCGCTCTGGCGCAACGCCGGGATCTTGAAGGTGTCGAGCTCACCGATGATGGCGGCCGTGAGCGGCCGATTGGTCCATTTCGCCTCGGCCACCAGGGTCACCCGTCCTCGCTGCGTGCCCACGGCGTCGATCTCCTCGGAGCTGCGCTGCCTGGTTCGGCGGAACTCGTTGGCTGCGCTTCCCCACCAGTTCCCATAGCGGGTGGCAACCTCGGCCCGGTTGGCCCGCAGCCACTCGAGCGCCCACGCCTCGAACACCGGGGCCACGTGATCGGCGAGCGCCGGAGCGACCTCGGCGTCGAAGAGCCCGCCGGCACTGAGGCCGGCTTCGAGGTCGGCTTGGAACGGGAACACGAACCGGAACCAGAATCGAACGAACGCGTCGTCGAGCTGCCAACGGCCTGCCCGTGAACGTTGTCCGGCGCCGAACGGGTCCTTCTTCGACGCGAGCCTCAATTCGATGAGCGTGCCGAGGTATTTGGCGACCGCACCGGTGGTCATTTCGAGGGGTTGGGCGATCTCGTTGAGGGCTTTAGCGCCCGTGGCCAGCTGCTCGAGGATGGCGAAGTAGACGCGCGGCTCGCGCAGCTCCTGCTCCACGATGGTTCGACCCTCGTTCCACATCGGTGCGTTCCGGTCGAGCACGTTGCGGCACACCGCATCGCGCAGGCGACCTCGCGCCAGCTTGTCGAGGTACATCGGCATTCCACCAGATATGGCGAAGCGTTCGAATGCGTCCACCGGGTCGAGCCCGGTCAGGAACGGGGCGGCGTCGCCGAAGGCGAGCGGCCGCACCGACAAGCGCTGCAGCCGGCCGTGCATCGGGTTCTTCTCGCTGAACAGCGACTCCATCTGCCCGACATGGGAACCACACAGCACGAGCTTGATCCGGGAGTGATCGCGCTCGTCCTCCATCGCTGCCTGGATGGTGGTCAGGTCCCGGAACGCGTCGGCGGCCACGGGAGACAACAACCAGGGGAACTCGTCGATCACCACGAGCAACTTGCGGTCACGGGCGACCTGGTACAGGACCCGGACAAGAGTGGCGACGTCGGGCAGCTGGGGCCGGACACCAGCGAACGGCTCCAGGTCGGCTGCGAACCGGGTGAGCTGGGCATGCGCGGGCAGCTGCTCGGCAACCAGTACGAGCGCGTCCTTCCCGTGGGCGAAGCGCCGGAACAACCACGACTTGCCCACTCGGCGGCGCCCGAAGATGGCCAGCGGTTCGCGCTGGTCCGCCGCCCACCACGCCTCGAGGCGGTCGAGCTCCGCGGACCGGTTGCGGAACTCATCGACCAGCGGCCACTGGTACCCGGTGTGCCCCGTGTCCTCCATGCACATCATCCTAACCGCAAGTAGGGAACTCGCGAGTAGGCAAAGATACCGAGTGCGCTCGGGACATCCTCAGGGGCTGTGGGACGCCGGAAAACCGACCACCAGGTCACGCACTGTCCGACCTAGCGGGCCAAGCGCCGCATGGCTCGCAGCCACTTGGCGTGGTCGTGGGCGCGGCCTCGGAAGTAGGTGAGCGCCTCCGGGTGGCTCAGGATGAGGAACTCCTCGGCCTCTATCCCGGCGAGAAGGATCTCGGCTGCCACCTCGGGTTCGATCGCCCCGTCGACTCCAGTGGCGGCGGGATCGGCGTCGTCGGGGGCTTGGGTGAGCATCGGGGTCCGGATGGCGAACGGGCAGAAGCACGACACGCGGATCCCGCGGTTGCCGTAGGTCATCGCCAACCACTCGGCCAGGGCCAGCGCGGCGTGCTTGGTGACGCTGTAGGGCGCGCTGATCGGGTCGGCGGTGAGCGCCGCGCCCGACGCGGTCGAGACGAGGTAGCCCTCACCCCGCTCGAGCATCGAGGGCAGGAGGGCCTGTGATGCATGGAGGTGCGCCATCACGTGCACCCGCCAGAGGTCGTCCCACACGTCGGGGCTCGACAGGCCGTTGTTGTCGCCGATCCCGGCGTTGGAGAAGTACACGTCGACGCGACCGTGGCGGGCCTCGGTCTCGGCGATCGCTGCGTGCACGCCGGCCGCCGTGGAGATGTCGGCGACGACGCCGATGCCTCCGACCTCCCGAGCGATTCCGGCTACGTCGCCTGCGATGTCGACCACCGTGACGTGTGCGCCCGCCTCGGCGAAGCGTCGGCACACCGCAACGCCGAGCCCGCCGGCGCCGCCGGTGACGATGGCCACCTTCCCGGAGAGATCCATCACCGACCGTCCGAGCTCGTCGGGTCGACGGTCGCACAGCGGACCGGTGCGACATCGTTCTTCTGGCGCCTCGACCACTTCACCCGTCCCCCCTCCGGTCGCGTCGACGGCATCCTCGCTCCGGTGGCGAGAGGCGGCAAGCTAGCGGTGTCGGAGTGTCGGAGTCGCGGTGTGGTCACCGCAGCGGCAGCCACCGGCGCAGCAGCCGCCATGCGCGGCGGGGGTCGAGCGGACTGAGATCGGAGCACGAAGTGGGAGCGAGCGACGGTGTCGGTGGGGACGAGAGCGATGAGGCCCGGCTCGTCCGGTGGATCGAACGGGAGCTGCGGGGCACCGTGAGGGGGATCACCCGGATCGCTCGCTGGCGGCCGGCATGGGACATCGACGTGGAGATCGGCGGCCGGGTCGTCGCTCTTCACGCTCGAGGTGAGCGTGAACGGTCGATGCTCATGCCGTTCCGCATCGCCGACGAGGCGGTGGTGCACGATCTGCTGGAGGCGCACGGGCTACCCGTCCCCCACGCCTACGGCATCTGCGACGACCCGAGGACCCTCGTGATGGACCGGCTGCCCGGTCACGTCGAGATGTCGTTTGCTTCGAGCGACACTGAGCGAGAGCGACTGATCGACGAGTACCTCGAGCTCCTCGCCCGGGTGTACTCGATCCCCGTTCCTGCGGCCGCCGCGTCCGGTCTCGACGTGCCCGCCGACGACGCCGCGACGGCGCTCGGGTACTTCCGGCGGATCGAGGCCGACTACGACCCGCTGATGGCGGAGTTACCGGTCGACCCGATGGTCGCGTTCTTCCGCCGGTGGCTGACGGAGCACGCCCCGCCCGGCCGCCATGGCCAGGCTCGCTTCATCCTCTACGACGCCTTCCAGTTCATGTTCGCCGACGGACGGATCACCGGTCTGCTCGACTTCGAGCTGGCCCATGTCGGCGATCCGATGATGGACCTCGCGGCACTGCGGGTGCGCGACACCATCAAGAGCATCGGCGATCTCGCCAAGCTGGCGGCACGCTACGAGCGGATCACCGGCATTACCGTCGACCACGACGTCGTCGAGTACCACTGCGTGCTCTACAACGTGCTGTCGGTGATCTCGACCCGACCGGCACTGGCCGTTCCGGCGCCCGGCACCGACTGGTTGTCGTACCTCGCCTGGTACACCAACGGCGCCCGCTGGGCCTTCGAGGTGATCGCCGAGATGGGCGGCTACGAGCTCGCACCGGTGGCGATCCCCGAGCCCCGCCCGACCCGCCACGCGCCCGCCGTGCGTCATCTGGTGGACGGTCTCCGCACAGCCAGCGCTCCGGCGACCGGTGCGGAATACGAACGTGTGGCCCTGGGCAAGTTGGCGAACCACCTCCGGCGCCTCGACGAGGTCGGGCCGGCCTTCGACGAGGCCGATGTACGGGACCTGGCCGAGGTGCTGGGCCACCGCCCCGAACCCGGCGACGCCGACGCCGCGCTCATCGACCTCGTGAACGATGCCGGACCAGGGCGCGAGGAGGAGCTCGTCCGTTTGCTTGACGCGCGGGCGCAGCGCATGCAGCTGACGTTGGCGTCGCCGAGCTCGCTCATGGTGCGCCATCCGAAGCTCCGGAGCCTGCGCGCCGACCGTCCATCGGTGCGCGGCGCCGACGACAGTTGGCCCGCCGGCGCCATCCCGGGGACCGCCTGACACCGAGCGCGCCGATCGCTCGCGTCTCAGGGGAGGACGAGGGGCAGGGTTTCCCAGCCTCGGACGGTTGAGGTGGGCGCGAGCCGGGCGTCGTCGAGGTCGACGTCCCACTCGGGGAAACGTGACAGGAGCTCGTCGAGGGCGACGTGTCCTTCGAGACGGGCCAGGGCGGCTCCGAGGCAGAAGTGCGGACCGAAGCCGAACGTCAGGTGCGAGCTGATCGTGCGGTGGATGTCGAACCGGTCCGGGTCGTCATACATGCGGTCGTCGCGATTGGCGGCGCCGGGCAGGAACAAGATGGCGGCACCTTCGGGGAGGGTGTGGCCGTGGAGCTCGGTCTCGGTGGCGACGCACCGGCCGACATGGGGGGCCGGGGGTTCGAAGCGGAGGATCTCCTCGATGGCGTTGGGGATGAGGGATCGGTCGGCGACGAGCTCTCGGCGTTGATCGGGATGCTCGGCGAGCACCTTGGCCGTCCATCCGATGAGGCGGGTGGTGGTCTCATTGCCGGCGCCGGCGACCACCTCGACGTAGGTGAGGACCTCCTGGCGGCTGAGGCGTCGGCGGGCACCGGTCTCGTCCTCGAACTCGGCGTTCATCAGGTCGGTCATGATGTCGTCGGACGGGTGCTCGGCTCGCCAATCGAGGTAGTCGGCGAACATGGCGCCGGTGACGAAGCTCTCCTGCGAGACCTTCATCGCCTCGCCCGCCTGGGTTCGTAGGTTGGCGTCGGTGCGGTCACGGATGGCTTCCTGGTCGGCCTCGGGGATACCGATGAGCATCCCGATCACACGCATCGGCATGCGGGCGGCCAGCTCCGCGACGATGTCGAAGCGATCGGCCCCGACGAGCGGGTCGAGGCACGCGGCGGTGAAGGCGCGGATCTGCGGCTCGAGCGCGGCCACCTTCCTCGGGGTGAACACCCGGGACATGAGGCCCCGGTGGATGGTGTGGGTCGGCGGATCCTCGAAGATCACGATGCCGGACGGCATCTGGATGTTGGCCTTGATGAGCTCGAGGATGCCTCCACGCCCGGAGATGAACGTCGCCCGGTCGACGAGGCCCCGTTCGACGTCGGCGTACCGGCTCACGGCGTAGAAATCGTGCTGCTCGTTGTAGTACAGCGGCGCTTCGTCACGGAGTCGACGGAACGTCGGATACGGATCGGCGTTGATCTCGACGTCGTACGGGTCATAAGCGACGTCGTGGAGATCGCTTCGTTGCGTGGTCGGCGGCACTGTCGGCTCCTTACCTCAGAGGGCTCAGCGGGCCGTCCACCGAGGTGGACGCTTCTCGAGGAACGCCAGCACGCCCTCGCGCTGGTCCTCGGTACCGGCGATCGCCTGCATCGCCCGCTGCGTCGCCTCCCAGCCGTCGCCGTCGCTCGCGCTGATGATCTCGTCGATCGCCCGCAGGCACGCCTGCACCGACATCGGTGCGTTCGTGCAGATCCGCTCGGCCAGAGCCACCGCGGCGTCGACCGCAGCGCCCGGCTCGGTCAACTCGTTCACCACGCCGGCCGCATGCAAGCGGGCAGCCGACATCGGCATCCCCGTGAGAACCATCTCGCGCGCCAGGTTGAGGGGCAGCGCCCGGGGAGCCCGGAAGAGCCCGGCACATGTCGGCAGGAGGCCCCGGGCCACCTCCGGCAGACCGAACGTGGCTTCGCGGGAGGCGACGACGAGGTCGCAGGCGAGCACGATCTCGAAGCCCCCGCCGAGCGCGAACCCCTCCACCGCGGCGATCAACGGCTTGGAGCGCTTCCGGCGGATGATCCCGTACTCGCCGCCGCGTTCGGTCAGATAGTCGCCGTTGCTCGTGAGATCGCTGCCCGCGCTGAACACCATGGCGGTGCCGGTGAGCACGCCGGCCCAGAGCTCTGGATCGTCGTCGATCATCGAGAGCGCAGCATCGAGCTCGTCGGCGAGAGCCCGGTCGATCGCGTTGCGCTTGTGGTAACGGTTCATCGCCACGACCATCACATGGCCGATACGGGTCGTGGTCACGAGATCGCTCATGTGGTCACCTGGGTGGGAGAGTTACTGGGGGCGTTGGGCGCGCATACCGGGGCTACGAGGTCCAGACCTTGGGCTCGCGCAGGTGACCGCGCAGATGGGTCTTCATCGGATCGACGTCGTCGAACTGGCGGGCGACGAGATAACCGGTTCCCATCCAACCCCGCCGGGTCCACTTACCGTACGAGATGCGGGTTCCCGGGGCGCCACTGGCTGCCGGCAGCATCTTCACCCGTTCGAGCGACTCGCAGACCCCACGCGGCGAAAGCGGCTTGGCATCGGCGAGAGCGTTCACGACGATGGTGGCGAAGTCGCGCGACACGCCGGGCGTGTAATAGGCCGGGCGACGGCCGTAGCGCTGCTCGAACCGGTCGAGGAACTCCACGGCGAGCGGGTTCTGCTCGTCGTAGAGATCGAGCCCGATCCAACCGAGGTACGCCTCTCTCACCGAGCGCGAGATGAACGCGTCCTGCCAGGCGGTGCCGGTGTAACGGGGCGGCGACCAGTCGAGCTCGGCCAGCGCCGCGTTGAGCCGCACCACACCGAAGCCGAAGCCCAGGCTCACGATGGCATCGGGGGCGGCCGCGTGCAGACGGGCTGCGGTGGCTGACATGTCGTGGTCGGTGGTGGGGATGCGCTCCTCGATCACGAGCGTGAGGCCCTCGACCTTGGCGGCCCGGCGCAAGAAGCCGAGGTACTGCTCGCCGATGAGTGACTCCTCGACCAGCACGGCGACGCGACGGTGGCCGGCGTGGGCCATGAGGTTGGCGAGCACGTACGGCTCGTCGGGCAACGAGCCGGACGACAGGCCGAAGGTCCACTGGCCGAGCCAGTCGTCGCTCCCGCACCACGAGATCGCCGGCGTCCGGCCTTCTCGCTCCAGGTACTCACGAATGGGGATGGCGTTCTCCGACACCATGGGGCCGATGATGACGAGGCACCCTTGGTCGACCAGCGCCCGGGTCGCGTCGATCGCCGACTTCACGGAGCCCCGCGGCAGCCCCTCGCCCGTGCGGAACACGACCTCGACGGGACGGTCGAGCAACCCCGACGAGTGGGCGTCGTCGAAGACGAGCTGGATCGAGTCGAAGAAGTCGCGCTCGAAGTTCCACTCGTCGGGCGCAGGCGGGAACACGAAGTCGAACAAGACCCCGACCTTGATCGACTGCTTCGCTCCGGCGATCGACACAGCGCACCCTTCCCTCAGCCCTCGTGATCACGGTTCGGGGCGTGCTCGGCCATCGCCCTCGGCCGGATCGTACGGCGTCCCTGGTCTCCGGTGCCTCTGGTGCGACACGGCCCAGCGAGCGAGCACGGTGAACCGGTATCAGGAGGAGGATCCGAGATCGGCTACGGCGCCGTGATCGAGGTCGGTCAGGCTCAACCCCGGCGACTCGAGGGGTGGAGCCGCCGACGTCTACGAGCGCACCGTCTCTGACGTCTATTCGTATCTGTCCGGCCGGGTTGAGTTTGAACCAGATAGTCTCGAGTTTTCCCTTGTGTTTGTTGGGGATTCTGGTATCATCGAACATATGTTCGAGGTGTTGCGAGAGGCAGTCGAGACACTGGAGATACCGGCCACCGGCGATGCGCTGCGCGCGGTGTGGCGCCTGGTGGATCAGGTCACGGCCCGGGCCAGGGAAGCGACGGCCGAGTTCGACGCGCTCGACGGTCCGGCCGCCGAGGGAGCGTTGTCGACGGGGTCGTGGTTGAAGCACCACACGGGGATGGACGACGCGGTTGCCGGCCGGCACCTGAAGGCCGGGCGACGGTTGCGGCACTGGCCGGTCACCGCGGCGGCGGCACGATCCGGGGAGCTGTCGGCTTCGCAGGTTGAGGTGATCTGCGCCCAGGTACCCGCCCGTTCAGTCGAACGGTGGGCCGAGCATGAGGCGATCATGGTTCCCGAGATGATCGGTGGCGACGTTGCCCAGTCCAGGGTGGCGATGACCCGGTGGCGGCAGCTCATCGACGGTGTCGACGACGAGAAACCGCCGGTCGAACGGAACGATCTGTATCTGTCGGTTCTGCCTGATGGCCGCCAGCGAATCGACGGGAACCTCGACCACAAGACCGGTGCCGTGGTCGGCGACGCGATCCGGGCCGCGATGCGTCCCGACCTCGAGGGTGAACCCGAGCGCACACCGTCCCGCCGGCGCGCTGACGCGCTCGGTGATATCTGCGCCTTCTGGCTCGCCCACCAGAGCACCCCACCCACGGCCCGGCAACGACCCAGCGCGCACGTCGTGATCGACTGGGATGCGCTCGCCGGCTCGGGTCGACCCGGGACGAGTCACTGGGCCGACGGGACCCCGATCTCCAACGCGGCGATCGCCCAGGTGCTGTGCGACGCCAACGTCCACCGGCTCATCGTCACCGGCGTCAGCACCATCCTCGATTACGGGCGAGGCACGAAAGCCGTCCCGCCCAACCTCTGGATCGTCATCGCGTTACGCGACCGGCACTGCCGCTTCCCGGGATGTGACGTTCCGAGCCCCCGTTGCGACGCGCACCATGTCGTGCACTGGCTCCACGGTGGCCCCACGAATCCGACCAATATCGTGCTGCTGTGCGAACGGCATCACACGGTCATCCACCTTCCCGGCTATCAGATGAAGCTTCTCCCTGACGCCACCGTCGAGGTCACCCTCCCCACCGGCCGCACCCTCACCAGCCACCCACCACCCCTCACCGGAACAGGCGCGGGACCATGAGACGATGGGGTTCTCGCGCCGGGTCGATTTTGTCGCGGCGTGGTCGGCATGTGAGAGTGAGTGCTCTCGAGCGAGGAGGGGCCATGTGCGCCGTTGTCATGAGCGCCGACGAGGCTGCGGGGTTGCCGACCGCGCACTCGACGGGGGAGCTGCCGTGATCCGTTGGGGGATCGCCGGTCCGGGGGACATCGCCGATCGCTTCGCGCAAGCGATGTCGCGCGTCGATGACGGGCAGGTGGTGGCCGTGGCGTCGCGCTCGGCCGATCGGGCGAACGTCTTCGCCGATCGCTACGACGTAACCGGCCGGTACGATGATTACCGGGCCCTCGCCGACGACCCGACCGTCGATGCCGTCTACGTGGCGACGCCGCACACGCGCCACGAGGCCGACACGTTGATGTACCTCGATGCCGGCAAGCACGTGCTGTGCGAGAAGCCGTTCGCCCTCAACGCCACGCAGGCCCGGCACATGGTCGAGGCCGCCGCCGACGCCGGCGTGTTCTTGATGGAGGCGATCTGGAGCCGCTTCCTGCCCTCGTACCGGACCCTCGTCGAGGTGATCGGCGTCGGGCGCATCGGCACGCCGCTGCAGGTCGACGCCGACTTCGGTCGCCGCATGCCCGTCGACCCCACCCATCGCATGTTCGACCTCCACCAGGGTGGCGGCGCCCTGCTCGACCTCGGCATCTACCCGATCCAGCTCTGCACGCTGGTGCTCGGACCGATCGAGCACGTCGTCGCTGCAGGGATCCTGGGCGAGACCGGGGTCGACGAGCAGGTCGCCGCGGTCCTGCGCCACGAGCGCGGTGGGATCGGGGTCGTCAAGGCGGCGATCAGGGCGCCGCTGACCTGCACCGCCCGCATCAACGGTACCGACGGGTGGATCGAGCTGCCGGCCTTCATGCACTGCCCGGTCTCGTTCTCGATCGGCGCGTACGGCGCCGACCCTGAGGTCGTCGATTGCGCGTTCGAGGGAGACGGGCTCGAGTTTGAGATCGCCGAGGTGCACCGCTGCCTCGCCGCCGGTCTCACCGAGAGCCCGACCATGCCACTCGCCGAGACCGTGGCCCTGGCCGCCACGATGGACGACATCCGCTCCCAGATCGGGCTCGTATATCCGGCCGAGTGCTGAAGCGCCACGGACGTCTCCATGTCCACCGTTGTCCGGCTTCGTTCGCGATGTACCCCCCTGAGGCGCCGTTGGGCCCGCCACCGCACTCGCCCACCACGACCCAGGTCCCGTCGGGCAGCACCCGGCTGAGCGCACCACCCTCGATCTCGACCACGAGCACCGTTCCGGCCTCGGCCGCAACGGGCCCTTCGGGGAACCGCAACCCCGTGGTCGCCGTCCGCAGCGATGCCATGTCGAACGTCGTCATCGGGGCACGCTCCCGGTGGCCCCGGTGGTCTCGGTGACGCCGCTGTGGGACGGATCATGCTCCGGCATGTGCGCCTGCATCATCGCCGTGCCGAAGTCGTCGAAGGTGTGGGGGAGATCGCCGATCGGCGCGGTGGGCATCACCGCGATCGTCTCGTACTGGTAGCCCGCGGGAAGGGTCACCGCAGCGACGACCGCATCGGCGACCATCTCGGGCGTCATGAGCCCGGCATGACGCAAGAGACCGCGGCGGAACCAGTGCTCGCTCGCCGGGCCCATCCGCCCGGTCGTGAGCTCGCGGGTCGCGAAGTCGGTTCCGCCGGTCTCGCCGCAGCGCAGCATCGTGACGCGTATGCCCGTGCCTTCGAGCTCCAGGCGCAGCGTGCGGGCCGCCTGCTCGACTCCGGCGTTCGCCGCGGCGTACGGGAGGTGGAACGGCCAGGGCTGCACCGCGGCCAACGACGTGATGAAGAGGATGTCGCCGCCGTTGCCTCCCCGGCGCATGGTCTGGATGCCCAGACGAGCCATGTAGAGCGACCCGAGCAGCTTCGTCGCGACCTCGGCCTCGATCTCCTCGGGTGAGAAGTCGTCGAGCGGACCGTAGCGAGCCGTCGCTGCGTTGTTGACCACGACAGAGATCGCGCCCAGCTCGACTTCGACGGCGCCGAAGAAGCGCTCCACCGACGCCGGGTCGGTGACGTCGAGCGGATGAGCCGCACAGGTGCCGCCCGCCTGCTCGACGAGCGCTGCGGTGTCGGCGAGGAGCTCGACACGTCGGCCGCCGACGCCGACCCGCCAGCCCAGCGAGCCGAGCTTGGCGGCGATCGCCTGGCCGATACCCGTCCCCGCACCGCTGATCACCGCGACGCGATCACGTTTCCGATCGAGCTCGGTCATCGGACGCCCCCGCTCCCGACGGTGTGGCGGTATTCGGCGACGATGGGCGCCAGCTCGGCCGGGGTGGCTCCGTGCATGATCACGCCGTCGCAGCCCAGGGCGAGCTGGTTGCGGATCGCGGCGACGCACCGCTCGGGGGTGCCGGTGGCCGCGGGCGCCAGCCACTCGTCGGGGATGAGTGTGGCGGCATGCGCGAGCTGATCGGGGGTGCCCACGACGTCGAGGCCGCGGACCTTGGCGATGACGGGGTCGGCGAGGAAGCGCTCGAGCACCGACGGATCCCAGTTGTTGGTGCGTACAAGGAGGGCGCCGTAGCCCTGGAGGTAGGTGCCGAGGCGGCCGACGAGCTTCATCAGCCGCTTGTCCTCGGGGATGTGGTCGCCGATCGTGGCGAAGCACGACCAGACCTTCACCGCATCGGGGTCGCGCCCGGCCTGCTCGGCTGCCTGCTTGACGGTGCGCACACAGCGGGCGGTCGTCTCGTCGGTGAAGAACGTGTGCAGCACGACCTCGTCGAAGCAGCGGCCGGCGAGCTCGAGGGTGTGCTCGCCGAACGCGACGAGCCCCATCGGGAGGTGCTCGTCGAGTGACGGGTCGAGCGCCAGGACGGGCCATGATCCGGCCGGGCCGTTGTGGCCGATGATCGTCTCGCCGCGGAACAGGCGCCGCATGAGCCCGGCGAAGTCGTCGAGCTGCGCCGTCGTGATGCGGGGAATGCCATAGGCGTCTTGCATCGCAGGGATGCCCCGCCCCAACCCGAGCACGAACCGCCCGCCGGTGAGGCTCTGCATCGTTCGGGCGTAGCCGGCGGTGACGAGCGGATGGCGGGTGTTGTGGTTGGTCGCCGCCGTCGAGATGGTGATGCGTTCGCTCACGGCACCGGCCGCGCCCGAGAGGGTCGCGATCTCCTTCTTGTTGTACCGCTCGGAGATGAATGCGGTGCCGAGCCCGAGCGCCTCGGCCTCGATGACCTCGGCCACGAGCTCGCGTGAGGAGCTCGGCTGGCCCGCCAACGTGTAGAACCCGAGCCGCTCCAGCACCGTCGTGTCGTCGGTCATCGTCACTCTCCCCCGTTGGCGGCGGCGTCTCCGCGGCCTGATCGGGCGATTCTCGTCGATCCTGATGGACGGTGCTCCGCCGGCGGTCGGCGTCGCCCGGTCGTCGCTCAGCGCGGCGGGAGGAGGCGGCGGTCCTGGAAACGGGTGAACCACTCGCGGAACATGTCCTCGGTGTCGATGCAGTCGGCGAAGCCGGCCCGGCGGATCTTCACCGTACTGAGCAGCGCGGGGATCGAACGTGGTCCGAGCGAGCCGAACAGCATGTCGGCGTAGATCCACGAGCTCCCGACGAACGCCGCCATGTCACGCGGCGAGCGCAGCCCATACCGGTCGACGACGGCGGCCCATTCGTCTTGGCGGGGCGGCATCGTCTCGGCCAGTCGCTGCGGGGCCCGACCGGCCCGATCGCCGACAGCCGGCTCGCCGATCTCCATCCCGAGCACGTCAGCGATCGCCGGCCACATGTCGCGCCAGGCGAACACGTCGCCGTTGGTGACGTTGAAGATCTCGCCGCGCGCCTCGGGAGCGCCGGCCGCCCAGGCCAGCGCTCGGGCCAGCAATCGCGCGTCGACGGCCTCGTGAACGCCCGCTGCTCCACCGGGAAACACCAGGGGTCGCCCACGGTCCCGCTCGACGGCGGCATACACGCCGATGGCCGGGAGCAGGTTCATGGGGCTCCCGAATGACTCCCCATACACCACCTGGGGCCGCAGGATCGTCCACGCCCACGCCGCCCCGTCGACCAGTGCCCGGAGCGCGTCCTCCTGCAGGAAGTAGAAGTTCTCGTGCGCGTCGCGCCGGGAGCGCTCCTTCGCCGGGACGGGTGTACGGCCCACATGGAGCCCGTACGCCTTGGCTCCCTGGAGCAGGCTCACGTGCTCGAGCGTCTCGCCCTCCGCGGCAGCGAGAGGCTCCAGCGAGTTGCGGAACAGCCGCAGGTTGTGGGCCATGAGCACCGGGTCGTGCCAGCCCGAGACGAGATCGTCCGACTCCTGCAGCGCTGTGTAGACGACGTGCGTCGTGCCGGCGAACGCTCCGGACCGCACGGCGGTCTGCACGGCTGCGGCATCAGCCAGGTCGAGCGGAACATGGTCGACGCCATCGATGTCGATCGGCCGACGCGACACAGCGACGACCCGATCCGCGACCAGGTCGCCGTCGCCGCCGGTGGCGGCGAAGTGCTCGACGGCGGCCCGTCCGATCACCCCGGTGGCCCCGAACACGACGACCTTCATCAACTCGCCCTTCGCATCAGCGTCGAGCCGACGACCTTCCCTGCCTGCTCAGCCCGTCGACGTGAGCCTACGACGCACCGGTGGAAGGCCGCCGCGACGCTCGCCGGGTCCGATCGGGTGGCGGCCTTCCGGGCCCGGGACCCGCACAAGTACGGTGAGAGCCATACCCGTCCGTCCGTCCGTCTGTCCGTCCGTCCGTCTGGCCGTCCGTCCGAGACCACACGACACCGCAGGAGCGCCTCCGTGAAGTACCTCATCCAGCATCCTGAACCGATCGGTATCGAGCGTGACCTGTTCGACGCCGGAGACGTCGTCCCCGTGGCCAAGGCGGTCGAGGCCGCCGGCTGGGACGGCCTCGCCTACACCGAGCATCCCGCACCCGGGTATCGCTGGCTCGCCGAAGGTGGCGGCCATCAGACGCTCGACCCGTTCGTGGCCCTGGGGGCCGCGGCTGCGGTCACCGAGCGCATCAAGCTCCTCACCTATCTGGCGGTCGTCCCATATCGGAACCCGTTGCTCCTCGCCAAGGCCGCGGCCTCCGTCGCCATGATCTCCAAGGGGCGCTTCATCCTGGGGATGGGGACGGGGTACCTCAAGACCGAGTTCTTCGCGCTCGGCGTCGACTTCGACGAGCGCAACGAGCTCTTCGACGAGGCCCTCGACGTGCTGCCGTTGCACTGGAGCGGCGAGCGGTTCAGCTATGAGGGCAAGCACTTCAACGCCCGCGACATCATCGCCCGTCCGTCGCCCGGGCCCGGCGTGATCCCCATCTGGATCGGCGGGAACGCCAAGATCTCGCGCCGACGCGCCGCGACCCGAGCGCAGGGCTGGATGCCCATGAGCGGCCCGCCCGAGATGGCGACCACCACACGCACCGTGCACTTCTCGGGCCTCGACGACATCGCCGTGGCGATTCGCGAGCTCAAGGAGTTCGCCGGCGAGCGCGCCGACGAGATCGACATCATGGTGCTCTACTCCGACGACTCGATCTTGAAGCCCGACGTCGACGTCGAGCGCCACCGCGACGCATTGGGTCGCATCGCCGAGATCGGCGCCACCTGGATCTCGTTCGCGTGGGACTTCTCCACCCAGTCCGAGACCCTCGATTTCATCGCCGGCTTCGGTGCCACCTACCTCGGCGCCGACCGCATCTGAGGCGGTCCCCGACCCCGTCCCCGACCGCCAACCCCCGCCCCAAATGTGGGCGGAAATGCGCACCCGGTGAGCATTTCCGCGCACATTTCGAGCCGTCAGTAGGCCTCGAAGCGGGCGTTGAGCTTCGACATGTCGCCGGGGTCGCTCGTGAGGATGAACGTGCCCAGGCTCTCGGCGACGACGACAAGGTGGGCGTCGACGACGTCGGAGGTCTTGGTCTGGGCGAGCCTGCGTCCGATGGCCACCGACTCGTCGAGGGCGTGGACGTCGAAATGGCGGACTGCTCGGGCCAGGTTCGCCTGTTGCGCCGGCTTCCGCCACACCTGGGCGAGCACCGGGTGGGTGGTGTGCAGCTCGTCGCCGCGTTCGGTGGCCCTCTTGATGAGGGCCCAGAGTCGGGAGTTCAGGTTCTCGCCGTCGACGATGAGCGGGCCGGCATCAATGATCAACGAGCGACCCCCTGGCGGTCGAGAACCGCATCGGCCCAGTCGAGATGCTCACGGTCGATGGGGCCCTCGCTGGCCTCCCAGGAAGCGATCATGTCGAGCATCGCCTGACTGCGACGGCGGCGTTTCACCTCGGCGAGCAAGGATCGCTTGATGGCCAGCTTCTTGGTGCCATCCATGGCGACCAGCTCGGCGAGGGCCTCTTCCATCTCGTCATCGAAGTTGACGGTCGTCTTGCTCGCCATACTTGTATGGTATCCAAACCCTATGTATAGGTCAACCCGAGTGCGCTCGACGTCACACGGGCCCGCTCACGTCCCGGTCTTGGCCTTCTCGGTCACGATGCGGGCCAGCTGAGCACGCGAGGTGATCTCCAGCTTGGTGAAGACGTGGCTCAGGTGCGTCTTCACGGTGTTCACGGTCATGGCCAGGGTCGTCGCGATGACCGGGTTCGTCGCTCCGTCGGCGACGAGGCGAGCCACCTCGCACCGGTCATGACCGCCGCCACGGCGAGGCTGCCGGCGATCGTGCGCCAGCTCGGATGCTGCTCACGGTGCATCGTGAGACCGATCCCGACCATGATCCGAGTGTCGTCGAGCTCATCGGACAGGGCCGAGAAGCTCGCCAAGCCCCGAACCAGTGGGATCGCCCGGTCGAGGTCTGTCGCGACCCATCGGAGCGCATCGCGAAGGTTCGGATACCACCAGCGCAGCTCACGGACGGAGCTGGTGATGATCGACCCGACACCGAGGCGAACGATCCAGTCGCCCCACCACGCGGCATGTGCATTGCGGAGTGCTTCGAGCTCGCCGACATCGCGGGCCCGCTCCAGGGCGAAGAACCGGATCGTGTCGAGCATGCGATAACGCGGCTCACCGGGATCGGTCTCGTCGTCGACGAGAAGCAGGCTCTTGTCGGCCAGTCGGGAAACGAGATCGAGCACCGACCACGCGTCGACGTCGCCGAATCCCGACAGCACACCTTCGGCTGCGGTGAGCGGGAACCAGCAGGTGAAGACCGCCAGCCGTCGAAACGCAACTCGCTCGTCGGAGTCGAGGAGGTCATGGCTCCAACCGACCGAGGCCTCCAACGTTCGTTGACGGGCCAGCTGGGTCCGACCGCCACCGGCGAGCAGTCGGAAGTGGTCGTCGAGCTCGTTGGCGATGCGCTCCGGTGACAGTTGCCGGCATCGAGCTGCCGCGAGCTCGATCGCCAGCGGAATGCCGTCGACGCGGCGACAGATCCGAACGCTGGCCTCCACGAGGGCATCGGTCACCACGAGTTGCGGACGGGCGCGCCAGGCACGCTCCCAGAAGAGGGCCAATGCGCTGAAGCTGTCGATGTCGTCGAGGCTCGGCGATCGGGCCGGGAGCGCGAGCGAGGCGACGCGCCACGTGACCTCTCCGGCGACGCCGATTGGTTCACGACTCGTGGCCACGAACGCGACCCCGTGGCAGCGTCCCAGCACGGCGTCGACGACGGCCGCGCATCCGTCGATGACATGTTCGCAATTGTCGAGCACCACCATCAGCGACGCTTCCGGCTCCAAGACGGTCACGAGTTGGTCGAGGACCGACGTCATCGGTTGTTGCGAGCCACCCACCGCCGCGAGCACCGACCCGGCGACAGCACGTCACGACGCGTGTGCGTGGTAGCAGCGCGACAATCGCCGCCACGTCGTGGTCGCGACCGATGAGCGGCGTGGCCTGCACGGGCAGGTTGTGCCGACCGGCCGCCAACGAGCGCAACGGCGGGAAGCTCGACGGGATGCCCGGCGCGCTCACCTGGTGGACGTGCTCGGCGACATCGAGGTCCTTGAGCCGATGCGACCCGAGCGACACCAACGACACGCCCTCCGGCAACGACGAGCGGATCAACCCCGCGGCAGCGTCGGAGACGACGATCTGTCCGCCGTGCGCACACGCACGCAAACGGGCACACCGGATGATGGTCGAGCCCACGTAGTTCACCGCGTTGCGCTTGACCGTCTGGCCCACGTGGATCGCCATCCGCACGCGAACCTCGAGCCCGTCGGCCCAGGGCTCCACGGCGAGCGCTCGTTGTGCGTCGACTGCAGCACGCACGGCGGCCGTGGCATCGGTGAACACCGCGACCACGCTGTCGCCTTCGCCCTGCTCTTGCGGGCGCTGCCCACCGTTCGCAGCGATGGCGTCGTCGAGCAACTCGTAGTGGCGGGCGATCACATCGGGCATCGCAAAGGACGAGCGCCGGTCCGGTAGCGTCGGGAAAAGCGACAAGCCGGGAGTGCGACGATGAGCCGACGGTCCTGCGAGGGCACGGTCGCACTCGTGACGGGGGCGAGCCAGGGCGGCACCGGGACGGCCATCGCGTTGCGGTTGGCTGCTGAGGGTGCCAAGGTCGCCATCACGGCGCGCACCGTCGCCGGCCTCGAGGCCACCAAGGATCGGATCGAGGCGATCGGTGGCGAGTGCCTGGTGCTGCCGTGCGATCTCGCTGATCCCGACGGTGGCCGCAAGGAGTTGGTCGAGCGCACCGTGCGGGCGTTCGGCCCCATCGACACGTTGGTGAACAACGCCGCGGTCAACGGCTACAAGCCGTTCGAGACGGTGTCGCCATCGCAGCTCGAGACGAGCCTCCAGGTGAACCTGTGGGCGCCCTGGGAGCTGATGTGTGCGGTGATCGGGCCGATGCGCGAACGAGGCCGCGGCGCGATCGTCAATCTCACGACCTTCGCGGCCGAGCTGCCGCCAGGGCCTCCGTTCCCGACGAACAAGCCAGGGAAGGCGGGTTTCGTGTACGGCTCGGCGAAGGCGGCGTTGAACCGGCTCACGGTCGCCGCGGCGAGCGAGTGCGAGGGCCAGGGGATCTCGGTGAACGGGTTGACGCCCCAGGCTGCGATCGCGACCCCGGCGCTGGTGGCCGGCGGGTGGATCGACGAGGCGATGTACGAACCGCTCGACACCATGGCCGAGGCGGCGCTCGCTCTGTGCACCGGTGATCCCGACGTGCTCACGGGCCGCATCGCATACAGCCTGCAGTTGTTGGTCGAGTTGCGACGTCCGGTGCGCGACCTCCACGGCGAGGAACTCGTCGCCGGCTGGCAGCCCGACGATCTCCCGGCGGTGATCGCCCGTCAGGAAGCCAACCTGGCCGAGCGGGGCTGGCCCGACGCCTACACGTTCGGGCGCGTGCACAGCCCCCGACCCGAGAGCCCGGAGGACCTTCGATGACGCTCATCGATCACGACACGCTCGCCGCGGTGTTGCGGCCGGCCGCACCGCCGCAGATCATCGAGGGCGTCTACACCGACGATCAGTATCAACGGTTGCTCGGTGTGGTGAAGGAGCACGGGCCCTGGCCGACGATCACCGCGCACCATTTCCAGTCGGTCGAGGAGCTCATCGCGACCACCTCGGGGGTGGTGGCGAAGGATCACGGGCTCACGCTCGACGCGATAGCGACCGCGCACTTCCGAGGTTTCCTGGCCGAGAACTCGTGCTGTTACCACCCCGAGGTCTACGACTGCTTCGCCAACGCCGGGTTCCTGGAGCGGGCGAAGAGCTATTGGGGTGCGCAGTACGCGAAGCCGACGCTGATGCTCTTCAACATCTGCGGTCCACACAACAGCGGTCTCAGCCCGCATCTCGACGCCGTCACGTTCCGCGGCGTGCGGATCGAGAACACGCCGGTGTGGATGCAGAACGTGATGGGGAAGTCGGGGCTGTTCCGCGACCACATCATCAAGATGGCCCAGATCATCACGTGGTTCTGGCAGGGGCAAGAAGGCACGTTCACCTACTGGCCCGACGGACCGCTCGGGGCGCCGCGACGGGTCGAGCACCCGATGTGGAACAAGGGCGTGGTCGTCCAGAACGAGTTGATGTTCCATCGTGGTGACCCGGTCGGGCGGCCCGACGAGCGCTCGATCCCCGGTCTCGCGAACCGCTCCTTGTTCGGCTATCGGCCGCAGTCGGACGACTGGGCGATCACGACTGACGGCGAGGTGGTACGGGCCTACGAGCCCCGAAACGTGCGGTTCCTCGTGCACTGGAACGCCGAGGTGTACACCGACCTGCGCGAGGCGAAGCTCGTGATGGACCACACCGACGACCTCACCCACGAGCGCGTCGTCGGTACGTTGCTCGCCGACATGCGGGCCAAGGGCGTACGGGTCGACGAGCCGAGCGATCCGTTCCACGACGAGGACTTCATCCGCGCCCTCACGAGCACGTACACGATCGCCCCGACACAGGACTGGATCGACCGGGCCGACGGCGCCCGTCATTCCGGCTGAACCACATCGAGATCGACGACAGGAGCCACGACCATGGCCGACCACGACCGCATGGCCGCGCACGAGTTCATCCACCACTGGTGGTTCAACTACGACGAGGGCCGCCTCGACGTGCTCGCCGGCCTCCTCGCCGACGACTGCCGGCTGAGGTCGCGCACCGAGACGGGCATGCACCCGTACGAGGAGTTCATCGCGTCCGACAACGTCGGCCCCGAAGCCGCGCTGGCCTGGACCAAGGACCACCGTCGGCACAGCCCGTATCCGCTGCGACACCAGGCCTCGAACGTGTTCGTCGCGGCGATCCGCGGCGACGAGATCGACCTGGAGTCGTATCTGTTCGTCACGCAGATCGTCAACCGCATGCCGAGCACGCTCTCGACGGGCATCGTGCACGTCACCCTTCGGCTCAGCGCCGACGGGTATCGCCTGAAGTCCAAGGACGTCGTGCTCGACTCGATCGAGTCGATCGCGTTCCAGGACGTTTCCGAGGTGTCCGGTCGCATCGAGCGGTGGTGAGGCGGGCTCGTCCCGGGGCTGGGCTCGTGCTGCGGCTCGACGGGATTCGAACGAGACCCGGCGAGGGCTCAGCGGCGAGGGCTCAGGCGCGGTCGACGGCAGTGGCTGCGCTGCCGCTGCGGGCGATGGCCCGCTCGTCGGTGCCGAGGTAGCTGGCGATCACCGCGGGGTCGTTGCGAACCTCGTCGGGGGTTCCCTCGGCGATGATCTGGCCCAGCTCGAGGCAGTAGACACGGTCGCTGATCCCCATGATCAGCGGCATGTCGTGCTCGATGACCAGAACCGCGGCGCCCAACTGGCGTCTGACGTCGATGATGATCGGTCCGAACGCTTCGGTCTCGCGCTGGGCCAGCCCGGCGGTCGGCTCGTCGAGCAGGAGGACCCGGGCATCGAGGGCGAGCAGTCCGGCGAGCTCGACGATGCGCCGGGTACCGGTCGAGAGGTCGGAGACGTACGCATCTCCGTAGCGGCCGAGGCCGAGGAAGTCGATCAGGTCTTCGGCGTCGGCCCGTCGCCGCCGCTCGAGCCGTACCGATGACGGCAGGCACAGCGCAGCCGAGAAGAATCCGGTGCGGTGACGGGCCTCGAGGGCCAACTGGACCGTCTCGCGCACGGTGAGCTCGGGGAACAACATCGCGGCCTGGAACGTCCGCCCGAGCCCACGCCGCGCCCGGGCCGCGGCTCCGAGGCCCGACACGTTCTCGCCCAGCAGCTCGACGGTCCCTCGGGACGCCACGGTGCCGCCGATGGCGTTCATGAGCGTGCTCTTGCCGGCGCCGTTGCCGCCGATGAGCCCGACGATCTCGTCGGCTCGAACCTCGATCGACACGGCCTGGACGGCGCGGATCCCCCCGAAGCGCACCTCGAGGTCGACCGTTCGCAGGGCGGCCGTGCCGTCCGGAATGGGCGACCGATCGGGCCTTGTCAGCGTTGCCGGGGCGGACTGGACGCGCTTGCCCGGCTCCGGCTGCGACTCGTTGCGCCGGTCGACCATCGCCAACAGCGCATCCCGGGCCGAGTACCCGAGCTGGACGAACCCGCCGGGGAAGTAGAGCAGCAGGACCAGCAGTCCCATGCTGGAGGTGAGCAGCGGTACCAGTTCGCTGTCGGGGAAGAACGCCGGCAGGCCGAGCACCCAGATCGAGCCCAGCACCGGTCCGCTCGTCGATCCCAACCCACCGATGACGACGATCGAGACCAGCGTGAGCGAGTCACCCACGCCGAAATAGCGCATCTGGGGCACGCTCTGCAGCGAGCCGGCGAGCAGGGCACCGCCGAGCCCGGCCAGCCCGCCGGCCAGAGCGAAGGTGCGGAGCTTCACGGGCGTCGGGTTCACCGTGTAGGCGGCGGCGTTGTCGGGGTTGTCGCGTACGCCGATGGTGGTGCGTCCCACGCCCGTGCGGCGCAGACGGCCCACGATCGCGAACGCCACGAGGAGCACGACGAGAACCACGTAGTAGTAGGTGCGCTGCGCCTTCAGGTCGAGGCCGAACAGGTCGGTTCGGCGAAAGGGCACGGCGCCATCGAACCCGCCCGTCAGGATGGGCCGACGGTAGAGATACTGGCTGGCCGCCAGACCGAACGCGAAGGTGCTCACGGCGAGGAACAGCCCCCGTACCCGCAGCGCCCCGAGCCCGATGAGCGCGGCCAGCGCTGCGGTGACGATCGTGGCCAGCGCCACCGAGGGGGCGAAGTCCATGGCCACCAAGCCGCCCTTGAGCAGACGGGTGTCGCGCCAGCCGATGTCGACCCCGATGCCGCCATGGAACCCGGCGGCGAGGAACGCGCCGATGCCCGCGAATGCCATCTGGCCCAACGACAGCTGACCGGCCCAACCGGTCAACACGGTGAGCGACATGCCGCAGATCGAGAAGACGAGGATCGTGGTGTACAACAGGTGCCGGGACGGCTCGATGACGATCAGCGGGAGCGCGACCGCAGTGGCGAGGAGCAACACGAGAGCGGCCCGATCGATGTTGCGCACCCACCACCGCGATCGCAACCGCTCGGGAATCGGCCGCCGTTTCGGGGTGAACGAGAACGCCTGGGTCTCAGCCGACGACCGGCGACTCTGGAAGAACACGGCCACCAGCACGATCACCAACACGCAGAAGTCGACGAGGCCCGACTCCCTCGGGAAGTTGAACGAGAGCAGGGCTTCGGACACGCCCAGCACCACGCCGGCCACGAAGGCCACGGGGAACGACACCATGCGGGCGACGACGGCGGCGACGAGCGCTCGCACGAGGGTGCTGGGCCCGAGCGTCGCCAGGTCGCTTGCCGATCCCGACTGCCCGGCCATGAGGCTGAGCGACAGCGTGGCCAGTGCTCCGGCGGCCGCCCACACGAACATCGAGACACGCTTGGGACTGATGCCGTTGATACGGGCCAGGTCGCGGTTCTCGGCCGACGCCTTGACGCTCTTGCCGAACGTGGTCCGGGTGAGGAACCAGGCGAGGAAGGCGGCCACGATGGGGACGACGATCAGGATCGACAGCTGTGCTCCCGTGATCCGCACCGAACCCAACTCACGAGCCGACGCGATCGCCTGCGGGAACCGGGCTCCCGACGCGTCGATCTCGGGATAGGCCAGCAGGATCGCCACCGAGAGCTGGGCCACGCCGATGGTGGCGACGAGCACGATCACCCGGGGTGCGTTGAAGAGCCGCCGCACGACGACCAGCTCGATCACCGCGCCGTAGAGCGTGCCGACCGTCAGGGCCACGGCGACGGCGAGCCAGTACGGGACCCCGTACCGGGCGGTCATCAGCACGAGCAGCCCGCCGCCGACGAGGCCCATGTTGCCCACGGCGAAGTTGATGACCCGACTGGCCCGGTACACCAGCACGATGCCGAGTGCGAGCAGGCCGAACACCAGGCCCGAGACCAAACCGTTGAAGACCAGCTGGGCCGTCCACGCCACGCCGATCATCGCTATCCGCCTTCGCGGCCGAGGAACACGGCCCGGGCCAGGTCGTCGCGTTGGGCGAGCTCGGCGGCCGGTCCGGCGAAGCGGACCTGACCCTTCTCGAGGAACACGGCCCGATCGGCGATCGACAACGCGACGTTGAGCGACTGCTCGACCAGGACGATCGTCATGCCCTCGCCCTTGAGCCGCTCCACCACGGACAGGAGCTCCTGAACGACGATCGGCGACAAGCCCAGCGAGAGCTCGTCGACGAGGAGCACGTCGGGATCGTGGAGCAGCGTGATGGCGAACGCCAGCATCTGCTGCTGTCCTCCCGACAGCGAGGCTGCCGGCTGGCGCATGCGGTCGCCCAGGATCGGGAACAGCTCGAGGACCCGGGAGATGCGCCGCTCGCGATCGACGGCATCGGCCCGGTAGACGTACGAGCCCATCTCGAGGTTCTCGCGAATGGTCATGTGCGGGAACACGCCCTTGCCGCCTTGGAGCAACCGGATCCCGTGCTCGACCCGCTTCTCGGGCGCCACATAGGTGATGGGCGTGCCGTGGAGGCGCACCACGCCGCGCGACGCCGTGCCCAACCCGGCGATGACCCTGAGGATGGTCGACTTGCCGGCACCGTTGGTCCCGAGCAGCGCCAGCACCTCACCCCGGGCGACCTCGAAGCCGACACCGAAGAGAACCTGGACCGGCCCGTAGGCGAAGTCGATGTCGCTGACCTGGATCGCCGGGACGAGCGCAGGGTCGATCTGCTGGCGCCGGTGCTCGTCGAGCTCGCTGCGCAGCTCCGTCACCACCAGCGACAGGTCTCGCTTGATGCTCGTGGCGCTGCGCACCACGAGCAGGCCCCCGATGATCGCCGAGGGTATGCCGAGCAGGAGGACCGCGGCTCGTGGGCCCAGCGCCTCGGTGAAGAACGCGGCGAGCAGGGCCCCGCCCGTGGCCCCGACGAAGAACACGTAGATCCCGGCCAGCGCCGAGCCCATCCCGCGCAGGCGATAGGGCACCACCGATTGGATCACCGGGTTCACCATCGTGAAGGCGGTGACGAGCAGCATGCTCGGGACGACGCCCACCACGGCGAACGCCACGGCGTTGGGCATCGCGTACTGGATGGGCAACACCAGCCCGACCGGGGCGATCAGCACACCGATCAGTCGGAGTGCTCGAGCGGGGTCGCGCCGGAACAGGGCATCGTAACGCTTGGCGACGAACGGCAGCACGAGCAACACGCCCAGTCCGTTCGCGGTGCCGACCAATCCCCGGTCGAACGAGTCGAGCCCGAAGTGGTCTTCGAGGTAGAGGTTCTGCAGCACCGGTCCGGTGAACAGCCCGAAACCCAAGGCGGCGAAGGCCGTCACCATCGTCTTGAACGTGCGGATGCGGTTGAGGCGTTCGAACGCCGCCTCGACCGAGATCGACGTCTTCCCCGCGTCGCTCACCACCTCGCCGAGCACGTCGAGCATCTCGTGCTGGCCCCGAGGGGGTTCGGGAAGGCGGAAGGCGAGGAACGCCAGCGGCACGACGGGGATCGCGAGCAGGGCGTAGGCCCACCGCCAGCCCTCGGTCCCTCCGGCTGCTGCGGCGATGCCGCCGACGATCAGTGGGCTCAGCGCTGCTGCAACCCGGGCCGAACCCATGATCGTGGCGGCCATGCGGGCGCGGATGCCGATCGGGTACGTGTCGGCGATGAGCGAGCCCTGCACGGGCAGGTTGCTCGACTTGGCCACCCCCACCCCGAAGCGCGCCCAGAAGAGGGTGAAGGCGTTGACCGCGAGCCCACAAGTGAACACCATCGCGGAGAACAGCAACCCCGCCCAGCCGATGATGGGCGCCCGCCGGAAGCGGTCGGCCAGCCAACCCATGGGTAGCGAGCCCAGCACCAAGAACGCGCCCGACGCTGCGCTGATGAACACGATCACGCCGTTGCTCACGCCGAAGGTGTCCCGTATGTCGGGCGCGAGCACCTGCAGGATGGCGACCTCGAGCTCGTCGAACGACTGCAGCAGCACGAGCACGACGAACGTGTACATCCCGCCGGCGCGCAAGCCGGCGCCGAGCGTCACCTCCCGGGCACCCACGCCCGGCAACAGCTCGTCGGCGAGAAGCACCTCCCGGGTTGCTTCGGCCTGATCGGCCTGGCGCTCGGCCTCCACGTCGAGCAGGGCCTGGACGAGCCCCGCGGTCGCGCCGGCGTTGGTCGGCTCAACCGTCGACACGCGCCGTCCTGCCCAACACCATCGCCCCCCATGCTCGCTCTGCACCGACCGGAGAGCGGGCTGAGAAGGAGCTTCTCAGAAACGAGAGCGGTTGTTCCACCTCGCCGGCGACGCGTAGAGTTCGCCCGTTGCGGGCAGACCCGCCACGAACCCTCGGGGGTGCAGGTACTCATGCGCCACAACGTCTTGTCTCTGGGCCTCGTCGCCGCACTGGCGTTCGCCGGCTGCACATCGGACGACGACGCGGCCGACACGTCATCGACCGCGGCCGACACCTCATCGACCACCGCCTCGGACGACACGACCGCCGACACGGCCACCGGCGACACGGCCACCGGCGACACGACCACCACGAGCGCGGCCGAGCCCGACGAAGCCACCACGACCACGGAGCCGATCACCGGTCCGTCGCCGGGTGTCACCGCCGACACCGTCAAGATCGGCTTCACCTACGTCGACACCGAGGCCTTGGCCGAGGTCAACATCAACCTGAAGCTCGGCGATCATCGGGCCGTGTACCAGGCCTTGATCGACGACATCAACGCGAACGGCGGGATCCACGGCCGGACGCTCGAAGCGGTGTTCGCGCCCATCGACCCCACGAGTCCCACACCGGCCGAGGAGGCGTGCCTGCGCCTCACCGAGGACGAGGACGTCTTCATGGTCGTCGGGTTCCTCCTCCAAGATGCCGTGGTGTGCCCGGCTGGTGTCTACGAGACGGCCGTGCTCGGCGGAGACGTGACCGCTCAGCGCCAGGAGCAGGCCCGAGCGCCGTGGATCACGTGGGAGCCCGACACCGAGCTCCCCCAGACGATCGTCCGGACGCTGGCCGAGAGCGGGGCCCTCGATGGAACGCTCGGGGTGTTCGCCCATGCCAACGACACGGCCATCCTCGACGACCTCGTGTTGCCCGCGCTGACCGAGCTGGGCATCGAGCCGGCCGAGGTGGGGGTGATCGACGCCCCGACCGACGACACGGCGGCCATCCAGTCAGATGTGAGCCTGGTGTCGGAGCTGTTCCAAGCGGCCGACGTCGACACCCTGCTGCTCGTCGGTGCCACCTCGGCGCTGTGGGCGCAGTACACCAATGACGACCCCTCGTACCGCCCGTTGCTGCGCTTTCTCGACGTCAACGCGCCCAACGCCTTCCTGGGCAGTGAGGCGACGCTCGACACGTCGATTCTCGACGGCGCCCTGGCTGGAGGACCGTTCGGGCCCGACCAGGCGAGGTTCGACGACGCGACCATGCAGGAGTGCATCGAGATCCTGACCGCGGCGGGGCTCGACACCCCTGAGCCGTCCGGCTTCGATGCCGATGATCGTACGAACCAGCCCTATCAGGCTGCGTTCCAGGCCTGCCCCGACATCTTCTTGTTGCGTGCGTTGCTCGAGGCCGCCGGCGAGAACCTCAACTACGGGACGCTCGCCGTCGCCATCGACGGGCTCGAGGTGACGCTTCCGGGTGACCCGTCGCCGCGGATCTTCGGGACCGGTTCTGCCGCCGATGGCGATCCCAGCGCCTATGTCTTCAGCTGGAACGAAGCGTCCAAGAGCTTCGTACGCGCCGAGGGCTAGTGGCTCGCACAGTGGCTCGCACAGTGGCTCGCACAGTGGCTCGCACCACCGCTCGAGCCCAGCCGGGCGCGCTCACACCACAGGGGAGACCACGTGAAGACCAGAGCGGCCGTCCTGCGCAAGGCCCCGGGCGAGTGGGAGATCGCCGAGCTCGACCTTGACGGTCCGCGCCAGGGCGAGCTCCTCGTGCGCGTGGTGGCGTCGGGGCTGTGTCACTCCGACGACCATCTGGCCAAGGGCGACATGGGGATGCGCCTCTTGCCGGTCGTCGCCGGCCACGAGGGCTCGGGTGTCGTCGAGGAGGTGGGTCGCGACACGCCGGGATGGTCGGTCGGTGACCACGTCGTCACCTCGTTCGTGCCGTCGTGCGGGCGGTGCCGCTGGTGCTCATCGGGGATGCAGAACCTGTGTGACACCGGGGCCGGGACGTTGTGGGGCACGCGCGACGACGGAAGCGTGCGCCTCAGCGAGCACGGAAGGCCCATCAGCCAGATGTCGGGGCTCGGGACGTTCAGCCAGTGGATGACGATCTCGACCCTGTCGGCAGTGAAGATCCCGGGCGACCTCCCGCTCGACGTGATGTGCCTCGTCGGCTGCGGCGTGCCCACCGGTTGGGGCTCGGCGGTGAACTCGGCGCAGGTGCGGCCCGGTCACACGGTGATCGTCATGGGGATCGGCGGCATCGGGATCAACGCCGTGCAGGGAGCGGCGCACGCCGGGGCGACGACCGTCATCGCCGTCGATCCCGTCGAGATGAAGCGGGAGGTCGCGCTCGACCTGGGGGCCACGCACGCAGTCGGCGACATGGCAGCGGCGACCGACATCGCCCGTTCGTTCACGAACGGCCAAGGCGCCGATTCGTGCGTGATCTGCGTCGGGATCACGACGGGCGAGCACATCGCCCAAGGTGTCGAGGCGATCCGCAAGGCCGGCATCTGCGTGATCACCGGGATCGGCAGTGACGAGCGGACCGGCATCCCGGTCTCGCCCACCCATCTGACCCTGTTCCAGAAGCGCATCCAGGGATCGTTGTGCGGGGAGTCGAACCTGAACACCGACGTGTTGCTGATGACCCAGCTCTACCAGCAGGGAAAGCTCCATCTCGACGAGCTCGTCACGCGCCGGTACCGGCTCGAGGAGATCAACGAGGGCTACGCCGACATGCACGCCGGCAAGAACATCCGGGGCATCATCGTGCACCAGCACTGACGCCCGGGCCGGTCGGCGGCCTCACGGGCCTCGACCGCGGTCGAGCGGGCGCGGGCCTCAGGCGGCGGGCGTGTACTCGAGGTGCAGCTGGGTCAGACCTCGGATCATGTACGTGCGCAGGTAGCTGAACCGACGATCGCCGGCGGGACCGTGCTCGGCGTCCGAGATCCTGATGTCGTGCATGCGGTCGAGGATCCGTTCGAGGGCCACACGGCCTTCGGACCGGGCCAGCGGCGCGCCGGCGCAGGTGTGGACACCGTGGCCGAACGCGAGGTGCTGGCGAGCGTTCGGCCGATCGACGCGGAATTCGTTCGGGCACTCGAACCGGCGCGGGTCGCGGTTGGCCGCGCCGACGAGGAGCGCGGCCGAGGTCCCGGCGGGTAGGTCGACCCCGCCGACCGCGGTGGGGACACGCGAAAGTCGGAAGGGGCCCTTGAGGGGGGTCTCGAAGCGCAGCGTCTCCTCGAGGAAGTTGGGGATGAGGCGCCGGTCGTCGCGGAGTCGCTCTTGGATCTCGGGCTGCTCGGCGATGATGCGCAGCGCGGAGCTCAGCATGCGGACCGTGGTCTCCTGACCCGCCGCGAACAAGTTGGCCGCGATCCGCACGACCTCGTGGACCTCGGGGAGCGTTCCGTCGGGGAACGTGGCCGTCGCCAGACCGGTCAGAACATCGTCGCGGGGCTCGCGGCGACGGTCCTCGACGTAGCCCACGAAACGGTGGTGCAGGTACGCCAGCGGGTCGCGGGCCATGTCGTGCGGACTCGTGAACCGCTGCTCGAGCTTGTTGCCCACCATCTCGGCTCGGAATGCGGCGCGGTCGTCGTCGGGGACGCCGAGCAGGTCGGCGATGACGAGGGCCGTGAACGGCTGGGCGAACTCGGTGATGAGCTCCAGCGTGCCCCGTTCGCCGAGCTCGTCGATCTGGCGATCGGCCTGATGCCACATGAACGCCTCGTTCTCGTTGAGGCGCTTGGGGGTGATCAATCGCAAGAGCAGCCCGCGATGGGCCGTGTGCTGCGGCGGATCCATCGTCGGGAGCTCGCCGGCGAAAGGCAGCTCGTCGCGGTGCTGCTCGATGAGCTCGGTGACGTCGTCGCCCTCGAGCGGGACGGGGAAGGCCGCGGCCCCGCTGACGGCATTGCACGACGACCACGTCGCCGTGTCGTGGTACACCGACATCACCTCGTCGAACCCGGTGATCATCACCACGTCGTGGTGGGCCTCGCGCTGCACGGGGCAACGCTGGCGCATGTGGTCCCAGTACGGGTACGGGTCGGCGGTCACCGCCTTGTCGGTGAAGTAGTCGATCGCGTCGAAGTCGGTCACGTGTGGTCCTCGTCAAGCTCGTGCGATCATCGCGATCATGGCGCTCGCAGGGTACGAGAGCGCCCTTCTCAGCGGCAATCGCCACCGGGTCCGCGCCGCTCGGCATCGGCAGCGATCCTGGTCGGCGTGGCGCCTGACGGCGGCAGCGGCGCTTGACGCTGCAAATGCAACTCTGTGATGGTGAGAGCATGATTTCCGCCGCCGACTCGGCGCAACTCGTCGATGCGGGGCGCTACGCCCGCGAGGGGTATCCGCACGAGCTGTGGACCCGACTGCGGGCCGAGGCCCCGGTGGCGTACTGCGCTCCGCCGGGATATCGGCCGTTCTGGGCGATCACCAAGCACGCCGACATCACGCAGATCGCGTCGCAGCCGCTGCGCTTCTCGAGCGCCCAGGGCATCGTCATCGGCCCGGCCGACGCTCCGATCGTGCCGTCCGACATGGTCGTCGCCATGGATCCACCGCGGCACGGACCCATGCGCAGGCTGACGAGCCGGCACTTCACGCCCCGGGCTGTGCGGGAACGGCGCGACGAGGTCGAACGCATCGCAGTCGAGATCGTCGACGCCGCGGCCACCGGTGGAGCCATCCACGAGTGCGACTTCGTCGAGAGCATCGCCGCTCCGCTACCGATCGCGGTCGTGTCACTGGTCCTCGGCGTGCCGAGCGCCGACTGGCAGCTGCTGTTCCGCTGGACCAACGAGGTGATCGGCAAGGACGATCCCGAGTTCCAGCTTCCGGGCGAGACGCCCGACCAAACCAGCATGCGGGCCCGCCGCGAGCTGCACGCCTACTTCGGGGCGCTCATCGAGCAGCGTCGCCGAGATCCGCAGGACGATCTCGTGAGCGAGCTGATCCGGGCCGAGATCGACGGCGAGCCACTCACCCGCTCGCAGCTCCTGTCGTACTGCGAGCTGATGGTGGAGGCGGGTAACGAGACCACCCGGAACGCGATCACGGGAGGTCTGCTGGCGTTCAGTGAGCACCGCGGTGAGTGGGAGAAGCTCCGCGACCACCCCGAGCTGCTCCCGGGCGCGGTCGAAGAGATCCTGCGCTGGGTCAGCCCGATCACCCACTTCACGCGCACTGCGACCGAAGACTGCGAGATCCGCGGCGAGAGGATCGGGGCGGGCGAGCAGGTGGCGCTGTTCTTCGCCTCCGCCAACCGCGACGAGGAGGTGTTCGACGATCCCTTCGCGTTCCGTATCGACCGCCATCCGAACCCGCACCTCGCGTTCGGCTTCGGCGAGCATCTGTGCCTGGGCGCACACGTCGCCCGTGTCGAGCTCGAGACGATCTTCCGCCACCTGCTCGCCCGGTTGGAGTGGTTCGAGGTCTCGGGTCCGGTGGAGCGGCTGAAGTCGGTGGTCAACGGCGGCGTCAAGCACCTGCCGCTCCGCTATCGCCTCACGTAGCGCTCGGCCGGTGATGCTCCCGCCGTAGCGGTCGCTGCGACGACGGCGGTCCCGAGCGGTGTCGCGATGTGGCCGTGAGACCTACGATCTCGGGCCTGTGGCACGGGCGGCGTCGATGGCCGGCGCACGACACGACGGGGGACAGGTGCTCGATCATCTCATCACGGGTGCGACCATCGTCGACGGCACGGGCGCGCCCCCAACCCGGGGCGACATCGGTGTCCGTGACGGCCGAGTGGTCGCCCTGGGCCGTGTCGACGAGCCCGCTCGGGAAGCGCTCGATGCCGACGGGCTGATGGTGTGCCCGGGCTTCATCGACCCGCACACGCACTACGACGCGCAGCTCTTCTGGGACCCTGCCGGATCACCGTCGAACGTCCACGGTGTGACCTCGGTGATCGGGGGAAACTGCTCGTTCGGGCTGGCGCCACTGCGGCCGGAAGACGCCGCGTTCACGCGCAGCATGATGGCCCGGGTCGAAGGCATGCCGCTGGGCGCGCTCGAGACCGGCGTCCCGTGGAGCTGGGAGACCTTCGGCGGGTATCTCGATGCTCTCGAAGGCCGCATCGGCCTCAACGCCGGTTTCATCGCCGGGCATTCGGCCTTGCGCCGGTACGTGCTCGGCCCTGACGCCCACCTGACCGCCGCCGATGAGCACACGCTACCCGCGCTGCAAGCGGCACTTGGGGAAGCACTGGCGGCGGGAGCACTGGGATTGTCGACCGACATCTCGACAGCCCACATGGACGCCGACGGCAATCCCGTCCCCGCCAAGGGTGCAGGGCCCGACGAGCACCTCGCGCTGTGCGAGGTCGTGGGCCGGCATCCGGGCACGATGCTCTCGGGCATCTTCCAGGGTGGCAGCACTGGGTGGACCGATTTCGAGCTCGACCACCTGTCTCGCATGTCGGCGGTCGCCAACCGGGTGCTGAACTGGAACCTGCTCGTGGTCGATGCCGCGTTCCCCGAGCGCGTCGTGCAGCAGCTGTCGCTGTCGCGGCACGCTCGCACGCTCGGCGGGCGGGTCGTCGCCTTGCTGATGCCCACGATCGTTCCCATGACCATGAGCTTCGGCAGCTACTGCGCGCTGTTCCTCATCCCGGGTTGGCGCGAGGTCATGGGCCTGCCGCTCGCCGATCGCATGCAGGCGCTGCGTAGCTCCGACACCCGCCGACGCTTGGCGATGGCGGCCAACGCCGAAGAAGCGGGCATGTTCCGTGTGCTCGGCAACTTCGCCGGGTACCGCATCGGCGACACGAACAGCGCAGCCAACGACGGCATGTCGGGCCGCGTCGTCGGCGACATCGCACGCGAGCGCGGGGTCGACCCGTTCGACGCGCTGATCGACGTCGTGCTGGCCGACGACCTCCGCACGGTGCTGTGGCCGCCGGCCTCTGGTGACGACGACGAGCACTGGGCGATCCGGGCCAGCGTCTGGAACGACGACGACGTGCTGATGGCGGGCTCCGACGCCGGTGCCCATCTCGACCGCATGTGCGGCGGGTCGTACCCGACCCAGTTCCTCGCCGAGTGCCTGCGGGGGCGCCAGTTCATGGCGGTCGAGCAGGCGGTCCACAACTTCACCGACAAGCCGGCGCGGCTGTTCGGCCTGCGCGACCGCGGCCGCATCGCCCTTGGGGCGTTCGCCGATCTGGTGGTGTTCGATCCGGCGACGATCGGCGCGCAGCAGGCTCGGTTGGTGCACGACCTCCCGGGCGGCGCCGTTCGTCTCGTGGCCGGATCGACGGGAGTGCACCGCGTGCTCGTGAACGGCGTGGAGACCGTCCGCGACGGCGAGTCGACGGGCATGACGCCCGGCACGGTCCTGCGCTCGGGCGCCGACACCGACACGGTCACCGCGCGGTAGGCGTCGCCGGGTCGCCTGGTCGCCTGGGTGCGTCCCTCCGATCCCGATGATCCCGGCGATCGATGCCGTTTCCGGGCCCGATCGGCCGGCTGATACGGAGCGGGGTTGGTGCCATCTGCGAGGGTGGAGCCGACGGCCACCTTCGATCGACGGCAGGCATCCACCAGCAACGGCCTGAACGACAGGAGCAGATTCACGATGGGTGCAGTTGTCGACGAAGCTTTCATCCGTCGGGCGGTCGAGCTGGCCGACCTGACGGCCGTTCGGGTCGCGCTCTTCCAGGCCACAGGTGATCCCGAGCTCGCGGCGTTGGGGCCCGTCGCCCAGCTCGAAGCCGACGATCGTGAACGGTTGATCTCGAAGGCGGTGCGGTATCTCCACGACCTTCAGAGCCAGCCTCGCGGCGTCACACTTGAGACGCCGTCGGAAGACGAGCTGCGGCGCTTGATGGAGATGGCGACCGGCATCGTCATGACCGAGCAGGAGTTCCTGGCCCGGCGCGACCTGCCGGCGTTCGACGAGGTTCCGTGGAACTGTGACTGGACCGGCGGGAAGCCGGCGCTCCCCGAGGGCTTCCACGTCGCGATCGTCGGCGCCGGCTTCAGCGGGATCGCCGCCGCGGTCCAGCTCGAGCGGCTCGACATCCCCTACACCATCTTCGAGCGACGCCACGAGGTCGGCGGCGTATGGAGCATCAACACCTACCCCGACGCCCGGGTCGACACGGCGAGCTCCACCTACGAGTACAACTTCGAGAAGAACTACCCGTGGTCGGAGTACTTCGCCAAGCAGGCCGAGGTACGGGGGTACCTCGAGCACGTGGCCAAGACGCACGGCCTGTGGGACCACATCTGCTTCAACAGCGACCTCACCGAGGCCCGGTTCCATGCCGATGGTTCCGTGTGGCACCTGCGCTTCGACCAGCCGGACGGGCCGAGCCTCGAGGTCGAAGCCAACGCCGTCATCAGCGCTGTCGGCGTCTTCGCCAATCCCAAGTTCGTCGAGTTCCCCGGGAGCGACCAGTTCGGCGGGCAGATCGTGCATCCGACGCAGTGGTCTCCGGCCTACGACATCGCCGGGAAGTCGGTTGCGGTCATCGGCAACGGTTCGACGGGTGTGCAGCTGGTGGCGCCGATCGCTCGGGAGGCGAGCCAGGTGTACGTGTTCCAGCGCACGCCGCAGTGGATCAGCCCGCGTCCCAAGTACGGAGCGCCCATCGAGCCGGAGGTCCGCTGGTTGCTCGACACCATGCCCGGCTATTGGAACTGGTCGCGCTACGTGGCCACGTCGTCCCTGTTCGCCTCGCACGACTACATGATCGCCGACCCCGAGTGGCAGGCCGGTGGGGGCTTCGTCAACCCGAAGAACGACCAGATGCGCGCCGATCTCACGAAGTACATCAACGCACAGGTGGGTGGCCGAGCCGACCTCGTCGAGCAGCTCGTCCCCGACTACGCGCCCATGACCCGGCGGCCCGTCGTCGACAACGGCTGGTACGCCGCGCTCACCCGCGACAACGTCGAGCTGGTCACCGAGGGCATCCGTGGCCTCACGCCGACCGGGATCGAGACCGAGGACGGCACCGTGCGCCCGGTCGATTTCGTCATCACCGCGACCGGCTTCGATGTCGTGAAGTTCCTGTGGCCGGCCGAGTACGTGGGCCTCGACGGTGCCCGCCTGCACGAGCAGTGGTCGAAGGACGGTCCTCGGGCGTATCTGGGCATGATGGTCCCCGACTTCCCGAACATGTTCATGCTCTACGGCCCGAACTCGCAGCCGGTCTCGGGGGGCACGTCGCTGCCGGCCTGGTACCAGATCTGGTCTCGCTACTCCGCCCGGTGCCTGGTGGCGATGCTCGAGGGTGGGTACTCGAAGGTGCAGGTCACCCGCGACGCCCACGATCGCTATAACGACGCACTCGATACCGAGGCTGCGAAGCTCGTGCTGCTCACCGACACGGGGTCGGTCGACAAGAACTACTACGTCAACGACTTCGGACGGGTGCAGGTGAACTCGCCGTTCGAATCGCCGTACTTCTACGAGATGTGCTCGGCGCCCGACTGGAACGACCTCGAGCTCTCATAGCACTGGCGGTCACCAGGGCGTGCATGGGACCCTGGCCGTCACCGGGCGGTCGTCGACGTGCCGCCCCCGGGGAAGGGACCAGACCATGGCTGACACGAGGGTCGAGACCTATCGCGGCGCCACCTTCATTTCGGCCGATTCGCACGTCACCGAGCCGATCGAGCTCTACGCCGAGCGGGTCGACACCGAGTTCCGCGAGCGAGCGCCTCGGATCGAAGACCGCGATGGTTGGCGGACGCTGTTCGCCGAAGGTCTCGACCCCCGCAAGCTCATGTCGTCCGATCAGCTCATGACGGCGGTCGTCGGCGGCTACGACGTGGAGTCGCGCCAACGTGACCAGGCTCGCGACGGTGTGAGCGCCGAGGTGATCTTCCCGACGTTCGCCCTCCAGGCCTGTTTCGCATCGCCCGATCCGAAGCTCCAGATCCAACTCTGCCGGGCCTACAACGGCTGGTCGACCGACGTGTTCGCCGGCATAGCGAACCTCATCGCGGTCGGAGCCGTTCCGATGCTCGACATCGACGACGGCATCGCCGAGGCGCAGCACCTCGCCGCGTCGGGATGCCGGGCGCTCATGCTGCCGGCCAAGGTGATCGGCCGGCCGTACAACGATCCCGAGTACGACCGGTTCTGGGCCGTCGCCGAAGAGCTCGGCCTGCCGCTCACCTTCCATTCGGGCACCGGCTACGAGCCACGGATCGTGCGGGGACCGGGTGGGGCCGTCGTCAACTACATCATGGGTGCACAGCTCGATGGCCCCATGGTGATGCTGTGCCTGGCTGCCGGAGGAGCGCTCGATCGCTTTCCCGGTCTGCGGATCGTCACCGTCGAGACCGGTGCCTCCTGGCTCGGCTGGATCATGACCCAGGCCGACTCGATCTACGTCGACCACGCCATGTACGCCCGTCCGAAGCTGTCGATGCTGCCGAGCGAGTTGATCAGGCGGCAGTGCTCGGCGACGTTCATGTACGACCCGGTTGCCGTGCTGACCCGTCACGTCACCGGGACCGACACGCTGATGTGGGGCAACGACTACCCGCACCCCGAGGGCACCTGGCCCGAGTCGCAGCACCGCTGCGCCGACCAGTTCGACGGCATCTCCGATGCCGACCTCCAAGCAATCGCCAGCGGCAACGCGGCCCGGGTGTTCGGGTTCGACCTCGGTCAGTCCGATCCGACGGGCAGAGATGCCGGCCCGCGCTGAGCGATACTGGGACCGTGGCCGAACGAAACGTCATCGGGGGAGTGCTGGAGCCGTGCGGCACCGATCCGGTGACGGGCTTCTACCGTGATGGGTGTTGCAGCACCGGCCCCGAAGACCGGGGCAGCCACACCATCTGCGGGGTGGTGACGGCCGAGTTCCTCGACCACCAGCGCCGCATCGGCAACGACCTGAGCACGCCCGCGCCGCAGTATCGCTTCCCAGGCCTCGTGCCCGGCGACCGCTGGTGCGTGACCGCTGCCAACTGGTTGCGGGCGCATCGCGAGGGTTGTGCCTGCCCGGTCGTGCTGGCCTCGACCCACGAGCGGGCACTCGACATCGTCCCGCTCGAAGCGCTGCAACAGCACGCCGTCGACGTGCCCCCCGACCTGAGCGCGCTCGACGCCAGAGACGTGTGAGATGCCTGAGCATTGGTAGTCATGCGAGCGGATCGCCGGTCCCTGCTACTCGCTGTGGAGGGCCGCTCGAATCTCCTGATCGGGCTGGGGTGCAGCGCCGGAGCCGGCTTCGATCGTGACCTCGTGGATGACACCCGTCCACGGAAACGGGCAGACGTAGTCGTCGCACACCGGGAAGCCGCTGTCGTGGCCGATACGCAGGCCAGCGCCACCGTGCTGCCATGCGAAAGGAAGGGCGAGCGGGCTCGCGCCCGACGCGACGACAGCGCCGTCGCAGCGCAGGGTGAGCAGGGTGCCTTCGGGGCCCCGGTTCTCGAGGACGCAGTCGACGGTGTGGCGGCCCGGCGTGATGACCGTGGGGGAGTTGACGACGGTCGACTCGCCGGCGATGTTGATGGCGAACGCCGGGCGACCGTCGCGCACGTAGAGCGCGAACCCGCTCGTCCAGTCACCGAGCGCGCAGAGCACACCCTCGGCCGATGAGCCGGCATCGGTCCGGGCCGGCGACTCGGGCACGTCGACGGCGGCGGCGATTCTCCCGCCACCGAAGAGCATCGGGACGCACTCGTCGTGCACCGGGCTGCCCCCCGGCCGGAAGGTGGCCCGCTGCGCCGCTGGGTACTGCGGCGTGATCATCGATCCGAGCCGGCCGATGAGCGAGTCGTCCATGGGCATCACCCCGTGCCGGCCCGCTTCCATCAGCCACAGCTCGCGGAGCTCGTCGAGCACCGCGGGGTGCTCGGCGGCCACGTCGGTGGCCTCGGTGAAGTCGCCGTCGAGCCGGAACAGCGCCCAGGTGTCGTCGGCGAACGTGCGGCTGCCGATCAGGAGCCGCTCCTCGTCGAGCACACCCTTCGACACGTGGTCGGTGGTGGCCTTCCATTCCCCGGCGATGATCGACCGTGAGCCGAGCATCTCGAAGTACTGCACGGCCCGCGGGTTCGGCGCGCCGGCATCGTCGAACGTGGGGACGAGCGACGCCCCGTGGACAGGCCGCTGCTCGATGCCGTCGATGTGCGACGGGGCCGCAACACCACAGGCGTCGAGGACGGTGGGCATGAG
This sequence comes from Actinomycetota bacterium, assembly GCA_009886115.1. Classification (GTDB taxonomy): domain Bacteria; phylum Actinomycetota; class Acidimicrobiia; order IMCC26256; family VFJJ01; genus VFJJ01. The sequence goes on from VFJJ01000001.1 coordinate 43,318, forward strand.
GTCGACGGCGTGGCAGATCTGGGGCCTCACCTTCCCTGCGCCGGCGGCCGCGATACCACGGGGCCAGTGGACGATGAGCGGGCTGCGCGTGCCGCCCAGCCACGTATAGCGCTTCCACAGCCGGAACGGGCTGTTGCCGGCCCACGCCCAGCCCCAGGCGTAGTGGCTGTACGAACGGTGGCCGCCCCATCCGTCGATCAGGCGCAGGTTGGCCTCGGCTGTCTCGGGCAGGCCCTGCGTGAAGCGGTGCTCGTTGAACGTCCCGTGCTGACCGCCCTCGGCGCTGGCGCCGTTGTCAGAGATGAACATCACGATGGTGTTGTCGAGCTGGCCGGTCTCGTCGAGGAACGTGAGCAGACGGCCGATCTGCGCGTCGGTGTGCGTGAGGAAGCCGGCATAGTTCTCGTACATCGCCGAATACAGGCGACGCTCGTCCGCCGGCAGGTCGTCCCATGCCGCGATCCACGGAGGCCGTTCCGTGAGCCGAGCCGTTGGCGGAACCACGCCCAGCGCTACCTGACGGGCGAACGTGTCATCGCGCCAGTGTTCCCAGCCCCGGTCGAAACGGCCGGCATACCGGTCGGCCCACCCGGGCGGGGTGTGGTGCGGAGCATGCATGGCGCCCGGAGCGAAGTACATGAAGAAGGGCTTGCCCGGCGCGGAATGCTGCTGGTCGACGATGCAACGGATCGCCGTGTCGGTGAGGTCCTCGGTGAGGTGGTAGCCGTCCTCGGGCCTCGCCGGCGGCTCGACGTAGTGGTTGTCGCGCACGAGGTTCGGCGCCCACTGGTTGGTGTCACCCTGCAGGAACCCGTAGTAGCGCTCGAAGCCGTAGCCGAGCGGCCAACGGTCGAACGGGCCGGCGTGCGAACGTTCCCCGCGGGGTACCAAATGCCACTTGCCGATCGCGAACGTGCTGTAGCCAGCGTCGCGGAGCACCCGGGGCAGGGTCCCCGCCGACTTCGGCGGCGCTCCGTCGTAACCCGGAAAGGCCAGCGGCATGTCGACGAGGAACCCGACGCCCACGGAGTGGTGGTTGCGGCCCGTCATGAGACAGGCCCGGCTGGGCGAGCACAGCGCGGTCACATGGAATCGGTTGTAGCGCAGGCCGCCGGCGGCCAGCCGGTCGATGTGTGGCGTCTCGATGTCGGAGCCGAAGCAACCGACCTGGCCGTATCCGAGGTCGTCGAGCACGATGACGACGACGTTGGGCGCTCCCGGTGCGGGACGGGGCCGCCGGTCGGGGTACGGCTCGTGACGCACGACCGGTCGGGGCTGCTGGGCTGTCTCGGGCATGGCTTCACGCTACCGGCGGCAACGCCGTGATGGAGCGTGCGACCACCGCCTCTCGTGGTCCTGACAGGCCCGTCAAGACGTGAGTAGCGTCGGGCCGAAGGTGACGGGCGACGCTCCGGCACGACGCACTCCGCACAAGGGGACCACCGACCATGACAGCCATCGACAGCCAACCGGTACCCGACTATGCCTCACTTCTGCGCCTCGACGGGCGCAACCTGATCGTGGTCGGAGCCGGGCAGGGCATGGGCCGACAGTCGAGCCACGCGCTCACTCAGAACGGTGCACGCGTGATGTGCGTCGACATCGATGAGCAGCGGGCGAAGGAGATCGCCGACGAGGTCGGAGGAATCCCCTTCAGCGGCGACATGACCCGTGACGCCGAGGTGCAGCGTCTCGTCGAGGCGGCCGCCGCCGCGTTCGACGGGCCCATCCACGGCTTCGTCGACATCGTCGGCATCGCCGAGTGGCACATGGTGACCGAGACGCCCGAAGACTCGTGGGATCGCCAGTTCGACATCTGCCTCCGACACGCCTACCTGTTGAGCAAGCACGTGGGCAAGCACATGACCACCAACGGCACCAAGGGAACGATGGTCTTCATCGCTTCCGTGCACGGCCTCACTGCCTCGGTCAACCATGCCGCGTACGGCTGCGCGAAGGCCGGGATCATCTCGCTCGTCAAGACCCTCGGTCACGAGCTGGGCCGCCAGGGGATCAGAGCCAACGCCATCGCCCCGGGCACGATCCTCACGCCCCGCATGGAGGCCGCGCTCGACGACGAGCGCATCGCCTACGCGGCGGCAAAGGCCCCCCTGAATCGGATCGGCGTCCCACCCGACATCGCGTCGGCCGCGCTGTTCCTCACGAGCGACCTCTCGTCGTACATCACCGGGCAGACCCTCGTGGTCGACGGGGGCGTCGTCATGGCCGACCCCTTCGGCGACATGCCCTGAAGGCGTGAGCCGACCCCCCGTACCACACACCGGGCCGCACACACCAGGCCGCACACACCAGGCCGCACACACCAGCGACACCAGGAGCGATCCCATGGGCAACGAGATGTACCGGTACGACGGCCAACGGGTCGTGGTGGTCGGCGGCGCCACCGGGATGGGGGCGGCGACGGCCCAGCAGGCGGCCGAGCTCGGCGCCGACGTGATCGTGCTCGACGTGGCGGCGGTCTCGTACCCGTGCAGCCAGGCCATCGCCGTCGACCTGCGCGACCGGGCGAGCGTCGACGCCGCGATCGAGCAGATCGACGGTCCGGTCAACGCGGTCTTCGCCTGCGCGGGCGTCGCCGACGGTACGCCCGGCATCATGCTCATCAACTTCACCGCTCAGCGGCACCTGATCGAGGCGCTGATCGCTCAGGGGAAGCTGGGACGCGGGAGCTCGATCGCCTTCATCTCGTCGGTCGCCGGCCTGGGCTGGATGAGCCGTCTCGACGATGTGAAGAGCTTCCTTGCCACGCCCGACTGGGAATCGGCCGGCGGTTGGATCGACGAGCACCCGGGGACCGACAACTACGGCTTCAGCAAAGAGGCCATCAACTGTTATGTCGCCCAGCAAGGCTTCCCCTTGCTGGCCAAGGGAATCAGGATCAACGCCATCCTGCCGGGTCCCACCGACACGCCGCTCGCCCGGGCCAACGCCGACATCTGGCTCTCCTTCGGTGCCGACTACCGCCAGGCCGCCGACGTCCCGACACTCGTCCCCGGACAGATGGCGAGCACCATGTTGTTCCTGTGCAGCGCGGCAGCCAGCGGCGTCAACGGCGTCACCCTCCTCGTCGATCAGGGGCACGTGAACGCCTCCCTCGTCGACGCGTTCGACGCACCCATGGTGAAGATGATCGCCGGCGTGGTCCCCCGGGACCCGTCGATCTTCGGCTGAATCGGCAAAGGAGTCGGTCATGAGTCGAGCACAGGAGCTGTTGCCGGTCACGAGATCGGAGCCGCTGGTCATCGAAGGCATCCCCAAGCTCACCGACGAGATGCGCGCCGCGCTCGACATCGAGACGCGATACGCGCCCGTTCCCGGCGGTCCGAACGTGCGCCTCCTGGTGTACCGGCCCAAGGGCGTCATCGGGCGGCTTCCCGTGCTCGTCAGCGTGCACGGCGGCGCGTTCTGCGTCCTGAGCGCCGACGACTTCGAGGGAGCCGACGCCGGCATCGCCTTGGCGCATCAGGCCGTCGTGGTTGCCGTCGACTACCGCCTCGCGCCCGAGTTCCCCTTTCCTGCCGGCATCGACGATTGCTACGCGGCGCTGGAATGGACGGTCGCTTCGGCTGTGGAGCTCGGTATCGATCTCGATCGCCTCGTCGTCACCGGGGGGAGTGCCGGGGGTGCGCTCGCCGCGGCCCTGTGCCTCATGGCTCGCGATCGCTCGGGGCCTCGGATCGCCGCCCAGGTGCTCATGATCCCCGTGCTCGACGATCGCCTCGATACGCCCTCGATGCGCCAGTACGAGCAGAGCATCGGGTTCAACGGCACCGCAGCCGAGGGGATGTGGTTGCACTACCTGGGCGACGATCGTGACCTGGCCGCCACCTCGCCCTACGCGGCGCCGGCCCGGGCCGAGAGCCTGGCCGGGCTGCCGCCGGCCGTGGTGATCACGCACGGGCTCGACCCCCTTCGGGATGAGGGCATCCACTACGCATTGCGATTGCTGGCCGCGGGCATCGAGGTCGAGCTGCACAACATCCCGGGCGCCTATCACGGCGCACCACCCCTCGATCCCGCTGCTGCACAGCGCGGCCAGCACATGTTCATGGCCGCCCTCGGCCAAGCCCTCAACCCTGCCTGATGTTCCTGGCTTGGGGCTGTCGAAGGCGACATCGGTGAGGCGACTCAGACGCGCTCATGGGAGGATCGACTCGTGAACGCCGAACGTTCCAGTTCCGAGCTCCGTCGTGCTCCGGCTCTCGACGTCGTCGAATGGTTCAACACGCCGGTGCCCATCAGCATTGACGAGCTGCGCGGGCGCGTCGTCGTCCTGCACGCGTTCCAGATGCTGTGCCCGGGATGCGTGCTGTCGGGAACCCCGCTCGCCCAACGCATCCACGACCGACTCGCCGGACCCGACCTCGTGGTGATCGCCGTGCACACCGTCTTCGAGCACCACGAGGCGATGACGCCGGTCTCGTTGGCGGCGCACCTCCACGAGTTCCGGATCACCATGCCGGTAGCCGTCGACCGCCATCCTGAGCCCGGTGGCGCGCCCGCCACGATGACCGCGTACGCCATGCGCGGCACGCCCACGTTGGTTGTGGTCGATCGCGCCGGGCGCATCCGTCACCACCTCTTCGGCGCCGTCGATGAGCTGGAGCTCGGCGTGGCCCTGGGTCGGCTGCTCGCGGAGCCGGCGCCGACCGATCAGTCCTGAGCCGTCGCCAGGCTGCCTGCGGCGCACGTCCCGGTCCCGGGTTGTGGGTTGTGGGTTGCGGGTTGTGGGTTGCGGGTGGACCGGAAGCGCTGCAGCGCGCAGCTGACTCGGTGTCGAACCTCGGCGACGTCTCCGGTACCGTCGGGATGTCCACTGACGACAAGGACGGGCGCATGCCGATCGCAATCACCGACGAGCATCGGGAGATGGCCGATGTCGTGCGGGCGTTGTTCGAGACCCGGTATCAGGCCGAAGCGCGCCGGGCCGTCGATGGCGAGATGGCCCTCCCAGGCTCGTGGGGCGAAGTGGCGGGGCTGGGCTGGCTGGGCCTGCACCTGCCGGAGCGCCACGGCGGCTCGGGCTATGGCCTGTTCGAGCTCGCGGTCGTGGTCGCCGAACTGGGCCGCCATTGTGCGCCGGGTCCGTTCCTCCCGACCGTGGTGCTCTCAGCCGTGGTTGGCAGGTTCGGCTCCGAGGCGCTCCAGGCCGAGCTGCTCCCCGGGCTGGCCGACGGGTCGCGAGCAGGTGGTCTGGGACTGTGGGGCGCGGCGTCGATCGTCGATGGCGTGCTGGGCGGATCGGCCGGGCCGGTGCTCGGGGCCGATCTATCTTCGACGGTCCTTTTGGCTGTGGGCGACGATCTCGTCGTCGTCGACACCCCGAACTCGGGGGTGACCGTCGGCGACCGGGAGAGCATCGACCTCACCCGTCCGTGTCCGCCGGTCGCGCTGACGGGGGTGGCTGTGGCCGACGCTCGGGTGCTCACCGGAGCGGCGGCATGGGCACGGGATCTGTTTCGGGTGCTCGCCGCGGCCGAGGCCGCTGGGGGTGCACACGCCTGCGTCGCCATGGCGAGCGGCTACGCCATCGACCGCACGGCGTTCGGTCGCCCGATCGGTCAGTTCCAAGCGGTCAAGCACCACTGCGCCAACATGCTCGTGGCCGCCGAGATGGCCACGGCGGCCGCCTGGGATGGCGCCCGAGCCGCCGACAGCGCGCAGGCCGGCGCGGCCGATGGTCCCACGGCCGACGAGCTCCCGCTGGCGGCGGCGGTGGCAGCCAGCGTGGCGCTGAACGCGTACTCGGAGTGCGCCAAGCTCAACGTCCAGGTGCACGGCGGCATCGGTTACACGTGGGAGCACGACGCCCACCTCCATCTGCGGCGGGCGACGGCCCTGGCCGCCTTGGCCGGACCGGTGGCTGCCGCCCGTCAACAGGTCGCGGATCTCGTCGCCGGGGGAGCGCGGCGCACGCTGGCGGTCGACCTTCCCCCCGAGGCCGAGCCGATGCGAGCCGAGGTGCGAGCCTTCGCTGAGCGCTTCAACGCCCTCGGTCCGGCCGAAGGCTCTCGCCTCCTGGTCGAGGAGGGCTACCTGTTCCCGCATTGGCCTCGGCCGTGGGGGAGGGGTGCAGGCCCGGTCGAGCAACTCGTGATCGACGAGGGGCTGGCGGGCATCGACCGGATGGCCGGGTTCCCGATCACCTCGTGGACCTGGCCGATCGTGCTGCCCACCATCATCCGGCATGGCACCGAAAGCCAGCGCGAGCGGTGGATCGGCCCCACCTTCGACGCGGCGGTGACGTGGTGCCAGCTCTTCAGCGAGCCCGGGGCGGGCAGCGACCTGGCTGCGCTGGCGACCAGGGCCGTCCGCACCGACGGGGGCTGGCTCGTCACGGGGGCCAAGGTCTGGACCAGCACGGCCCAGTTCGCCAATCTGGGTTTCGCCTTGGTGCGCACCGATCCCGCGGCGTCGGCGCATCACGGCATCACGTGCATGGCCATCGACATGACGGCGCCAGGGATGACCGTCATACCGCTGCGGGAGATGACCGGTGGCGAGATGTTCAGCCAGGAGTTCCTCGACGAGGTGTTCGTCCCCGACGAGAACGTCATCGGCGAGGTGAACAAGGGGTGGGCCGTCGCCCGCACGACCTTGGGAAACGAACGTGTCTCGCTCGGTTCAGCCACGGAGCACGAGATCCTGACCGACTTCGCGGGCGCGCTCGACCTGAACGATTCGTCCCTCGCCGTCGACCTCGGAGCTCTGCTCGCCGAGTCGTTCGCACTGCAAGCATTGAATCTGCGTCAGGCCACCCGTGCGGTCGGCGGGGGCGAACCGGGTGCTGAGGGCAACATCACCAAGCTGGTGCACGCCGAGCATGTGCAGCGGATCGCCGACTTCACCGTTCGGGCCGTGGGGTCCGAGGCCCTCTACGCCGACGGTCCCGGGAGCCGGATCCTGACCGCTCGAGCCGGCACCATCGCCGGCGGCACGTCGGAGATCGTGCGCAACACCATCGCCGAACGCCTCCTCGGGCTGCCACGCGATCCCCGCCCGCGCTGAGATCGGCCCCGGTTGGTCGGTCGATCCTTTACGGATAGTGCGCCGTCCGGCAGAATCACCACACGCGGCGCAACTGACAGTTATGTCAACTCATCCGGAGGCGCATCATGGCAACAGATATCGCGGTCGACGGCGAGACGCAGAAGGTCGTCGACTGGCTCACGGACAACGTCGGCGGGAAGGTCGTCTCCATCGCCCGGCAGCCGCGGTGGCGCCCGCAGTGGATCGCCGATGTTGAACGAGACGGCGAGACCCTGCCCCTCATGGTGCGGGGCGAGCGCTACGACATGGAGCTGACCTGGTCGCTCGAGCACGAGATGAACTTCCAAAAGACGATGGGGGACATCGGCGTCGCCGTACCCCACGTGTGGGTTGGATCGACAACCCGACCGCGTTCGTCATGGACCGGGTACCCGGCCAATCCGACTTCAAGAACACCTCCGACGTCGATCGTGATCGTGTGGTCGACGAGTATCTCCAGCAGCTCGCCATCTTGCATACGCACGACGTGACCCCGTTCGTCGAGGCCGGGATCGACCGGGCCGCACGCCCGGAAGATTCCGCGATGCTCAGCATCGAACGCATGAACACCATGTTCCGCAAGCAGAAGGTGGGCCACGACCCGCTGATCGAGTTCTTCCTCGGCTGGATGAATCGGCACGAGCCGCAGAGCCACGGTCGAGAGAGCGCCGTCGTGTGGGACTCGGGGCAGCTCATGCACCACGACGGGCACATCGTTGCCGTGATCGACGTCGAGCTCGGCCACATCGGCGATCCGATGGTCGATCTCGCCGGGTGGCGCATGCGCGACAGCATCGTGCCGTTCGGCCATTTCCCCTCGATCTACGCCCGCTACGGCGAGCTGGTCGGCCAGCCCGTCGACATCGAGGCCATCGAGCTCCACCACATCTACTTCACGCTGTCGAACCAGCTCGGTTTCTCGCACGCGCGGCTGAACCCGCCCGAGAACACCGACCTGGCCACCAACATGCAGTGGTGCAACGAGACCAACCTCTACGCGACCGAGGCGTTGGCCGAGCATCTCGACATCGAGCTCCCGACGATCGAGCTCCCGAGCGAAGAGGACACGCGAGCCGGCGCCGCTTTCGAGTATCTCGTGCGCACGCTCTCCACCTTGCAGGTCGACGACGAGTACGCCCGCTACAAGCTGCGGGGGGCGTTCCGCATCGCCCGGCACGTCCACCGCCACGACCAGATCGGGCGCGACCTCGAGAACGCCAACCTCGATGATCTCCATCAGCTCCTGGGCAAGCGCCCCGACGGATGGCGTGAAGGCGACCGGCTCCTCGAGGAGTGGGTGCTGGCCAACAACGGCGACGGCCGACACGACGGGACTCTCTGCGTGTTGTTCCACAAGCGCAACCTGCGGGCCCAGATGCTCAACGGCCCCTTGGGCTCGGCCATGGCCCGCCACATCCCCATCCAGTCGTTTCGCGCCTGACCCGACCCGCGCCTGACCCGCGTTCTTTGTGTCCAGGGTCACGCCCAGAGCGGTCGTGGACACAAAGAACGAGGTATTTCAGGTGCTGGTGAGCAGCATGGCTCCGGCGAAGGGGCCGACGGCGTTGGCCCAGACGGCCACCTCGGCGCCGGGAACCTGACGATCGCCGCACTGCCCGCGCAGCTGGCGAGTGGCCTCGATGCAGAAGTTGGCGCCGTGGCGGCGGCCGACATTGCACGCGCCACCATCGGTGTTGACGGGCAGGCTGCCACCCAGGCGGGTGTGGCCCTCGGCGATGAACGGCCCGGCTGCACCGGGCTCGCAGAGTCCCAGCGCTTCGAGCCACTGGAAGGTGATGACGCTGAAACCGTCGTAGAGCTGCGCCGTGTCCACGTCGCTCGGCCGAAGGTCTGTGCGCGACCAGAGCTGCTCGGCACAGTGCACCGGCGCGGTGTGCGACATGTCGGCCATGACCTCGAAGTTCATGTCGTGCACCGCCGAGAGCGCCATGGCGTCGACGAGCACGGCAGGCTGGCGGAGGTCGCGGGCGCGCTCCTCGGTCGTGAAGATGACAGCCGATCCGGAGTCGCACGGGTAGTCGCAGTCGAGCAGGCGCAGCGGCTTGCTGATGTACGGCGCCGCGAGATACTCGGCTGCTGAGAGGGGTGTGCGCTGCAGTGCGTTTTCGTTGCGTGTGGCGTGCTCGCGTTGGATCGACGCGAACTCGGCGAAGTGCTCCTCGGTGGCGTCGGAATCGTACAGATAGCGGTTCATCATGAGACCGGCCCACTGGGTGGGGCTGAAGTTCCCGAAGGGATACAGGAACTGGGTGTCCTCGGAGCTGGTCGCTCCGAGCATCGCCTCTCCGGACGCGAGGGTCGCGCTCGACGGCTGCTGCATCATGATGCGAAACGCGATGCAGGTATCGCTCTGACCCGTTGCCACCGCCATGGCAGCGTGAATGGCCGGCGTGACGAACGCGGGCGAGACACCGACGTTCAGGTGCCAGCGCAAGGGGTTCATCCCGAGCATGTACGCGAAGTCGATGGCGTCGCCGCCCCAGGTGGTGGAGCCGTCGATGTCGGCGGCCGTCAAACCGGCGTCGTCGAGCGCGGCGATAGCGGCCTGGGCGGCGTGGTGGCGTTCACTCAAGCCGGTGTGCCGGCCGACGCGCGAGTAACCGACCCCGACGATGGCCACGCGCCGGGACTTCATCGTGAGGCTCCGATCGAGCTTGCGGCTGTGAACACCGGGATCGTCAGCTCGGGCGAGAGGGCCTCGAACGTCACGACGAGATCCATACCGGTGTGCAGATCGGCCTCGGCGACATCGACGACGTTCGTCATGAGCATCAGGCCCGCCTGCTCCGCGAGCTCGACTGTGGCGACGACATAGGGGAGTCGTGACACGAAGAACGGGTGGAACGCCTTCATGGTGACGGTGTGGGCGTACAGCGTCGCCCGTCCCGACACCACCTCACCGCGGAGGTCGAACGAGTGACAGCGGCGACAGACCGGGCGGGGAAGGTGGATGAACGTCCCGCAGGCCTGACAACGCTGAATCCTCAGCTCGCCGGCTGCGGCTCCCTCCCAGAAGAACGCCGTCAACGGGCTCGGGACCACAGCGGGAGGTGACGGGTGGTCGGTCATCGATCTCCTCAGGGGTACGAGCTGGCCCGGCGCGGCACCGTACGCGCCCGAGCAGCACCGTGTCGCACCGTGTCGCACCCGAGCGGATCGGGGGGGCGTTCCATGCGCGTTCAGGCGATGCCAGCGCTAGCGTCCGCCTCATGGCTGAGCCGCTGTGTGATCCGACAGCTACCGCGGTGTTGTTCGTCGAGTGTCAAAAGGGCCTCCTCGGCGACATCAGCATCATGAAAACGATTCGCGACTCGGCAGCGCCAGTCATCCCAGCCTTGGGGCGCTTGGCTCGGGGCTCGCGTGAGGCCGGTGCGTGGGTTGCGCATCTCACCTATTTCCCCTTGGCCAACAACCGCTCGACGAACCGGCGTCCCCCCTTGTTCAGGCGTCTCAACGACGCCATGGACCCCTGGCACAAGGACCATCCGGCCTGCCAGCCGATCGACGAGATCGGTGTCGAGCCCCGCGACCTCCTCCTGCCGCGCAATACGGGGCTGTCGCCGACGTACGGGACCGAGACGTTCAAGCTGCTGCGCAACATCGGCGTGACGACCATCGTCATGGCGGGTATCTCCGTCAACGTCGCCATCCCGGTCGCAGCGGTGGAGGCGGTCGACGAGGACTTCGACGTGATCATCCCGTCCGACGCGGTCGCCGGCGCACCGCCCGAGCACGTGGCCTCGATGCTCAAGCACACCTTGCCGTTCATCGCCACGATGACGACCGTCGATGGCCTGCTCGCCGGGTGGGGCGTCGCGGGCTGACCCCCGCGGCTGGGTGCGGCAGATGTGAGTGTCATCCACGCCGGGCTCGCTCTGCAGCGCTCGATCTGCAGCGCGGTACGCAGCGACGGTGGCGGCTCAGGACCGCTCGCCCACATCCAGCTCACGGATGCTCGCCACCACGGGAACATCGTCGCGTCCGACCCAGGAAGGTCGGGCGGCGTGGCCGGGATCGGGTCGGGCCCAGTCGACCCACGGGCCCCAGTCGAGCCGCGAGACCTTGTGCCTGTGGTCGGGATCGTGAAGCCGACAGGCCTCGTCGTACTCCTTGGCGAAGGCCTTCATCTCGGCCTTGATCCACCAGTCCTCTTCGGACGACCACTTCCCGTCGCCGGCGTACTGGATGATCTGAAGCGACGGAAACTCGATGGGAGACCCGCCCGGCTCGGGGTTGTCGGCCCGATTGAGGATCTTGTACACGATTCGGTCGCCATCGATGTTGTACCAGACCAGGGGGTTGTAGACGTGTGACGAGAACGACATCGTGCGCTCGAGGAAGTCCTGGATCTCGCGGGGACCCTGGAACCGACCGTAGTAGTGGTCGTGGTAGATGGCGTCGTCGGTGAAGAGCTGCGACCAGGCGATCCAGTTCTCGGTGAGGGGCCCCGTCCAGAAGTAGTGGCGGAACGCATCCTCGACCTCGGCCCGACCGTGCTCGCTCATCGCTGGTCCTCTCACTTCCGAGTCGTGTGGGGAGATGCTCATGGGGTGAGCAATTCTGCGCACACAGCGGCGAGGGGTGCCGGATTCGTCGCCGGGTGGTTCGATCGGGGGCGTCATCGTGCACCCGCGCGACACTGACCAAGCGCGTCGCTGGAGCAGCACGGAGAGGTCATCGGGGTGCACGACCATGGGAAAACTCGACGGTAGGGTCGCGATCGTCACCGGCGCCGGGCGGGGGATCGGACGGGCGATCGCCATCGCCTACGCCCGGGAGGGCGCCTCGGTGGTTGTCGCGTCACGTTCGCAGGGAACAGTCGACGCCGTGGTGGCCGAGATCACCGAGATCGCCGGGATCGCCGGGGAGCCAGCTGCCGTGCTCGGTGTCACATTCGACGTCGGCGCGCGCGAGCAGGTGCAGCGGATGGTCGACGAGACCGTCGCACGTTTCGGCACCGTCGACATCCTGGTGAACAACGCCCAGGGCTTCGGCACGCCCGCCGAGCCCCAGGCCTCGCCGGGGTACATCGCGCTCGAGGACTTTCCCGACGACGCATGGGACCACACGTTCCGGAGTGGGCTCAAGGGCACGCTGTACGCGATGCAGGCGGTCTTCCCGCACATGCGTGAGCGCGGCGGCAAGATCATCAACTTCGGCTCGGGCAACGGGATCGGCGCCATGAAGGGCACGGCTGCGTACAACGCCACCAAGGAAGCGATCCGATCGCTCACCCGCACCGCGGCGGCGGAGTGGGGCAAGCACGGGATCTGCGTCAACGTGATCCTGCCCACGATGGTGACCGACTCGGCCCGTTCGTTCCTCGACAGCCGGCCCGGCATCGAGGACAAGTTGATCGCCCAGATACCCTTGCGGCGTATGGGTGACGTCGATCGCGACATCGGCCCCGTGGCGGTGTTCCTGGGTTCGAGCGACTCCGACTTCGTCACCGGGCAGACGGTGCACGTCGACGGTGGCCAGATCCTGCGACCGTGACCGTCCCCCCCCGGCCCCAAATGTGCGCGAAAAAGCTCACCCCATGAACAATTCCGCGCATATTTGGGGGGGGGTGGCGTCAGCCTCAGCGCTCCGGAGCCGGGCTGGGGCGTCGGCTCTCGGCGAGAAGGAGGTCGCCGATGCCCGCACGGGCCTGCCCGGGCGTGACGCCATCGGGATAGCGGGCTTCGAGCATCCGCCGCATGCCGTCGCGCCAACCCACCGTGCAGGGTCCGGTCGCGGCTCGCCGGCGGGTCACGTCGAGGGCCACGCCGATCTGGCTGCCCGGTACCGGGTGCACCGAGAGGTGGGCCTCGACGCCGGCGAGCTCGGCGAGATACGGACACCAATCGTGGGGACCGACGGCGTCGTCGCCGCCCCAGTTGACGATCGTCGCGGGAACCGAAGCCAGGCCGAGGATGGCAGGAAGCTGCCCGAAGATGTCGTCCTCGTGGATGGGGCTGTAGGGGCACGGGTCGGAACGGACGGCGACGTCCTGCCCGGCGATCATCCAGTCGAGATGGTACGCGGGAAGCCCGCCCGCCGAGCCGTAGGCCGCGTTCATGCGTGCGATCACCACCGGCATGTTCCAGGCCCGGGCACAGAATCGGGCGACGGCCTCCTCGGAGATCTTGCTGATCGCATACGTGGGCGCATGGGGCGAGACCGCGTCGCCGAGGGGGTCGGTCTCCACGTAGAGGTGACGCGGATCGGCGTGGGGCTTGTAGACGCCCGTGGTCGACATCACCAGCGAGGCCCGGGCTCGGCGGCAGTGCCGGAGCAGGAAGCCGGTGCCTTCCGCGTTCACCCGCAGGGCGTGGTCGTAGTCGAGACCGGGGCCTTGGAAGGTGGCCAGGTGGAGCACGACCGTGAAGTCGTCGGGCACGTCACTCAGGTCGCCAGCGGCCAGATCGCAGATCCGGGTCGTGATGCCCGCGACCTCGACACGATCGCGATCGTCGGGCCCGGAGAACCGGGCGATGCCCCAGACCTCGTTGTCGAGCGCGAGACGCGAGGCCAACGGGAAGGCGATCTGGCCGGCCGGGCCGGTCACGAGGATCTTCTCGCCCTGCAACGACATGGGTTCCTCCAGAGCGCCGGGCTCCGATCGAGCGCGTTGACGGTGCACTGTGGCAGTCGGCGCCGTGTGCGTCAACGCCGCTGGGAGCCCGGTTGACGGCCCCGTCAAGTGGGGCCCGGATTGGGCTAGGAGGACGTCGTCGGAGATCGAGTGAGAAGGCGTCGCGGCCGCGGCGCACGTCGACGAGGACGAGCATGACTGAGCAGACTGTGCAGGCCGGGCAGATCGGGAACTGGGGCCGTTGGGGCGCCGACGACGAGCGGGGGGCGCTCAACTTGCTGACGCCCGAAGTCGTGCTCTGGGCAACGCAGTTGTGCCGAACCGGCGCCGTGTACTCCCTGGGGCTGCCCGTCCAATCAATCGGCGTGCCGCTGGTTCCGTACCGCGGGACGCCGATGCGCCTGATGTCGTCAACCACACCGACGATGTGATGTTCAGGGAGGCCTTCGGTGCGGCCGACGTGGGAGCCAACGAGGACGTGCTCGTGTTGGCGTCGCACAACGAGACGCACATGGACGCGCTCTGTCACGTGCACCACTCCAACACGCTCTACAACGGTTTTCCGTCCGACTCGGTGCAGACCCGGGCCGGGGCCACGCACTGCGGGATCGACAAGACACCGTGGATCGTCGCCCGGGCGGTCATGCTCGACCTCTGCCGCGCCCGGGGCGTCGACACGATCCCGGCCGGGCAGGTGATCACGGCCGACGAGCTACGCGCCTGCGCCGAGGCTCAGGACACGGTTCCCCGTCCGGCCGATGTCGTGCTGTTCCGTACCGGGTGGCTCGAGGCGTTCATGGCCGATCCCACGGGCCTCGAGATGGCATCGCAACCCGGCATCGGCATGGACGCGGCCCGGCTCATGAGCGAGTGGGACGTGGCCGCGGTGGGCGCCGACAACAGCGCGATCGAAGCCATCCCCTTTGACGGCAACGAGTTCCTGTGCGTGCACGTCGAGCTGTTGGTTCACCGCGGGATTCCCTTGCTCGAGTATCTGGTCCTCGCCGACATGGCCCGTGACGGTGTCCACGAGGCGCTCCTCGTGGTCGCGCCACTTCCCACCACTGGAGGCACGGGGAGCCCGATCAACCCGATCGCCATCGCATGAGTCTCATTGCCTGAAAGCTCGCTGCGGTCAGCCCATGTGGCTCTGGAGGAACGCGAGTGCGTCGGCCCATGAGGCCACGTCGGCATCATGGTGGCGCAAGGGAGGCACGGGCGCGCTGAATGCGTGGCCCGCGCCGGGGTAGACGTTGATCTGGTGCTCGACGTGCCACTGCTCGAACCTGTGGCGGATGTCGTCGAGGAGCTCCGGCGGCCCGATGGGGTCCTCGTCGCCGTAGATGACCAGCGTCGGACAGGCGATGTTCCACAGGAGATCGATGGGCTGCACGGGCCGCTTCGCGGTGAGCTCGGTGAACGTGGGTTGGCTCGGGAAGAAGAGAACGGCAGCCGCCAGCCGCCGGTCGAGGCAGGCGGCGAGGAGGGCGAGCGTGCCGCCCGTGCAGTAGCCCCATACAGCGATGCGATCGGTGTCGACCTCCGGCATCGATCGGGCGTGCTCGATGCCGGCGAGGATGTCGTGGGTCGCGCCGACGAAGTCGAGATCGTCGATGACCTGCATGACCTCGGTGAAGTCCGTGTAGCTCTCGGGGTCGTTCAGCCCGTGCCCCCGGTAGTAGTCGGGGAGGACGACGATGTAGCCGGCTGTGGCGAGATCGGACGCAATCTGCCGCATGAACTCGTTGACGCCAAAGGCCTCGGGCGACAGCACGACCGCCGGTCGCGTGCTGCTCCCCTCGGGGACGTAGACGAGCGTCGGCACCGTGGCCCCGTCGTGCTCGAGAATGATCTCTCTCGTCGGCTCCACAGGGGGCTCCCATCGTTGGTGATGTGGTATCGGCGTTGGCTCGGTCGCCACCTTGGCACGGGACCCTCCGGCCCGGCCAGTGCTGCGCCCGCGCTGTGCTCCAGCCGGGTCGTGGAGCCCCGAAGACGCTGGGGCCGTCGTGCGCTCATGCCTGTCACGCGCCGGCGCGGGCGGCTCCGACGCGCACCAGCACGGCCGTCAGGTGTGGCGTTCCGCTGATGGGCTGGAGATCGGCCGTGGGGCTCAGGAGACGGTTCGTGCTCGAGCCGGTATCGGGAGGATCGCCGTCAGCGCCCGGACCGCCGAAACCGTGCTACATCGACACCACGCCGATGCGAAGTGTCGCGTCGGCATGCACGACGGCGTCGATCGAACCGTGGTCACTCGTGAGCGATACAGCAGCACCGTGGGCCAAACCGAGCCGGCCCATATCATCGGGGTGCATGCGGCACGGGTTCGGCGGTCGCGCACCAACGAGGCGAGTTGCGTTCCCGTGCTGTTCAAGACCTCCTTGGCTCGGCGAACGATGAGTCGGAAGCTCCGGTCGTCGGAGTCGTCGATGACGCCGGGCGGAGCGGGCAGGATGGCCGGGGTGTACTGGGCGAAGGGTCGGTCCATCAGGCCTTCGTACGAGCGCGTCGAGTCGGGGCGCTCGAGGTGCACGACCGGCGCGATCACGTAGTCGGCCAACCGAGCGGGCGTTTTTCCTCGAGGAGCCGTCGCATGCCGTCGTGGATCGGGAACCCGGTGAAATAGCCGCCTTGCATGCTGACGAGCGTCGATCCCCACATCCCCACATCCTCATGTGCCCCGAGGGAAACGCGACGTTGGGACGAAAGCAGCCGTGCTGGGTCGGTGACGAAATCGGCCAGATACCGGCCCTTGACGCACGTGAACCCCCGGGTGAGCCGATGGTCCTGGTCGCCACTGATCTTGACGACCCGACCATCGTCAAGATCGAGCACCAGACCGCAAGCTGCCGGGAAGATACGGCAGTAGGTCGTGGCCTTCGTCATCGATGCTCTCCCTCGGTCGGGAACAGGTGCGTAGGGTATGTGGCGTCGCCGGCCCGGCGAGCGGACGAGGGGGAGCGATGCGCGAGCCGATCGAGATCGAGGTCGATGTCACCGAGGCCGCGGGACTGGGCATCCCCGCCCACACCGCCGTCACGGTGTTCGTCCCCGAGGCGGGTGCACTCGCCGATCCTCCCGTCGTGTGCTTCGCCTTTCCCGGCGGGGGCTACTGCCGGCGCTACTTCTCTTTTGACATGCCCGGCAGCTCTGGAGGTGGTCAGGCCGGCTGGCACGTCGACCGGGGCTGGATCATCGTGGCCTGCGACCACCTGGGCTTCGGCGACTCGACCGTTCCCGACGGCAATGCGCTGAACTACGACAACGTGGCGTTGGGAAATCGGGCCACCGTCGAAGCCGTGATGGCCAAGCTCGAGAGCGGGACCCTGATCGACGGGTACCCGGCGGTGCTTGGCGCCACGAAGCTCGGCATCGGCCAGTCGATGGGGGGCTGTTTCACGATCGTGCTCCAGGGCCACCACGGGACCTTCGATGGCATCGCGTCGCTGGGTTACAGCGGGATCCACACCGTCGTGCCCACGCGGCCTGGCGCACCGCCAGCGGCGTGGCCCTGGGTCTTCCGTGGCAGCGACCTCGACAACCCCAAGATCATGAACCAGCAGGCGATCGGCGCCGCCGCGGGCCCGGCGCTCGCCGGTCCCGAGTCGCTCAGCGACGCAGCTTCTGCAGGCGAGCACCCCTTCGCCTGGTCGTTCCACTACGACGATGTACCCGCCGACATCGTCGCAGCCGACATGGCGGCCAGCTCCGGTGCCGCCGACGGGCCGCTCCCACGATGGCGATCGGCGGCGATTCCGCCATGCGGCATCTACATGGTGGCCCCGGGGACCGTCGCCACCGAGGCGGCGTCGATCACCGTCCCCGTGCTCATCGCCACCGGCGAGCGCGATGTCGTGCCCAACCCGTGGATGGAGCCGACGGCCTTCAAGAGCGCCACCGACATCACGGTGTTCGTGTGCGCCCGCATGGGGCACATGCACAACTTCGCCGGCACCAGGCACCAGTTCTGGGAGCGCATCCACACCTGGGGCACGGCGGTGGCGAGCATGCGTGCACTCCGGCGAGGAGCATGACATGAGCGTCGTGGAACGCAGTCAGCCCCTCGACGTGAGCAACGTCGACTTCGGGATCGACGATCTCGTCGATCTGCCCGACCTGGTCGCCAGGATGCGGGCCGCCGAGCCGGCGTCGTGGGTGAAGTTCATCGGCGAACGGGCGTTGCACCTCAACACCTACGAGTTGGTGAGCGCCGGCTTTCGCGAGGAAGGGTCGATCCCCGGGCACATCTTCTACCAGGAGACCCAGCAGCCGGTGATGGGCCCGACGGTGCAGAGCCTCTTCGGTGAGCCGCACCGTCTGGCCCGGGCGCTCCAGGCCCCGTTCTTCAGGCAGCGTCTGATGCCCGGCTACGTCGAACCGATCTTCGCCCCGGTGGCCAACGAGCTGATCGACGAGTTCGTCGCCCGCGGCCAGGCCGATCTGGTGCAGGAGTTCACCAAGCAGTACCCGATGCGGGTGATCATGCGGCTCCTTGAGCTGCCGCGATCGTCCGATGTCGATTGGGCCCAACTGGCGTGGGACATGATCCAGGCCGCCTACGACCTCGATCAGGCGGTCAGGGCCATCGCCGAGTTTGACCTGCACGTCGGCCCGATCATCGAGGAGCGCCGCCGACACCCCGGAACTGATCTCATCTCGGCGCTGGTCACGGCCGAGGTCGAGGGGCAACGAATGAGCGACGACGACGTGTTCTCCTTCGTGCGCTTGATGTTCCCGGCGGGCTCCGATACCACGCTCCTCGGGCTGGGGAACATCCTGGGGGCGCTGTTGACCCATCCCGATGCCATGGCGCGCACCCTGTCCGACCCCGCGACCGAGTCGCGCTGGGCGATCGAGGAGGGGCTGCGTTGGCAGCCGTCGGTGGCGCACCTCCCACGGCGGACCGGTCCCGACGACATCGAGTGGCGCGGGCTGTCGATCCCGGGCGGCACAGCGGTCCTCTTGAGCGTGATGGGGGCCAATCGCGATCCGGCGATGTTCGCAGACCCCGACCGCTTCGACATCTCTCGTCGTCCGCAAGCGACGATGACCTTCGGCCTGGCCGCTCACCACTGCCTCGGGATCCACTTCGCCCGGGCCGAGATGGACCTGGCCCTGCGTACCCTCCTCGACCGGTTGCCCAACCTCCGCCTCGCCGACGGCCCCGAGTCGGCCCAGGTGCACGGTGCGCTTCTGCGGGGCCCCGAACGTCTCTCAGTCACATTCGGTTGAGCGATCAGCAACCCGCCACGAGCTCTGGAGCCCTGTGATGACAAGCGATCCCTATCTCGAGATGGCCGGGCACCAGCCAAACGCGATCGGCATCGGGGGCGCGCTGATCACCATGGTCGAGCCCGACGTCGGGTTCGAGCACGCCTACAACCGGTGGTACGAGGACGACCACTTCTACTCGGGCGCCACGGTAGGCCCGTGGATGTTCGCGGCCCGGCGATGGGTGGCGACGCGCGATCTCCAGCAGCTCCGGTTTCCCGCCGACTCACCGATCGCTCAGCCGGTCACCACCGGGTGCTACATCTCGACCTACTGGATGCTCGAAGGTCATTTCGACGACGCCGTCCGCTGGGGCACGGTTGCCATGCGCGATCACCTGTACCCCCAAGGCCGAGGCTTCGACCACCGCCAGCACGTGTACACGGCGTTCTCCACCTACGACTTCGGCGTGGTCCGTTCAGACCTGCCCTACTTCCTCCCGCACCACACGCTCGACCATCCCTTCCAGGGCATGGTTGTCGAGGTCGTCGAGCCGGCCGAAGGTGTGACGCGCGAAGAGCTGCTCAGGCGCCTGCGTGACGACATGATCCCGGGCGAGCTCGCCGACTCACCCGCGGCGGCCGCATTGGCGTTCCTGCCCCACGCCCAGCCCGACAGCGGCCCCGTGCCCCGGGTCGGCAGCGCTGCCGGCGCCGGTCGGAACGTGACGCTGCTGTGGTTTCTCCAGGCCGACCCGCGCTCGTGCTGGTCGATGTTCCTCCGGCACGGCGACCGGGTGGAGGCCGCGGGCGGACGTCTGGTCTTCGCTGCTCCGTTCGTGCCGACCATCCCGGGCACCGACACCTACGTCGACGAGCTCCGGTAGGGCGCTCGTTCGTCACGCCGGGCAACGGATCGGCTCCGGGCGACGATGCCGCGGTCATCAACGCCGGCGGCGACCCGGTCGCTGCACCTACCTGTGGAGTGGACATGACGACATCGGGACGGCGCGTGGCGATCGGCGTGCAGCCTCATGTCACAACCCGCACCATGGGTATCCTCGATGTTGCGAGGCACGTGGCCGACAGGGGATTGGCGTCGATCTTCCTATGCGAGCACACCCATGTCCCCGTCGATTCGGCGCGCAGCGAGTCGCCGTTGGGGCGCTTCCCCGAGTGGATCAAGTACATGCTCGACCCCTACGTGGCCTTGTCGTTCGTCGCCGCGACGACCGAGCTGGAGGTGGGCACGGCCGTCGGGTTGCCAGCCCAGCACGACCCGATCGCGCTGGCCAAAGCCATTGCCACGCTCGACCATCTGAGTGGCGGACGGTTCGTGTTCGGGGTCGGCTGGGGGTGGTTGCGCGAGGAGTTCGAAGACCACGGCGGAAGCGGGCGAACCAGCTCGGACTCCGGCGTGTCCTCGTGCAGGTCAGGGAGGAGCGAATGGATCATCTGGAGGCCGTTCTCGATGAGGCTGCCGGAGCTCTCCAATGAAAGGGGCAGCGGTGGGAACATCTTGACACTTGCGTCAGATGCCTGGTACGACATGCCGGCTGCACACCCGTGGGCAATGGGACATCGAAAGCCCGTGACCCGAAACCTGACCTGAGAGGACCGCTCGCCGATGGAGCTCGGAATCTTCATCCAGACCCCGGTGTTCAAGCACCACCGCGAAGGCAACCCGGGATACGAGCATCAGAAGCTCATGCAGGATCTGGAGGTTGCGATCGCGGCTGACAAGGCCGGGTTCAAGTACCTGCTGGCATCAGAGCACCATTTCCTCGACGAGTACTCGCACCTGTCGGCCAACGATGTCGTGCTCGGTTACCTGGCTCACGCGACGAAGCAGATCCACCTGGTCTCGGCGATCTTCAACCCGCTGCCGCACGTGATCCACCCGGCGAAGCTGGCGGAGATCGTCGCCATGCTCGACCATGTCTCGGAGGGTCGCTTCGAGTTCGGCACCGGTCGTGGCGCAGGCAGCCACGAGATCCTCGGTTTCCTCCCCGGCATGGAGGACCTCACGGGAACCCGTGACATCTGGGAGGACGTCATCGCCGAGTTCCCCAAGATGTGGATGCAGGACACGTACGAGGGCTATGAGGGCAAGTACTGGTCGCTGCCGCCGCGCAAGATCCTCCCCAAGCCCTACGGGCCTGGGCATCCGGCGATGTGGTACGCCGCAGGGAACACGTCGAGCTACGAGATGTGCGCCCGCAAGGGTCTCGGCGTGCTCGGGTTCTCGGTCGGCGCGATCTCCGAGCTCGACCCGGTTATCAAGTCGTACAAGAAGGGAATCGCCAACGCCGAGCCGATAGGGGCGTTCGTGAACGACAACGTCCTCGTGGTCAGTCAGGCCATGGTGAGCGAGGACTCGGCCAAGGCCGAGGCCCAGGCTCTCGACCCCGATCTGGCCTACCACATCAGCAACGTGTATCGATACCACGACACGTTCCCACACCCGCCGGAAATGCCCGAGTGGCCGAACCTGGTCCCCACAACCACCGCTGCGGGCATACCGACCGCTCGCGAGATGGGCATGATCATCGGCGATCCCGACCACGCCATCGAGCAGCTCCGGCGCTGGGAGTCGGCGGGGGCCGATCAGGTCATCTTCGGTACGGGGGCCGGTTCTCACGAAGACCTCCTCGAGACGATCCGCCTGATGGGTGAGCACGTGATTCCCAAGTTCCACATCGATCCCGTCCACCGCACGACCAGGCTGCGCCATGCGGCATGCGGTTCACCCGCCGAGTAGCGGAATAATCCACCGAGTAATCGACCGAGCAGTCGCCCGAGAGAGCACCGAGAACACATGACGGCAGCGCTACACACCAACCTGGGGGAGCAATGAGGGCACTCTAAGGAACGAGACGAGCGACGCGCACGACCGGCAGGACGGCGACCTCATGGTCTTGTGCCCGGGCCTGCCGAGCTTCATCGACGTCGGCGGGCCCATGCCGTTCGTGCCGGCGCTGGTCCTGTCGTTGATCATCAGCGCCGCCTTGGGTTGGGGGTTGTATCTGGTGATCTTCCGGCCGCTGTGTGCCGCGCCTCCGCTCGCCCCGGCGGTGGCATCGTTGGGTGTGCTGGTCGTCATCCAGTCGCTGATCGTCGAGCGCCTCGGGACACGCGCCGTGAATGTGAACGCGATCTTCCCCAGGGAACGCTGGGAGATCGGCGGAGTCGCCATCTCGCAGGAGCGATTCTGGTGCTGAGCCATGGCGAGGTGGACCCACGCTGGAGGGTCGGATTTGGGCGTGGTTGACACATCAGTCAAGTGAACGTAGCTTGCGGTCCGATCCGTTCGATCGATTGCTCTACGAGCACAAGTCGGTGATCGAGCGGGAATCGGGAGAGATCATGGTCGACACGACCGGGTTGGGACTCGTTGGACGGCGGACCCTGGTGGTGGGCGCGGGGTCGGGCATCGGGCGGGCCACCGCCGTGTTGCTCGGTCAGTTCGGCGCTCGTGTCGCGCTCGGTGACATCGACGCCGAGCGGGGTGCCGCGGTTGCAAAGGAGATCGGCTCCGAGAACGGCACCGTCCCGATCGTGCTCGGCGACGTGACCGAGGCGGCCGAGGCCGACAGGGTCGTGAACGAGGCGGCCGATGCGCTCGGTGGGCTCGATGCCCTGATCAACATCGTCGGGATGGCCGCGTGGGGCGATCTGCTCTCGATGACCGACGCCACGTGGTCGCTCGAGCTGAATCGCAACCTCACCCAGCACCTCAACGTCAGCAGGGCTGCAGCGCGCCGATGGATCGCCGACGGGAGTCCGGGCCGTATTGCCGTCGTGGCCTCGGTGAGCGGGATCTACGGCGCGCCGAACCACGGGGCGTATGGCGCGGCCAAGGCCGGGCTCATGGGTCTGGTCCGCACCATGGCTCAGGAGTGGGGACCGCACGGCATCAGGGTCAACGCCGTGGCACCCGACATGATCGCCACCCCACGGGTTCTGGCTGCGTACGAGGGCACAGGGCGCGACCACGGCGACGATGCCGTGGCCGACGGCGCCTCCATCGGACGCTCGGGTGTTCCCGAGGAGATCGCCGGTCCGCTGGTGTTCCTCGTCTCCGACCTGTCGAGCTACATGACCGGCCAGAGCCTGGTGGTCGACGGCGGGACCATGACGGCCTTCCCTCATGCCCGGGGCACCACGGTCATGAAATAGCACCCGCCGGGTTGCCGGCGAGCACCGCCGACGAGTAGAGGAACCTCACGTGGAGCTCGGAATCAACATCCAGACCCCGGTGTACCATCATCGCCGTGGAGGCGATCCGAACTACGAGCACAAGCGGCTCATGGACGAGATCGAGTTGGCGATCGCCGCCGATCGGGCTGGGTTCAAGTACGTCTCGGCCACCGAGCACCATTTTCTCGACGAGTACTCGCACCTCTCGGCGAACAGCGTCGTGCTCAGCTACCTGGCCCACGCCACCGAGCGCATCCATCTGCTGTCGGGGATCTTCAACCCGCTCCCACAGGTGATCCACCCCGCCAAGCTGGCCGAGGCCGTCGCCATGCTCGACCACCTCTCGAACAGGCGATTCGAGTTCGGGACGGGTCGGGGAGCGGGGAGCCACGAGATCTTGGGGTTCTTGCACCGCGAGGGAATCACCGACAC
>VFJJ01000084.1 GCA_009886115.1 Actinomycetota bacterium
CGATCTCATCGAGAACCAGCCCTACATCCTCACCCACGGCGGGTACAGGTCCGACTACAACCTGCGGCGCGACGCCATCGAGGCTGCGTTCGATCGAATGGAGGCATCGTGAACGACCAGCGGGCCCGGCGGCTGCGGGCCGGCCCGCTCGAGTGACGACCGCAGACCTTTCGTGACGAACCGGTACCCGACCAGGAGACGACGTGGAGTTCGAGACCATCCTCTATGAGCGTCGCGACCGCACCGCCTGCATCACCCTGAACCGTCCCGACAAGCTCAACGCCATCGACCACACGATGATCCGCGAGCTCGACGAGGCCTACCGCGCCGCCGAGGGCGACGACGACGTCTGGACGCTCATCGTCACCGGCGCCGGGCGCGCCCTGTGCAGCGGGGCCGACGTCACGACCGTGGAACAGCCCAAGCCCGGCATGGACACCCGTGGCGAACCGCTGCTCGGCTCGTACTGGCAGTGGAACACGTCGGCGGAAGCCACGCCGCCGTACCTCGAGATGGCCAAGCCCGTCATCTGCGCCGTGAACGGCGTCGCGGCCGGCGCCGGTCTCGACCTGATCACCACGTGCGACATCGCCATTGCCTCGACGACAGCCACGTTCCTCGATCCCCACGTGAGCATCGGCGTCGTGTCAGCCCGAGAGTCGGCGCGCCTGGTACGGGTGCTGCCCCTCAACGTGGCCATGCGCGTGGCGCTCATGGGCACGCAGGAGCGGCTCAGCGCGCAGCGGGCCTACGAGCTGGGACTCGTCACCGAGCTCGTCGAACCCGAGAAGCTGATGGACAGGGCCTGGGAGATCGCCGCGATGATCAACCGCAACGCCCCTCTCGCCGTGCGCGGCACCCGGCTCGGCATCCGCAAGGGCCTCGGGCTCCCCATCGCCCAGGCCGAGCACGTGGCCGAGAGCCACCGGCTGCGCGTGGCCCACTCCGACGACGCATTCGAGGGCCCGCGGGCCTTCCTCGAAAAGCGGGCCCCCGATTGGCAGTGCCGCTGAACCGTCATCGGTGGGCGGTGAGATGTCGCGATCTGAAGCCGTCCGTCCAAAGTGGAAAGATCTAGATGTAAGGCTAAGGTGCAACGCTTGGATGTCACGACGCAGGAGACACGGTGACTGACGATCGAGTCCGGATGGAACGCGATGTCGAGACCGGTATCGCACGTGTGACGATCGACAATCCGGCTCGTCGGAATTCCTACGACCCGTCGATGCGCCGCCAGTTGGGTGACTACCTTCACGATCTCGCCGACGACGACGACATCAAGGTCGTGCTGTTGCGCGGCGAGGGTGGTGTGTTCAGCACGGGTGCCGACATGAACAATGCCTATGCCTGGTATGGCGACGGAGCGGTCGCCGGGAGTGAAGCTGGGCGTCGTCGTCGTCCGAGCCAGCGTCGTCGTCTCACGGTCGATCGCCAGGCGTTCGACTTCTACCATCAGTTCCTCGGGTATCCGAAGGCCACCGTGGCCGAGGTGCGCGGCTACGCGTTGGGCGGCGGGCTCGAGCTGGCGCTCATGGCCGACATAGCGGTCGTGGCTGGGAACACGAAGCTCGGCATGCCGGCGACCCGGTTGCTCGGGCCGGCGCTGGGCTCGTTGCACCTGTTCTTCCATCGGCTCGGTCCGGTGCTCACCCGGCGTCTCCTGTTGACGGGTGACACGGTGGACGCCTCGAGCATCGCCCATCTGGGCGTGTTCACCGAGGTGCTCGACGACGGCCTGGTCGCGGCCCGGGCCGAGTGGTTCGCGCACAAGGTTGCCCGGATGCCCGCTGATGGCATCGTGATGGCCAAGGAGGCATTTCGCTTGGTCGAGCAGCTCCAGGCGTATCAGGGTGAGGAAGTGACGAGTTACCTGGTGCACGCGTTCGGTACGAACCTCCAGTTCGACGAGGGCGAGTTCAACTTCGTCAAGGCCCGCGCCGAGCACGGCACCTCACGCGCCTTCCAACTCCGCGACGAGCACTTCGAGATTCCCGAACCCTGAGCTCCGCGTGCACCGGCTGAGGGCTGCCTGGCCAGAACACGATCCCGGGCGCGACCCTGCTCCGGTGCGCCATGGTTGGGTGGTGCAGCTCTCGTCTGATCGGCGGTACTCGTTCCCGGTGGAGGTCGCGGTGGTCTGGGCGGCCGTCGCCGACGTCGACCGGTACCCCGCCCTGTGGCCGTGGTTGCAGCAGTTCGATGCGGGTGGCTTGATCGCCGGTGAGGTCTGGCGGTGCCGGGTGAAGCCTCCGCTCCCGTACTCGGTGCGTTTCACCATCGAGCTCGAGGAGGTCGTGCCTCTCGACCATGTGGTGGCGAGCGTCGCCGGTGACATCTCGGGTGTCGCCCGCCTCGACTTCGAGTCGACCGCGGCCGGCTCGGACATCCGGCTGACGTCGACGCTGGCCCCGAGCGGTCGGGCGTTCGCGCTCGTCGCCACCGTGATGCGTCCGCTTGTGGGGCGCGGCCACGACTGGGTGCTCGACACCGGCGCCGCCCAGTTCGCGCGGAGCTTGAGCCCCACCGCCGAGTCCGACCAATGACCGGCGGCTCGCGTTGTCCTGCGCCGGAACACCAAGGCGTTATTGGGTTGCGGGCTCTGCTCCAGCAACGAGAAAGACGCGCGCGTCGGCCGAGGCAATGCGCAGCGGCATGACCGCCTGGTACTCGGGGGAGTGGTACCACGCCTGGGCGCTGGCCCAGTCGGGGAACTCGAGCACGACCATCCGCCCGGTCACCGGCTCGCCTTCCAGGCTCTCGACGCCGCCACCACGAACCAGGTACCGACCGCCGAATGCGTCGACGGTGGCCGGGGCCAGGGCACGGTACGGCTCGTAGGCCGTCGGGTCGGTCACGGCGATCTCACCGATGATGTAGGCAGGCATGGCGCAAGAGTACGGCCCGCCCGCCCCGACGGCTCAGATCGCACTTCGGGCACTTCCTGAGCACGGCCTCGCCGCGCCGCTCGCCGCAGTTCGGGCAGTACGTGACGATCGAGGTGTCGGCGTCGAGACCCTGGCACCGAGGACAGACGAAGTCGATGTCGAAGTTCTTCAAGCGGGCCAGCGATCCGAGGATGATGAACGGGTTCACGCCGCGAGGCGACACCGTGGCCCCGACCGCACCCGTGAGCACCTGCTTGCGGCGGTTGCGTTCCTGGAGCTTCTTGAAGTCGGGGTTCTCGACCTTCTCGAGCTTGCACGTGGTGCAGATCTGCAGCGTGCGCAACGGCAGGTTTCCCCTGATCTCGGACTGCTTGGCCAGGAACTCGACCACCGGAACCTCGCCTTCGCTCAACTCGAGCACGAGACGGCCCTGCGGCTGGGCAGCGATGGCCGCCTCGAGGCGGGTCGAGAACGTCTCGACATCGTGCGCCAGGTTGGCGGGCATCGAGCCCGGCTTCCTGGAGATGAGCAGAGCCACCGCGAGGAGGCCGTCGACGGCTCGCTGTCGGCGGTCGCGTAGTAGTCGCCGGCCGTGGTGCTGTGGTCGACGGCCACGTCGAGGCTGGCGTCTGCTCTGGCAACGCGGCATCGCCGGCCACGTCGTACCCGCCGGCGTACGCGGCCGTGGCGGCGGCTGCGTCAGCCACCGAGGTGTCCTCGGCCGAGTACTCGTCCCACGTGCTGTCGCTCATGACCCCTCCAGGCTCGTCGCTCGGCCTCGAGCCCAAGCCCGGCGGAAGTCGAAATCTGCAACCTGGTCGAGCGAACAGCGCCTCGGCCGAATTGCCCAGACGTGTGACGGCCGTGCCCCGCTACGACTCGTCGGAGATCTTCTCCCACCATTGGCACCACCACTGATCGCCCACGAGGATGCGGAGCTTGGGGTGCCAGCAGTACGAGACCTCCACCGTGGGCTCCAGGTAGTACAGGCAGTTCTCGCACTTCTCGTTCCCCGACGGTCGTCCCTTCAACACCGCGTTGTCGGAGAGATGACGCAGCTCGATCGAGAGCTTCTCGTCGATCTCCTTGGGCTCGGGCGGCGGGATCACGTACTCGGGCTCGATCATGACTGGAAACGCTAGCAAGCGCTCGAGCACCGGATCGGCACGCTGCTGTGCTCGTCCGTCTCGGGGCCGGAGACCGCGATTCCCATTGTGGAGAGAGCCTTCACGACGGTGGGATGCAC
>VFJJ01000030.1 GCA_009886115.1 Actinomycetota bacterium
GTGCATCCCACCGTCGTGAAGGCTCTCTCCACAATGGGAATCGCGGTCTCCGGCCCCGAGACGGACGAGCACAGCAGCGTGCCGATCCGGTGCTCGAGCGCTTGCTAGCCCTGCGTTCCGCACATGTTGGCGTGTCGGCTTGATCGGGAGGATTCTTGGCGGGTTTTGCTGACGTTCCGCTCCTGTCGGGCGACGTTGTGGTCCCGGTGAGCGCTGGTCAGGACTTTGGGCTTCCCCCGTTTTCGTTGACACTCAGCTCATGCCACCTTTGTGCCCAACAGATATTGGCGATCATACTCGAAAGGAGTAGAATAGTCAAGTGTTGAATGGAGTCTTTCTCGATTGTAGAATACTTCGATATACTCGAAGATCGCCTGGCGAAGCTGATCGTGTGATTCCCACTCTTGGGTATAGACCAGTTCGAGTTTCAAGGTCGAGAAGAAGCTCTCAGCGACCGCGTTGTCCCAACAGTTCCCGACCCGACTCATCGACTGCCGCATCTCGAGCGCCTTCAACCGGGCCCGGTATTCATAGGACGTGTACTGGCAGCCCCGGTCGGAATGATGGAGAAGCCCCGGTCCTGGCTGGCGGCGCCCGACCGCATCGTCGAGCGCCGCGAGGCACAGTTCGGTCCGGAGATGATCAGCGACCGACCATCCGACGACCATCCGGGTACAACAATCGATGATCGCTGCGAGGAACAAGAATCCTTCCCCGGTACGCAGATAGGTCACGTCGGTCACCCACTTCTGGTCCGGGAGCTCGGCGGTGAAGTCCCGGTTCAGAAGGTTCGGTGACGCCGCCGCATCCGGGTCCGCGACCGTGGTCCGCGGGTTCCGGGTCCGTCCTGGCCGGCCTACCAACCCGTTCACGGCCATCAGGTGGGCGACTCGCTTCTCGGTGACCGTCACCCCCTCCTGCTGCAACAGGCGGTAGACGCGCGGTGAACCGTACGCGCCGCGGCCAGCGGCGTAGGCCTGCTTGATCTGTTCGACCAGTTCAGCCTCGGCGTGTTCACGGATCGATGGTCCGGCTTCGCGCCGTCGGAGCCATTGGTAGAAGCCCTGCCGGGAGACGTTCAACGTCTTGCACAACACGACGACCGGGTAGCTGGCCTTCTCCGCAGCGATGAACCCGAAGATCAACGTCGGGACTCGTTCGCGAAGAAGGCCGTCGCTTTTTTTAGGATCTCGACCTGCATCTGCAACTCGCGGTTCTCCGCGCGCAGACGCCGGTTCTCTTCACGCTCAACAGGGGTCATAGGACCCGGCTTACCAGACGCCGATCCCCGCGCCGTGGATACCCAGTTCCCCAACGTCGACTCACCGACCCCTAACTCTCTCGCCGCGGCCGAAACCGACTTCCCCTGCTCAACCACATACGCCACCGCACGCTCCCGGAACTCCACCGAAAACGCCCGCTTCTGACGCGCCATACACCACCACTCCCCTCCAGGAGCGAGCATCCTCGCCCCCAACCAGGAGTGTCAACCGAAACTGGGGAGGTTCACTTCGCGTTGATGTTGGAGTTCGGGCTGGCGGCCTGGCGGAGGAGGATCTCGCGTACGGCTGCTGAGATCTTCTCCATGTCGCTGACGATCTGTTCGAGGTGTCGCCGGTTTGCGATCCATTGCCGGTAAAGGTCGGCTTCGGGTTCGGTGAGCCGACGGCTCTGGGTTTTGCCGGCCACGGCGCGGCTCCATTGGTGGTAGGGGCCGTGGCGTCGGGGTGGGTCGGCTTGGCAACGGCAGCCTTGTTTGCCGCAGGACGTCTCGCGGACCACGAGGCTGCCGGGACTGATGAAGCCGACGTCGGTGAGCTTGGCGGTCAGTGCCCGGTAGCGGCGTTCGTAGGTTTCTAGTCGGCTGGCCACGATGTGTCCTCGCTGGGGGTCCACGGTTGATGATCTGTCAGCATCTATGCTGACCGATAGTGGGAGTCACGTCAAGGAGGCTGCTGATGTCCGCACCGGAACCTTCGAACTACGCCGCGAAACCGTCGGGTCGTGGCCGATCGTCAACCAGTTCGTGGCCGGATGCGGTCGGCACCGGCCGCGGTCATCGACCGACTCGACGTCGACGCCCCGCCACCTACATCAGCCCAACAACCGGAGATATCCAATGACCACCCCGCGGGAAGAGAAGAGCCACCAGCAGGAACGTCAGTTGCAGCAGTCGCGTCGGAGCGTCGCGGAAGTCCTGGTCCGGTGAGGAAGCGTCCGGTTCTCGGTCCCATGGTGGTCGAACGAGACCGCGTGTTGGGGTCGTTGCCGGTGATCGCCGATTTCTGTGAACGGCTCGACATCCGCGGGATCGTCGATCGGTTGTGTCCGGTCCGTGACCTCGCGATCGTGACCCACGGCCAGGTGATCGAAGCGTTGATCGCGAACCGGTTGACGTCACCCCAGCCGTTGCTACACGTCGAGGACTGGGCCCGGGAGTGGGCCGTGCCCGAGGTGTTCGGGATCGACCCGGGCGTGCTCAACGACGACCGGATCGGACGGGGGCTCGACGCGATCGCGCCGGCGTTGGCGCAGATCATCGGGTCGGTCGGGCTGCAGGCGATCGAACGGTTCGGGATCGACGTGTCCCGGATCCACTGGGACATGACATCGATCTCGCTGTTCGGTGACTACGACCAGCTCGACGAGGGGTCCGCGGCGCCGTCGTATGGACACCCGAAGGACCGCCGGGTCGACTTGAAACAGATCCAGACCGGGCTCGGGGTGACCAGCGACGGTGGGATCCCGATCTTCCACCGGGCATTCGACGGCCGCGCCGGGGAAGTCAACCAGGTCGTCGGGGCGATGGAATCGTTGCGTTCGATGTGCGGGCCGCGCCGGTTCCTGCTCGTCGGCGACTCGAAACTGATCTCATTCGGGAACGTCACATCGATGACCGCGGCAGGCGTGACCTTCATCGCCCCCGCGTCGAAGGTCTACGTCGACGCCGACGGGTTGCGAGCGGCCAAAACGATGACGTGCACCGCCGTCGACTACATCGCCGACCGGGACCGGGCCAAGCCAGCCGACGCCCGGGGCCGTTACCGGGTTGCCGAAGACACCTGGGCGATGTCGCCGCCCAAGGCACACAAGGGCGAACCGATCGAGTTGCGCCGCGTGTTCGTGTGGTCCTCCGCCGACGCCGTCGCCGCCGCGACATCGCGGGCCAAGAAACTCGACCGTGCCCGGACCGACCTCGACTCGCTCACCCGTGGCCTCGGCGGCCGCTACTACGCGACCGCAGCCAAGGTCGAAGCCCGGCTCACCGTGATCACCAACAAACGCCGCGTCGGCGACTACCTCCGATCGACAGTCGGCGTCGACGCCGACGAACGGCCCACCCTCGACTGGCACTTCGACCAGGCCGCCCTCGACCACGAAGCCGCCACCGACGGCTGGTACTGCTTGCTCACCAACCTCGACCCGACCGACGCCGACGCCGGCGAGGTCCTCACCCGCTACAAGGGCCAAGAAGTCGTCGAACGCCGCTACGGGAACTTCAAAGGCCCGCTCGCGGTAGCCCCGATCTTCTTGCAGAACAACCGGCGGATCGAAGCGCTCCTGTCGGTCATCTGCCTTGCCCTGCTGATCTTCTGCCTCATAGAACGCAACGTCCGCCGCGCTCTCGAACCCGACCAGAAGATGACCGGGTTCCCCGGACGACCCACCGCACGACCCACCGGCCGGCTCATCTTCGCCGCGCTCGCGGAACTCCGACTCATCCCCGCCACCGCGAACGCGCCACCGATCGTGCCCGCACCCACCGGAATCCAGGCACGCCTCCTCGAGCTCCTCGCAGTCGACCCCACCACGACCCGCTGACCCGAAACGAGCCATGACCATGAACCTCGACCGCCGCTCATGTGCGGAAAGCCCGGCTAGCGTTAGCGTTAGCGTTCGGCGTCATCCGAGGCAGCGGGGTTCACCCGAGGGGCAGGGTCATCCGAGGGCACAGGGTCAGCGGAGGGCACAGGGTCAGCGGAGGGCACGACGGAGATCTGGGTGTCGAGGCCGCTGATGGCGAGGATCCGCGCGGCAAACGACCCGTCGGGGGCGACGAGGCGCAGCGAGAGCGCCCGGTCGGCGCAGGCTCGGGACACGTTCTCGATCGATCGCAAGGCCGCACTGTCGAGGTAGGTGGTGGGCGACAGGTCGATGACGAACATCGCCGGGCCATCCCCCGTGGGCAGCTCATGGACGGCGCCGAGCAACACCGACTCGACGTGCTGGACATTCGACAGATCGACCTCGCCGACGACCCGTGCGGTGACGCACGCGCCGAGGTCGTGCGGTTGCCTAACCTCGACCCTCGCCAACGGCTCGTCCATCGTAGGACATCCTAGCGGGGCCGGTCGTCATCCGCCGTGCACGTCGGCCGACGTCTGCGCCCCGGCGGTTTGGGCCTCGCCTCGCCCCAACTGGGTCGCGGCTACCTGTCGGCCGACGCCACCAGCGCCGGGTTGGGGCGTTGGAAGTGCTTGCGAATCGTGACGGTGGTGCCCCGCTCGTCGTGGTGCACGTCGAGGGCATCGGTGAGTTCGCGCATGATCGTGAGGCCCCGCCCCCGACGCGGGTCGTGACGTGGCGTCCGCCAGCGACCATCGTCACGCACCGTGACCGTGACGGTCGACGAGCTCGCCGCCCAGGCCAGCTCGACGCTCACGACGCCGGGGCGGTCGGCGGCGCCGTGTTCGACGGCGTTGGTGGCCGCCTCCCCCACCACCACGAGAAGATCGTCCACGTCCCGTCTCGACAGACTGAGCTGCTCAAGCGTGCCGCGCAGCCTGGCGCGCGCCTCTGCCAGGGAGGACGGCACTGCCGGGAGCTGCAACAAATCGACGACCTCGCCGCGACAGGGTGCCAGCGACGCACACACCACGGCCACGTCGTCTCGCTGGATCCCGCCTTCGACCAGCATCTCGTTCAGCAACTGCTCGCACGGATCGTGACCGCTCGCAAGCTCGATCGTGGTGATCACTGATCGGAGGAGCTCGGCCCGCTCGACGAGGTTGGTTCCCCGCAGCTCCACCAACCCGTCGGTGTAGGCCACGAGCAACGCCCCGTCCGGGACGGCCAGCGTGGCTTCCGGTCGCCGATGACCGTGACGCGGCCCGAGCGGCATGTCGGTCGCCCGGTCGAGCTCGATCAACTCGCCCGAGGCCAACCGCACCAGGGGATAGGGATGACCGGCGAGCGAGTAGCGCAACGTGCCGTCCACCTCATCGTGCACCAGGCAGGCGACGGTGGCCATCCAGGTGTCGTCGCCGCGACCAACGAGGCCGTCGAGGCGGCCCAGCAGGGCGGCGGGACCGGCGTCGATGCCGATCGCGCGCGCCGCGCCCCGAAGCTGGCTCATGGCGATGGCCGCCGACACCCCGTGGCCGACGACATCGCCGATGACGAACACGGTCCGGTGACCGCCTGCCGGCCACACGTCGTACCAGTCGCCACCCACGCCAGCCGTTTGGTGGGCCGGGCGGTACTGCGCCCACCGCGGAGCCAGCATGGATGTCAGGACCTCGGGGATGAGGCTGCGCTGGATCCCGACGACCAGGTCGTGCTCGACGTCGTAGCGGCGGGTCCGGGCCAGCGCCTGTCCACAGAGCGCGGCCAGTGCGCGGAGGGTCGAGACCAGCTCGGTGTCGAGCTCGGTGAGCTCGACGAACGACACGGCCAGGGTGCCGTTCACGAATCCGCCGATCTCGACGGGAAACGCCGCGAAGGCGCCATGATCGGGTGGTCGGAGGGCCAGCGTGGGGTCCCCGGGACAGCGGCGGGCGAGCTCCTCGGGAGAGTCGGCCAGGATGGGCGTCCCGGTACGTACGACGGCCGCGAACGGCGACGGGTCGTGCACGCTGATGATCTCGCCGGGTGCCGGCCAGCCCGGCGACGACAACACGGTCAGGGCGTCGGGATTCTCGAGGTCACGAACGACGAGGGCAGCCAGACCCCGCACTGCCGATGCGACATCGCCGGCGACCACGTCGGCCACGTCGGCCGAGGTCTCGGCCCCCGCTAGGCGCGACGCCACCTGGGCGAGCTGCTCGGCCCGGGCCCGGCGGCGGCGCTCGCTCTCGAGCCCAGCGATGCGCTCGGTCACGTCGTAGCGCAGACCCACCACCCGGAGAACCCCGTCATCGGTGATGGTGGCGGCGTCCTGGTGGATCCACCGCTCTCCCAGCGCAGGATGGTCGTAGCGGTACTCGATGCTCACGGCCTCGCCGGTGAGCTGCGGCTCTCGCGCGTCGACGAACGCGTCCGCGTCCTCGGGGTGGATCCGCCGGGTCAGCTCGGCGAGGAACTCCGGCTCCGCGCGATCGATGCCGAACAGGTCGTAGGTCTCGAGCGACCACCACGATTCGTCGGTGACGGGATCACGGGTCCAGTGCCCGATCCCGGCCGCTTGCTGGGCCAGCTGAAGCTGGCGTGTGCGCGTGGCCAGCTCGCGTTGACGGTTCTCGGCCTGGGCGCGCAGTGTCTGCTCCTGATCGTGGAGATGCGCCCGCTCGATGGCCAGCGCCCCGTGTGCAGCCAGGGCTTCGAGGAACCGCTGGTCGCCTTCGGTGAACGTCTGGTCGGTCGCGAAGCTGAGCACCAGCAGCCCGAACGGCCGCCCCGTCGCGGTGGGCATCGGGAGGGCTGCCACGGCGCTGCGCTGCGACTCCTGGTTGGCTGCCAGGTGGGGATAGGCCTGCACCATCGCCTCCCGGTCGTGGAGGTACACAGCTCGGCCGCTGCGCACGGCGTCGGTCGCCGGGATGACCGTGCTCATCGGCACGCGGCTCATCGGCACGCGGCTCATGGCCACGCCGCTCGTGGGGCTCCGCTCGACGGGTGGAGTCGACTGCGGATCCAGGTCGGGCAGCTGTTCGAACGCCTCCATGACCAGCTCGCCGGTGGCCCCATCGATCAGGCCGACACCCGCATGCATCGCTCCCGACGCCTCGAGCCCCAGCTTCGCGACAACGCCTGCGATCTCCGCGGTCGAGACCAGCGGGCCCAGCTCGGTGGCGAGACGCTCCAGCGACTGCGCCCGTCGACGGGCGTAGCGCTCCGAACGGAGCAGGGCCTCCCGTGTCGTCTGGTGCCGCTCGAGACCTCGGGCGATCAAGCCGGCGCAGACGATCGCGACCAGGCCGAGGACGCCGACGATCACCAGTTGCTGCTGCAGGTTTCTGCGGAACGGCCCGTAGGCGCCCGCACGGGATTCGTCGATGAACACGGTCCATCCGGCGTCCTCGATGCGGGCGTAGGTCACGAGGTGATCGTCACCACCACGAACGCCGGCGCTCGAGGCGAGCACCCCGCTGGGCGCGGAAGCCCGGGCGAGAACGGTCGCGTCAGCGGCGGTCAGTTCCTCCACGACAGCACCCTCGTCGAAGATCACATGCCCGTGCCGGTCGGTGACGACCAGGTCGGGGAGCGCCAGCGCCGAGGCCAGGCGGTTGGCCATCTCGGCGAGCGGGATCGCTCGCACCACCATTCCCGAGAACGCCCCGGAGCCGTCGAGCGTGGGGTAGACCAGAGCCGACACAGGGCCGCGAGCGAGGCCTTCGGCGGTCACCTCCACGTGCGACTGTCGGCTCGACAGACCGACCTGCAACACTTCTGCCAAGGCCACCTCGGGTGGGCCGAGGCCGAGATCGAGCGTCCCGGGAACGCGAAGTGCCCCGTCGGCGTCGATCCAGGCCAGCCCGGCGCCACCCGCCCCTGCGCCCACGGAGCCGGGGCTGACGGAATCGGCGTTCGCAGCGAGGGCTCCCCCCGACGACGCCCGCTCGAAGTACTCCTGCATGACCTCGGTGTCGCCGGCGACCACGGCGGGAGCCAGGGAGATGGCCTGGAGGTACGCGAGCTCGCTGCGCACGAACTGCTGCAGGCTGCCCGCGGCCGCCACCGCCTCGTTCAGAGCGGCGCGGCGAACCTCGGCCCGCTCGTCGCGGTACGCGCGCCAGGCCACGAGGGCGTCGAGCATCCAGAACAGGGCCACGATGGCGACGACCGTCGCCAAGGCACGTCGGCCCGGCCCGAAGCGCAAGGATCGCACACGGTTGCGGGGCCCCGCTCCGTCGAGGATGGATTCATCGGGCGAGATCGAGTCGGATCGTGCGCTCATAGGTGGTTGCATATTCTCACCGAAACTCACTCATGTGAGGCTGCCGCCCGAAACATGTGAAACCTCGGCAGTCACCTGCCGAGGTTTCACATCGCGAGGTTCGAGGTTTCACATCGTGCGTGGATCCCACCCGGGGAGGGTTGGATCGGTCGCGAGCGCTACCGAAGCAGGCGGCTGCGACTCAGGCGCGGATGTGCCTACGGCCGTTGGCGGCACGGTACACCAAGAGGGCGAGGATGGCACCGACGACGGAGCCGATCACGCCTGATGCCTGGAGGGCACCTTCGTCGAAGTCGTTCCCGAAGATCGCCCAGCCGATGAAGCCGCCGACGAAAGAACCGACGATCCCAAGGACGATCGTGCCCATGACGCTCATCGAGTCGTTGCCGGGAACGATCGCTCGGGCCAAGAAGCCGGCGATGAGACCAATGATGATCAGATAGAGAATGAAACCGAGCATGTCCACACCTCACCTACATATAAGCGGCGCCCGATGCGCCGTCCATGACCGTATACCCGTCAAGTGTCAGCTCAAAACGTCGCCGATCGGAGCTCGAGGTCTTCGAGCCCCGCGACCGACACCTCGCGCCCCTGCACGGTGACCGCGACCCGGCGGTCTGCGACGGGGATGCCGCCGAGCACCAGCGATCGGGTCTCGACAGGCAGTGCCGGAGCCACGACGACCACCTCCCGAGGGACGTCGGGCTCGAAGCCCAGCATCGACCGGAGGAACAACAGCGGTGAGGCCGCCGCCCACGCCTGGGGCGAGCACGACGTGGGATAGCTCACCGGCGGCTCGACGTCGTCACGCGACAAACCGGAGAAGCGCTCGGGCAGTCGACCCCCCGAGTGCTGCGCGACCTGGAGCATGGCCCGGATCACCCGATGCGCTTGTTCCACGTACCCGTAGCGCCTCAGGCGCCCAGCGCGTCGCTGGTGCATGCTGCACGAGCCACGACAGAAGCTCGGCCGCGATCGTGCACGCGCTTTCCCAGTGCCAGGGATCGCTCCGTTCCAGGCTCACAGCCAAGCCGGAGGCGCCGAAGTTCTGCGCAGTCAGCGCGGCGCCGACGGTGCCCGAGTGCAGCACGAGATGCCCCGTGTTGGCGCCGGTGTTGATGCCGGAGACAACCACGTTGCTCGTGCAGTTGAGCCTGCCGCTCGTGCAGCCGGACCTGCCACAGCACGTGGATCGGCTCAGCTCGTCACCCGGGCCCTGAAACAGGGTCCCCGCTGGGGCGGGTACGCCGTCCCAGCCCACGAGCTCAGCTCGACCACGATCGTCAGGCTGTTCGCACGCTGTTGTCCATCGGACCCAGGACCGTCAACTCGAGTCGATCGGCCTGCAGGTCCAACTCGCTGGCATGACGAACGAGCGCCAAGGCATTGCGGCGACGGCTGCTCGTGGCCTGGATCCGGAGGCGCCGGGCGATCTGGCGCAGCCGGACGGCCCGACGGTGCAGCACAGCCAGCGTCTCGTCGTCGAGAAGCTCGGTCAGGGCCGGAGCGACATGGGTCATATCTGTACGAGTACCCCGACGGGCGCCGAGCGAAACGGGGTGCGCAGCGCTCAGGATCGAGCTCGAGGTCGCCGAGCGCGGCTTCCCACATGTCCAGCGCTTCGGCCTCGTCGGGTGGCAATCCGTCTCGCTCCGCAAATCGCTGCGCATACCGGGAAACGCTCGGCTCGTCGCCAACCGGAGCAGCATCCGGCGGTCGTGCGAGAGGGAGTCCTCAGCGTGGGTCAGGAGGCAATGGGGAAAGCCGTCGCCGTCGAGCGAGACCGCTTCGCCAGGCCCAGCAACGCCACGGATCCCGATCGACGGAATGTTCGTCAAAGCGCGCCCCCAGTCCCGCAGGCCCACCGATGATGGGGTTCGATTGCCAGATTCGTCGCCACCACATGGGCTTCGTGTACCCGATGTCGGCCGAGCCTCAAACGGCCGGCCCGCACACCGCTTGGCTGGTGGTGAGGGCGTGAAACCCGGCAACGCCGACACCACGCCGATAGCTCGACAGATCGCGGAAACGGCACCGGCAGGTCGTCCGGGGTGGGGGGGAGACGACCTGCCAGTGCGTTGAACGTGTGATGCCCGGCCGCACGTTCGACGAAACCTCTTGAATCTCGCGGATCCTGGCTCCGGGCGCGTGCCTACTCGATGCCGCAGACCTCGGTGAAGTACTCCTCGACCCGCAGGGATGCTTCGTCGAATTCCGGCCCCTCGAGCGACGAGAGCGCCTCGAGTGCCTCCGGGTCCTCGGCCAGCGCAACGAAGTCGTAGTCGTACTCCGCGAGCACGTCGATGAACGACCGGAGCCCGTCCGCCACGATTTCCAGGTCGGGCCTGATCTCGTCGGGAGCCCGGTCGACGGCCTCACCGAGGATGTCGTTCAACTCGTTGTACTGCTCGTCGACCACGTCAGGATCGGTGCTGGAGAGGAACTCGTCGCCCATCGCCGCTTCGATCTCCTGGGCGAACTCGCAGAGATCCCCACTCCCCGATCCCGAGAAATCGTTGCCACTCCCCTCCGTGTCATCGAGAGGTGCGTCGTCGTCGGAAGCGGAGTCGTCCTCGGACGAGCCCTCGTCGGACGAGCTGTCGTCAGACGAGCTCTCGTCGGACGCCGTGACGTCGTCGTCGTCGCCACCGCACGCCGCGAAGAGCAAGGTGGCGGACACAATTACGGCAGGCCAACGCAGGATTGATCGCATGGGAAATCTCCGGTCGTTCGGTATCGGGGTTGCTCGGTCTCGGGGTCGGGCGTTCGGTCTCGGGGTTGCTCGGTATCGGGCAGGGCTGACGCTCCTGAACCCTGATCCAGCATAGGGAACCCCAGATACGTCGAATCCGCGCCGTCGGTAGGGGAAGCCCCGGCGTCGGGAGTGCTCCCGAGCGAATGAACAGATGAAGAGAAGGTTTCGTCGGCCCGACGTGCGGGTAGCGCGCTCGGGAAGTGTCGGGGACGCGCGCCTTCGACGGTTGTCGAGGCCATATGCGGGGGACGATCGTGACCATCGTCGAGGATCATGTCGAGCTGTCGACGGGCCGGAAGAACGGGGCCAGGCGCAGCCAGCCAACCGCGGACGCGCAGCTGGCTCAGCTGCGCGACGCCCTGCGCAGCGTGGCCCGCGGCGAGTTCGCTGTGCGTCTCGCCGAGACCGCCGACGGCGTGCTGGGCGAGGTCATGGAGGCGTTCAACGAAGTCGCGGCCACCAACGCCGCCATGTCCGCCGAGGTGTCACGCATCTCGAAGGTCGTCGGTCGGGACGGTCTGCTCCACGAGCGGGCGTCGCTACCCGGGGAGCCCCGGGGCCGTTGGAAGGCCCAGCTCGACGGGCTCAACGGGATGATCGACGACCTGGCCCGTCCCACCACCGAGTTCGCTCGCGTGATCGACGCCGTGGCCAAGGGCGACCTGACCCAGAAGATGGCTGTGCGCATCGAGGGCCGGGCGGTCAAGGGCGAGTTCCTCCGCATCCGATCGACCGTGAACGAGATGGTCGACCGGTTGTCGTCGTTCGCCGACGAGGTCACCCGGGTGGCCGGCGAGGTGGGCACGCTGGGCAAGCTCGGCGGCCAGGCCAAGGTCAAGGGCGTCTCGGGCGTCTGGAAGGACCTCACCGACAACGTCAACACCCTGGCTTCGAACCTCACCTCCCAGGTGAGAAACATCGCCGAGGTCACCACAGCGGTGGCCAACGGCGACCTGAGCCGCAAGATCACCGTCGACGTGCGCGGCGAGGTGCTGCGGCTGAAAGAGACCATCAACACCATGGTCGACCAGTTAAACGGGTTTGCCTCGGAAGTGACGCGCGTCGCGCGTGAAGTCGGCACCGAGGGCAAGCTCGGCGGCCAGGCCCAGGTGCCCGGTGTCGCGGGCGTCTGGAAGGACCTTACCGACAACGTCAACTCGATGGCCGAGA
>VFJJ01000070.1 GCA_009886115.1 Actinomycetota bacterium
TCGAACCGGCGTCGGTGCCCATGTTCATCGTCATGCAGCTCGCCGGGACCCTGATCGCCTACGGCCTCATCCGGTTCCTGTACCCGCAACCCGGGTCCTCAACGGTCGAACCGTCGAACCGTCGAACCGTCGAACCGTCGAACCGAGGAGTCACGATGACCGAGATCACCGATCGCGACGCAGGCGACACGCTGCCGATCGTGCTGTTTCTCTGCGTTCACAACGCCGGGCGATCGCAGATGGCCCTGGGGTGGTTCGAGCACCTTGCCGGCGCCCGTGCCGTTGCCTGGTCGGGCGGCTCCGAACCGGGACCGGCGATCAACCCGACCGCCGTCGCGGCGATGGCCGAGGTCGGCATCGACATCTCCCGGGAGTACCCCAAGCCCTGGACCGACGAGATCGTCCGGGCAGCCGACGTCGTCGTCACCATGGGATGCGGCGACGCCTGCCCCATCTTCGCCGGGAAGCGCTACGAGGACTGGCCCCTCGACGACCCGGCAGGGCAGGGCATCGACGAGGTCCGCCCCATCCGGGACGAGATCCGCGCTCGTGTGGTCGCCCTCCTCGAGTCGCTCGAGGTTCCCGCCGGCTGACCTTGTCTGAGCAGTGGGCCGTTGGGGGCGCCATTCGACGTCGTTGTGCCCAGCGCCCGCTGATGAGCCTTCGGTGAACAACGAGGACCGGTAGAGCCCCGGGGGCCGAGCCCCGAAACTGAGATCTGTCGAACCTCAGGTGGGGTCGTCGTCGTGGACGGTGACGACGGCGGTGGCGTCACCGATCGCTGCGTTGGTGGGGTTCGACAGGGTGATGGTGATCGTTTCGCTCGGCTCGACGGTGGTGTCCTGCAGAATCGTGACGGGACACGTTGCCGTGGTCTGGTCGGCGGGGATGGTCACGGTGAGGGGTGGGCGGGTGTAGTCGGTGCCGTTGGTGGCGGAGCCGGCGGTCGCGGCGCACGTGACGGTGACGGCGTCGGGCAGGATCCGGCTCAGGGTGACGACCACGGTGGCCGTCCCCGAACGCTCGAAGGTCTCGACGACGCCGGCGCGCAGGGTCGCGGTGTGGTCGTCGTCGGCGATGCGTCCGGTGGCCGAGCTGTCGGCGATCGACACGCCGGCCGGTGGGTTCGCCAGCGTGACGGTGAGCTGCTCGGCCGACTCGTCACGGGCGTCACCGGCCAGGACGACCACCACGGTGGCCGACGTCGACCCCGCAGGGATCGTCACCGTCGTGGTCGGCGACAACGGTGCGAAGTCGAGTCCGGCTGACGCCGTCCCGGCCGTGGTGGCGACGTCGAGCACGGTCGCCGAGGTGCGAAGGGCCGACAGGATCACCTGGAAGGACAGGGCTCCCGCGCTCTCGCTGACCTCGGCGTCGAGAATTCGGACGGTTACCGGCGCTGCGGTCGGGGCGGGATCGTCGTCGTCGATGATGCGCCCGGTGCCCTTGGAGTCTGCGAACGCGGCCACCGACGGCAGGGTCGGTGACCCCGACAGGGTCACGGTGAAGGTCTCGGTGGGCGCTTCGTCGAGTGGGTCGTCGGTGACGGGAATCGTGACGGAAGCGGCCGTCGTCCCGGCAGCGATCGTGACGGTTCCCGACGAGGCGGTGAAGTCGAGCCCGGCCGTGGCGCTCGCCCCAGCGGCGGTGTAGCCCACCACGACGTCGACGGCGGCAGGTTTCGACAGCACGATGGGGAAGCTCAGACCAGCAGCGGTCTCGACGAGCTCGGCGTCGAGGATCCTGATCGTCGCCGGTGCCGGGGTGAGCGGGCCGTCGTCGTCGACGAGGCGGACGGTGGCGGTGGGGTCGGCCCCCGCTACGCCGGCCGGTGGGGTGACGGTGACGGTGAACGTCTCGTTCGACTCGTTGAGCGTGTCGTCGAGGACGGCGATCTGGACGGTCGCCGCGGTGGCGCCGGCGGGGATGGTGACCGTTCCGGTGGCCGTCGTGAAGTCGGAGCCGGCTGTCGCGCTTCCTGCCACGGTCGTGAACGTCACGGCCGTCGCGACCGAACGAGCGGGGACCAGCTGCAGTGTCAGCCCGACCGTCCCGCCACCTTCGAGCACCTCGGCGTCGTTCACCCGCAGCGTGTGGGTCGGGGGCGCGATCGGCGGGCCGTCGTCGTCGACGAGGCGGACGGTGGCGTTGGTGTCGGCCCCGGTGACACCGGCCGGTGCGGTGATGGTCACGCTGATCGTCTCGTTCGACTCGTCGGCCGTGTCGTCGAGGACGGCGATCTGGACGGTCGCCGCGGTGGCGCCGGCGGGGATGGTGACCGTTCCGGTGGACGCCTGGTAGTCGGCGCCGGCGGTCGCGGTCGCCGTCCCCCCGGTCGTGGTGTACGCCACCGCGGTCGCTACCGGGCGGGCCGGGAGGAGCTGCACCGTGACCGGCGCGGTTCCACTGCTCTCGAGAATCTCGCTGTCGTTCACCCGGAGCGTGGGTATGGCGTCGTCGTCGCCGATTCGTCCCGTACCGGTGGTGTCGGCGATCACGACCTCGGGCGGCGCCCCGGTCAACGTCACGGTGAGTTGCTCGTCAGGCTCGTCGATGGTGTCGGCCAGGATCGGCACGGCGATCGTGGAGGTCGTTGCGCCCGCAGGGATGGTCACGGTGCCGGTCGTGGTCTGGAAGTCGGTGCCGGCCGTGGCGGCCGAACCCGAGCCCGACGTCGCGGTGGTGAACGGGATGGCGGTCGCGCTCGCCCGAGCGGGAGCCATCCGCACGACGAAGGTCATGGCCCCGTTGGCTTCGGAGCGCTCGCCGTCTTCGATCCACACGGCCGGCGTGGTGTCGTCGTCGATGATCGTGACCCGTCCGACCGCGTCACCCAGCGTGGCCCCCACCGGTGCCGAGATCCTCACGGTGAAGGTCTCGTGGGCCTCGTCGGCCGTGTCGGCAGCGATGGCCACGGCGACCACGGTTTCGGTCTGACCGGCCGGGATCGTGGCCACGGCATCCGGGGCGAGCGTCGTGTAGTCGGGACCCGGCGAGGCCGTCACGCCGGTGGCGGTGACCGCGGCCGAGACGGTCAGGCCGCTGGCGGCCGACAGGCTCACGCGCACCTGTGCGGTCGCGGCTC
Source organism: Actinomycetota bacterium (assembly GCA_009886115.1). Taxonomy (GTDB): domain Bacteria; phylum Actinomycetota; class Acidimicrobiia; order IMCC26256; family VFJJ01; genus VFJJ01. The sequence goes on from VFJJ01000070.1 coordinate 3,086, forward strand.
CGAAGGCGTCCTCGACGACGGTCACGTCCGAGACCGACACCGACGGGGTTGCGTCGTCGTCGGTGATGGTCGCGGACGACGTCGTCGATCCGGCGAGGATGCCCGCGGGAACGGTGATGCTCACCGAGAAGCTCTCGGTCGCTTCGTCGAGCGAGTCGTCGTTCACGGGAACCGAGACCACCGCGCCGAGCGAACCGGCCGGGATGGTGACCGACGACGACAGGGCCTGGTAGTCGCCGTCGGCCGTGGCCGTACCGTCGACCGTCGACCAGGTCACGGTGATGTCGGACGCGACCGCCTTCGACAGTGTGAGCGCAAAGCTCAACGAGCCGATCGACTCGGGGCCCGACGCCGATGCGATCCCCAACACGGGGGGAGCGGAGCTGTCGTTGCGCAGGAATTCGGCCCCCTGGGCGGGAAGGGTCACCGTCGTGACCAGGGTGTCGGCGCTGTCGCGCATGGCGGCACCGAGAGGCACCGTGACGGTGGTGGCCGAGGGGTTCACGAGCACGCGACCGTGCTCGAACGTCCGCTGGTGGGCGCCGTCAGCGAGAACGTGAGCTCCGAGGGGCGCACCCAGGTCGAAGGCGTCGTCGTCGTACCACGGTACCTGCCACGCGCCCGGGCCCGTGCTGGTGACCGGGAATGCGAAACGGAAGGTCCCGTCGGTGCCGAGCAGGAACGTCGCCGCGGCGAAGCGGAACCACTGCTGCTCCTCCGCCGGGGTGTGCGGCACCCAGAGCTTGGTCGTGGTCATGATCGACTCGCCGCGAGCGGCTGCGTCGGCCAGGAACGCCACCTCGTCGGTCCACGAGGCGAGCGACGGCCAGGCCGTCGCGGCGTCGCCGGGTGAGCGGGTGAAGACCTCGGCCATCGCCTCGTCGGGCAGCGCCGCGGCGAGGACGTCGGTGTGGCGGGTCGGGTCGAACCACACGACTCCCTTGCCCAGCCCGTTGCCGCTCACCGGGATGGCACCCAACCCTGCTGTCACCACATCGGTCAGCCCGGCGGCATCGGCCAGCCAGGTGTTGGGGTCCCAGACCTGCCCCGTGGCCGGGTCGATGGGGTGTCCGGTGGCGTAGGTGCCGAACAGGGGAGCCGTGCCGAGCGAGTCGAGGAAGCAACCGTCGAAGCCGGAGATCGCGATCTTGGTGGTGCAGCGGTTGAGGACCTCGGCCCGCCACGCCGGATGACGCGGGTTCATGATCCAGTTGCTGCCCGAGGTCTCCTTGATGCGATTGCCGGCAGCGTCGTGGGTGTACCAGGCCTCGGGGAAGGCCGTCCCCCCGCCGGTCGCCTGGACGTACACATGGAGCTCGAGCGCGGGGTTGGTTGCCTTCATGGTCGCCACGTGCTCGTCGAGCGAATGGGCGAAGGCGATGACGAGGTCGTAGCGATCGGCGATCTCGACCGCCTGGGCCGTGGTGTAGGTGACCGCACCCTTGTCCTGCCACACGGGTGCCCACGGCTGGAGGGGATTGAGCGGCGAGAGCGCCGGGGCTGCGCTGGCGGGCGCGGCTGTGAGCGTCGAGAGCGTTGTGGTCGCGAAACCGAGGCTCGTGGCCGCGAAGACCCATCCGATGGTGGCCGCGAGGCCCCGCCGACGACCGCTCGACCCGATGGGAAGCGTGCGATCTCGGATCGACACCTTCGGCGATGACACCTTCTGCACGGACACCTTCGACAACTTCAGATTCGACAACTTCACCGGGACACTCCTGGATCGACGACGTGGTTCGATCGACCCAGGAGGTGAACGGAGGTTGAACGCCAAAGGGTGAAAAGCGCGCTCAGCGCACGTAATCTCCCGGACGAGCTCGCCCTTTGTCCGTTCCGGAGGGAGTGTCAACCCGCCGGTGCGGTGTCCTCGACTGCCGCCGGAGCCACGTAGCCCGGCGGGGAGGGGATCTGCTCGGGCTCGAGGCCGGCGCCGCCGGCCAGGCCGATGACCGATGCGAGCAGGTTGCGGTGCGCGGTCTCGTACTCGAGGGAGAAACCGAGCGCGGCCGACGTCTCGTCGCCCGCGGCCAGGCAGGCGTCCAGGCCGGTGCCGAGATGCTCGAGCCCCAGCTGCAGCGCCGTGTCGGAGGCCGCGGTCGGACCCGGCAGCAACGCGTCCTCGATCTCGCCGAGCCGATCGTTGACGAGCGAGCAGCGTTCCTTGGGGCTGATGGTCGCCGGTGGGGTGGCCGCACCGGGGATCACCATTCCGGTGCTGAGCGCGATCGGGTCGAGGATGTCGAGGGTCGTCAGGAGCACCGAACCGCTCGCGCCCCACCAGCCGACGAAGGTGTCGTACTCCTGCTCCTTGCCCGCCACGGGAGCCGCGACGGGCGGGACTGCCACGGGCGGGACCGCCACGCCGGCCCCTCCGGCGGTCGCACCGGCAGCAGCGGTCGCGACGGGGGCGCCCGGTGGGGTCGACCCGGTTGCGGACGGGTCCGAGGAGTTGCCCGAGCTGCAGCCGACGAGCATCAGGGCCATGACCGCCATCGCAGCGCGGACCACGATCGGAGGTCGGCCCCGTGACGGCCGTCCGACGCCACGGAACCTCGGTGGCTCGGGCACCACCCGTGGGGCCCCCGACGTCGCGCGCTCCGATCGTACGAGGCTCAGCAACACGGAGCGCCGGGGTCGACCTGGAGTCGGCCGGTGATCGTGGTATCGGTCGCCAGGGCGAAGGTGATGCTGGCGATGGTCACGGGCCGGAACGACCACGACCCGCCCGGGGGGATCGCACCCGACGTGGTCGAGCCGTCCTCGAGGACCCAGTTCGTGAACAGGAGCTCCTGGGCCTGGGCGGTGTCGTTCACGAAGACGACGTCTTGATCCTTGATCGACACGAGTTGCGCGGGAGCGATGGCACCGTCTCGGATGCGGATCTCCTGACCGAATGCGAATGCATCGGGATCGGGCGGGGCTTCGGTGTCGCTGGTGGTGAGATCGGTGATGCTGTCGGGCTTGTCGGCCACGCCCGAGTTGTCGGCGCAGCCCGCCGCGACCGCGGCTGAGGCGACGATACCGACGACGGCGATGACCCTGCGGGAGAACGAGATCTGCTTCATGGGCGCGCACGGTATCCGGGGCGATCGTCCGCCCGATCGCGTGACGGCGACGCTCAGGCGAACTCTTCCCAACCGCAGGTGAACGATCGCCGTCGAACGATGGCGCTTACGGCGCAGCTGACGATCGGCGGGTGCGCCGCCGGAAAGGCCGACACCGTCGGTCGTCACCATCGTCCGGTTTCGGAAGATTCCCGGGCATGTCGTCGGACGGCCACCCTGACGTCGCCTCGGTTTCAGATGGCCCTCGTACGGTCGACCCCGTCCGGCAGAGCTGACGAGACCAGCTCGCCACCGAGCCCTCGAGCAACCAGGAGCGTCGATGCGACCTCAAACCGCCGCTGTCGAGTCCCGCCGTCACCGATCACTCGCAGGGCTGCTGGCCCTGGCGGTGGCCGCTCCGCTGATCGCCATCCTGGTGGCAGGTCCGGCCGTGTCGGCGCCGGGTGAGCTGTTGATCTCGGAGTACGTCGAGGGCTCCAGCAACAACAAGGCGATCGAGCTCTACAACGGAACGGGCGCCCCCATCGACCTGGCGGCGGGCGGCTACACGCTCGAGTTCTCGTTCAACGGTGTCGTCGCGCCGGGCACGACGATCGCGCTGGCCGGCACCGTCGCCGCCGGTGACGTGTGGGTGGTGGCCGACGACAGCGCCAACGCGACGATCCTGGCTGTCACCGACCAGCAGAGCACGGCGTCGTTCTACAACGGTGACGACGCCATCGTGTTGCGCACGGCCGGCGCCGTGGTCGACTCGTTCGGCCAGGTCGGTTTCGACCCGGGCACCGAGTGGGGCACCGGCATCGTCAGCACCCAGGACAACACGCTGCGCCGCATGGCCAGCGTGGAGGCCGGCGACACCAACCCGTCGGACGTGTTCACTCCGGCCACCCAGTGGGACGGGTTCGCCGTCGACACCTTCGCCGGCCTCGGGGCGCACTCGACGAGCGGTGGCGGGGGCGACGCGCTCCCCACGCTCACCTGCGGCGGTGCCCTCTCGGTTCTCCAGGGGTCGTCGGCCAGCCGGCCCATCTCGGCTGTCGACACCGACGATGCCGTCACCTCGCTGGCGATCACCAGCGCCCCGGTCGCGGGGATCACCCTGGGCTCGGTCGTGCCGGCCGGGGCCAGCGGAGGCACGGCGACCGCCAACCTCGACGTGTCCGACACCACCGCGCCGGGCACCTACCCGGTCACGATCACCGCAACGAACGACGACGTCGTCACCCCCCAGTCGGCGACGTGCACGATCTCGGTACGGGTCGTCGCCATCGTCCCGATCGGCACCGTCCAGGGCGCGGTGGCCGACGGGGCCAACGGTGCCACCCACGCCTCACCGTTCGCGTCGCTGGCGCCGCCGGCCAACGAGGTCGTCGTGCAGGGCGTCGTGACCCAGCGCACGCTGGCCCGCTCGACCGGCGGAGGACTCCAGAACGGCTTCTTCCTCCAGGACGCCGGTGACGCCAACCCGCAGACCTCCGACGGGATCTTCGTGTTCATCGGGGCGTCGACCACGATCGGCGGCGGCTACACGCCGACCGTCGGCGACGAGATCGTGCTGAGCGGGCGGGTCACCGAGTTCTTCAACCTCACCGAGCTGGTTTCCACCTCGCTGGTGCAGGTCGTTCGCAGCGGTGTCGACCTCGACACGGAGCGGCCCGCCTTCGACGCCGACCCGCCCGCCGGCATCGCCGACGCCGCCCGGTACTGGGAACGGACCGAAGGGATGCGCTCCCGGGTGGTCGCCGACAGCGTCGTGCTCGGTCACCGCAGCGAGTTCCCGTCGACCGCGGATGCCGAGGTGTGGGTCGCCCATCCGGCCAGCACCGTCGCCACTGCGGCCGACCCGGCGGCACAGCGGAGCTTCCGCGACGCCCATCCCCTCGACGACGACCCGGCGCTGGTCGACAACGGCAACGGTTACCGGATCCTCATGGGCAGCTTGGGCATCAAGGCCACGGCCGGTGATTCGCTGGCGCTGATCGCCCCGGTGCGCACGTTCGACCGGATGGCCGCCCCTGTGGTCGGCGGCGTCTATTTCTCGTTCAGCAAGTACTCGGTGCAGCCCTCGAGCCAACCCGTGCTCGTGCGTGGTCTCGACCCGTCGACGATCGCGCCGCCTGTGGCCGCGACCGGTGGCGAGTACGCGGTGGCGACGTTCAACGTCGAGAACCTCTACGACTTCCGCAACGATCCCACCGACGGATGCGACTTCACCGGCGACGCGGGCTGCCCCGGCGTCAGCCCGCCGTTCAACTACGTGCCCGCCAGCGCGCTGGAGTACGGCGACCGCGTCGCGGTGCTGGCCGGGCAGATCGTCACCGACCTCCGCTCACCCGACGTGATCGCGGTGCAGGAGGCCGAGGACCAGGACATCTGCTCGATCGTCGCCGGTGCCGTGGACTGCAGCGCCGGCGACGGGCGCCCCGACACCTTGCAGGAGCTGGCCCTGTCGATCGTCGCCGCCGGTGGACCGGTCTACGACGCGGCCGCCGACCGTGACGGTGCCGACGCCCGGGGCATCATCTCGGGCTTCCTCTTCCGGACCGACCGGGTCGAGCTGCTCCCGGCCTCGCCGGCGGATGCCGTCCTCGGATCGGCGCCCACGGTCGCGTACCGCTCCGGCGGGCTCGCCTACAACACGCAGGTCTCGAACCCCAAGGCGCTCAACGCTCCGCTGCCCGGCGACGTCGACATCTCGACCGGTGTCGACGGGGCGAACGTGTTCACCCGGGCCCCCCAGGTGGCCCTGATGCGGATCTGGAAGGGCACGGTGGGCAGCGGACCCTCGAGCGACGTGTACGTGATCAGCAACCACTTCAGCTCGGTGCCCGACCAGCGGGTCGGCCAGCGCACCGAGCAGGCCGCCTACAACGCGGCCATCGTCACGGCACTGCAGGGTGCGGATGCCAACGTCGGCGTCGTCGTCGGAGGCGATCTCAACGTGTACCCCCGCCCCGACGACCCGTTCCCGACAGCGCCCTCCGACCAGCTCGGGCCGCTCTACACGGCCGGGCTCACGAACCTGTACGACGTGCTCCTCGCCGACGTTCCCGCGGCGGCGTACTCGTACGTGTTCGACGGCCAGACCCAGACCCTCGACCAGCTGTTCGTGACCCCCAGCCTCCTGGCCGAGGTGACACGGGTGCGGGCCGCGCACGTCAACGCCGACTGGACCGCCGGGATCTCCCCCGCGACCCGGGCCGCGAGCGACCACGATCCGTGGGTAGCCACGTTCGCCGCTCCCGTGGCTGGCGATTCCTTGAGCATCGGTGACGTCACCGTCACCGAAACCCGGGCCCGCGGTGACTGGGCCGCGGCCCGCATCCCCCTCGTGCTGTCGAACGCCCAGGCGGGCCCGGTGGTCGTTGCCTACACGACGATGTTGGGAGGGTCGGCGACGGCCGGACCCGACTACGAGCCCCGTACCGGGTCGATCACGATCCCGGCGGGCAGGCTCACCGGCGAGATCGTGGTGTTCGTCAAGGGTGACCTGCTCCCCGAGCCCGACGAGGTTGTCAACGTCGGGATCGTCACGGCGTCGGGCGACGTCGACGTCGTCGACGACGACTTCGGGGTGATCACGATCCGCAACGCCGGCCCCCCGCCTCCGGGTGCGGTGGCAACGCCGTCGACGGTCGTGGTCCCCGAGCCCGACGCCGCGTCGGGGATCGTCTGGCTCCCGGTCACCATCCAGGTGAAGTCGGCCGTCCCCGTGGTCGTCAACTACGCGACGGCACCTGGCACGGCGAGGTCGCCGTCGGATTTCCTGCCCCGGACGGGCTCGGTGACGGTCCCTGCGGGCGCGAGCTCGTTCAAGGTTTCCGTGTACGTGCGGGGCGACGTGGTCGTCGAACCCGACGAGGTGTTCACCGTGTCGCTGACCGGCGGGTTCACCTACCCGTCGGGATCGCAGATCGTCGTCACGATCAGAAACGATGCCAATGGTTGACGGCCGACCCGGCAGGCTGGGTGGCGGGCGGCACGGCGGCCGACGGGGCGGCCGGACCGGGCTGTGGCGCTGGCTGGGCGGTACGCGCCGGGCGGGTCGTGTCGCACCCGCGGATCGGGTGTTCTTCGCGGCGCTGGCGTGTGGGGTCGTCGTGTCGGCGCTCTCGCTGGTGTCGGGTGCCCGCCCGGCGTTGGCGGGCTCGCCGATCACGGGAGCCGGTTCCACGTTCGCGCAGATCGCCATCGAGCAGTGGCGGGTCGGCGCGGCGAACCAGCTCGGTCTGACGGTCGACTACCAGCCGAACGGCTCGTCGGGCGGGCGTCAGTACTTCGCGTCGGGGCTGGTCGACTTCGCGTCGTCGGACATCTCGTTCGAGGCCGGTGAGCCGACGGGGTCTCGTGGGTTCACGTACCTGCCTTTGGTGGCCGGCGGCACGGCGTTGATGTTCAACCTGCGCGACA
>VFJJ01000184.1 GCA_009886115.1 Actinomycetota bacterium
GAGACGGCCTCGACCTCGCTCGCGCGCCCCACGAACGACGACAACTGCAACGGCAGGTTCGTCGACGCGGCCGTCAACGACCGCAACGCCGCGAACGCACCGCCGCCGACCTGCCACACGTGCTCCGCCCGAGAGAGGTCACGCAGCCGATGCTCACCCAGATCGTGCAGGTCATCTCGCTCGCGGACCAACTCGACGGTCGCCGAACTGCACACGACCTGCCCACCGTGCGCCACGCCCATCAGGCGCGCACACCGGTTCAAGGTCGACCCGAAGTAGTCGTCGTCGCGCAGCTCCGCCTCACCGGTGTGCAATCCCACCCGCACCGGCAGCACCTCGGCCAACCGCACCTGCGCATCCACCGCCGCGTTCACCGCATCGGCCGCTGACGCGAACACCGCCGCCACGCCATCACCGGTGTGCTTGAACAACCAACCGCGGCGCTTGTCGATCACCTCACGCCAGATCGCGTCGTGCTCGACCAACAACGCCCGCATCAACTCCGGCTCGTCCTGCCACCGACGCGTCGAACCCTCGATGTCGCTGAACAAGAAGGTCACCGTCCCCGACGGCAGCGCGCTCATGAGGTGGCCTCGAGTTCGGCGATGAGGGCGAACAGTTCTCGGCGCGCCAGTCGGGCCGGGGGAAGTGGTGTCGGGATGCCGGCGTCGGTCAGCGCCGCGACGGTGTCGGCACGGACCCACGCGAGGTTGGCGCGGGTCTGCCATTCGGGGAAGGCCTCGGCGTGGGCGCCGAGGCGCCGGGCGGCGTCGAGCCGACCGGTGCGGGCCGCGAGCATGGCCAGGGTCACCACCGAGCCGTGCAACGCATAGGGCGAGCCGGCGCGATCGCTCGTCCGGGCGGCATCTGCGGCGACCGAGATCCCGGCCCCTGGATCGAGATCGGTCAGCGCGATCGCCGTGTGGACGCGGAGCCACGCACCGGTGTACGTCGCCGTGACCTGCTCGGGGACGTCGGCGCCCAGGAGGCGGAGTCCGCGCTCGAGATCGCGATGCAACCCGATCGCCGTGCCGGCCGCGCACAGCCGCGCGGTGAGATGCGTGTCCGGGTGGTCGCGGCACTCGCGCAGGACCTCCTCGATCAGCTCCTCGCTGTCCTCGTAGCCGTGGACCCGGAGATGGGCATCGAGCCAGATCGCACGCATCGTCCACCTCGTGTAGCGGGTGTGGCACTCCGCGGCCCGCACCGCCTGGCTCATGAGTTCGAGCTCCTCGTCGTAGTGGCCCTCGTACGCCGCCAATAGACCCAAGCCATGCAGCGCGAACGGGTGGGGCTCCACGCCGGCCGCCGCGGCAATCGCCATGCTCTCGGCCGCGCGACGATCCGGGAGGCCGGCGCTGCCTTCCGCAATAGCTGCCACACAGATCACCGCCCGTGTGTCGACGTCCTCCCGCGACGTACAGGGGTGACCGGCTTCGACCACCGCCTCCAGCCAGCGAACCAGCAGTGCAGGTGCGCTCAGGCCGAAGAATGCCGGGGCGCTGAGCCCGAGCCGTCGGAGCTCCTCCCAGCGACCGTCGTCGATCAACAGCTCGGCGACGGCGGTGACGTTGTCCGTCTCGGCCATGAGCGTCGTTGCCGCACCCACCTACTGGCGTGGGTCCTCATAGCGCGGACCGACATCGGCGACCAGCGCGCAGCAGTGGTCGATGAAGCGATCGCGGATGGCGTCGGCTTCGTCTGCTTCCGCAGCGCGATCGGTGCCGAACTGTCGCAGCGTCTCGAGCAGCCGGTACCGGCCGGTTCCGGGATCGTGCTGCACGAGCGAGCGGTCGACGAGGTGCAGCACCTCGTCGAGGGCCCCAGGCTCACCGACGACTGCCTCCGCCGCGGCGAGATCGAAGCTCGACGGGAAGACCGACAAACGACGGAACACCCGCTGCTCCTCGGCGGACAGCAGGTCGTAGGACCACGACACCGCGGCCTGCAGGGTGCGGTGACGCTCCTGCGCGCGGCGCGCGCCAGAGAGGAGGCGGAACCGTTCGTCGAGCCGGCCGGCGATCTGGTTGGGGGTCATGGCCCGCACCCGGGCCGCGGCCAGCTCCATGGCGAGGGGGATCCCGTCGAGCTTGCGGCAGATCTCCACCACCGCAGCCCGGTTGCTGTCATCGAGCGCGAAATCGCCGTCGGCGGCCGACGCCCGCTCGACGAATATTCGCACCGCGTCCGACGCGGCCACCGCCGCGGGGTCGGTGTCGTCGTCGGGCACGGCCAACGAGCGGACGCGGCGCACGACCTCGCCGTCGACTCCCAGCGGTTCGCGCGAGGTCACGATCACGTGGACCTCGGGGGCTGCGGTGACGACTGCGTCCACGAGATCGGCCGCGGCGTCGAGGACGTGCTCGCAGTTGTCCATCACCAACACGAGTCGCCGGCCGGAGAGGTACTCGATCAACCCCGTCGCATCCACACCGACGGTTGCCGCCACCCCGAGCGCGGCGGCCGTCGCGCGGGCCACCCCGGCCGTGTCGGCGACCGGCGCGAGCTCGACGAACCACACACCGTCGAAGAACTCCGACGCCGCTGCGGCCGCGACGGCCAACGAGAGACGGGTCTTGCCGACCCCACCGGTGCCGGTGAGGGTGACGATCCGCTGCGCGAGCACCAGGCGCGAGAGCTCGTCGATGCTTTCGCCGCGTCCGACCAGTTCGGTGAGCATCGTCGGGAGGTTCGACGATGCGGCGTTCATGGATCGCAGCGCGGCGAACTCGCGATCGCCGAGCTGGAACACCCGCTGCGGTGCAGTGAGATCCCTCAGACGGTGCTCGCCGAGGTCGCGTCGCTCGACGGCCGCGTCGAGCAGGGACGCGGTCGTCGCCGACACCAGCACCTGGCCCCCGTGGCCGACGGCCATCAGCCGCGCCGCCCGGTTCACCGCAGGCCCGAAGTAGTCGCCGCCGCGCTCTTGGACCTCGCCGGTGTGCAGGCCCCATGCGCACCCGGAGCAACGGGTTGTCGGAGAGAGCGGCTTGCGCCTTCAGCGCGGCGTCCACCGCATCGCCGGCGCGCGAGAACGCCGCCGCGAACCCGTCGCCGCCCGTGGAGAACACGTACCCGCCGTGCGCATCAATCGCGGAGCGAACAACGCCGTCGTGTTCGCCGAGCGCCGAGCGCATCTCGTCGGGCCGCTCCTCCCACAAGCGCGTCGAACCCTCGATGTCGGTGAACAGGAACGTCACCGTCCCCGTCGGCGGCCCGGTCACCGGAGCAGCTCCAGCGCGAAGCCGGTGGGCTCGTCGAGTGTCATGGCCTCACCGTGACGTCGGGTGGCGGTGAGGACGCTGGGTGGGCGTCGACGGCGACCGCGCCCAGGGCTGGGCCGCGCCGACGAGGACCGGAGCGCGATCCCGACCGGGTCATCGTCGGAAGTGCAACCGCACAGGCAGCCGATCGAGCGACACGGCGACCGCCGCGTCGGGACCCGTGGCGAGCCATCGGGGTTCACCGGTGCGCTCGATGTGGGTCGTGCGCGCGAGGAGCTGTTCGAACATCGTGCGGATCTCGCGGCGGGCGAGGTGCGCGCCGAGGCAGAAGTGCGGGCCGCCACCACCGAAAGCCACATGCCGGTTCGGGCTGCGGTCGAGGTCGAGACGGAACGGCTCGGCGAAGACACGCTCGTCGAAGTTGGCGCTCGGGAACCACATCGTGATGCGATCGCCCGCCCGCAGGTCGCGACCACCGAGCACGGTGTCATGGTTGACGGTGCGACCGAAGCTCGTCACTGGGCTCGCCCACCGGATCAACTCCTCGATCGCGATGTCGGGGACACCGTCGCGGGCGCGGAGGTCGGCATCGGCCTCGGGGTGGTCGAGCAACGCGCGCACACCCTGCGAGATCACATTGCGCGTGGTCTCGCTTCCTGCGATCGACAAGACGAGGAAGAACATGTCGAGCTCGAGGTCCGACAGCGTCGACCGCCCACCTCGTTCGTCCTCGATCGCCGCCGCCGCAAGGAGGCTCCACACGTCGTCGGCGGGATTGCGCCGCTTCTCGGCACCGAGCCGCTGCGCGTACGCGAACAGCTCCGCCTCGAGCTGCGCCCGCTCCTCGAGCGTGATCCCGGCCCGGGGATCGTTGGAGCGCATGATGCGGTCGGTGTGCGAGAACACCCAGCTGCGATCCTGGTCGGGCATGCCGACGATGTCCGCGATGATGTGCATCGGCAGCGGGTACGCCAGGTCTCGCACCAGGTCGCAGTCCCCTCCCGCGGCCGCGACGCCGTCGAGGATCTGCGTCGTGCGCCGCAGGACCTGTTCCTCGAGATGGGCGATCATGCGCGGCGTGAAGCCGGCGCTCACGAGCTTGCGCAGCCGGGTGTGCGTGTCCCCGTCGGACGAGGTCATCGCGATGCCGCTGCGATCCGCCGGGTTGGGGATGACCATCGGGCCCGCGGCCGCGGAGAAGGCCTCCGACGCGCGTGCGGCCTCCTGGAGCTCCGGGTGGCCGATCACGACCCAGAAGCCGAAGCCATCGGGCGAGCGGCGCATCGGCACGGTGGGGTGCCGCAGCACTGCGCCCTGGCGCCGCAGCTCGGCGAACAGCTCGTGCGGGAAGCCGTGGCGATATAGCTCGGTGTCGGTGAGATCGACATCGATCTCACCGTCACGCAGTTCGGTCGGTGCGGTGTGCATCGGCGCCCCCCAGCACGATGGCCCTCCGCACGCTACATCGCCGCAGGTCACCTCGCAGTTCCACCCGCCTCGACCAGTCGCGCCGGGCGCCCGCCGTCGAGGTCGAATGGGTACTCCCGGCGCCAACTGCAGTCGCCGCGGCGCGCGAGCGCGGCACGGGGCGGCACATGACCGAGGATGCGCGGGACACGTCCGGGCCGGTGCCGTTCCGGGTCGAGTTCACCGCCGACGCCATCGACGACCTCGCGATCCACTTCCTGCACGTCCGCTCACCACACCCGCACGCAATGCCCCTCGTGCTCACCCCGGCTTCCCCGGTTCCATCGTCGAGTTCCTCGGCGTGCGACTGGGGCGCGTTCGTCACCACCACCACAGCGCCGTCGGCGCCGGCTACAGCGCGATCCAGTCCACCCGACCGCAGACCGTCGGCTATGGCCTCACCGACTCGCCGATCGGCCAGTGCGCCTGGATCCTCGAGAAGTTCTGGGCCTGGACCGACTGCCACGGCGACCCCGACCGAGCCGTCAGCCGCGACACCATCCTCGACAACATCTCGATCTGCTGGTTCACCGCCACCGCCGCCTCCGCCGCCCGCATGTACTGGGTGTTGGGCGCGGCACGCTCGATGTGGCGCCTGTCGACATCCCGACGGGCGTGTCGGATGGGTCACCCGCGCCAGCGGGAGCCAGGCGATCAGCACGGGGACGCGGGTGCGGTCTCGGGAGTGGGCCCGCGCGATCTACCGGGCCCACCCTCACCTGGTCGGTCTCGCCTACCGTTCATCGGTCTGGGGTCCCGGCCGGTGCGCAGTCCTCTGGGAACGAGCCGAGCGGGCCTTCCCGAAGACCCCGAGCGCGACCAGAACGCTCGACGACCCTGCCCTGGCCATCCCCATCGCCACCCCAGCAACGAAACTCGGCACGTTCGCCGTCTGAGCGGCCAGAGACGAGACTCCACGAGCTTTACACACACGATCGGACAGGCCCGACGGCCCCCCAGGTCAACCCACGAGGTGGATGATCGGCTCGCTCTGAAACCCGAACTGGAGTTGGGCGACACCCGAAGGTGTGTCGATGAGGGCTGGTTCGAAGACCCAGGCGTCGACGGCCTTGACCTTGGTGGTGCTGGCGTAGAGGCGGTACACGTAGATGGCGCGAAAGTTGACGAGGCGTCGAGGTTGGCTCGTGCCGTTGGGCCAACTTTCGAGCACGGGGATCACCCCGAAACGTCCGTCGGTCACCATCTCGTACTCGAAGATCGGTCGCGGTGGTACCTGGGCCGGGGGGAGGCCGGCTGCGGTGCAGTTCGGAAGCGTCTCGGTTGTGGTCGCGTAGTTGTACACATACCCGGCGAGGAAGCATTCGAGTCGCAGGTCACCCGCGGTGTAGGAGGCGTGCCCGATCGGGGGTGTGGGCACCGAGGTGACCTCGGGGTAGAACGCGCTCCGAGCCGCGGGGGTGAGCCAGGTGTAGGCGTGACGACCGTTGATGGTGGTTCCCAGGACGGTGATCGTGGGGGTGGCCGGCGTCGCGCAATCGCCAGGTGCGGGTTCGACGAGGTTCTCGACCGTGAGGTCGGGACGCTGCAGCCGACCACAGAAGTGGATCGTTCCGAAGTCGGTGGTCGGGGCGTCGAAGCCGGTGACGTAGCCCTCGGTGACGGGCGGGACCTGGTTCCCCGTCGCGGCGTTCAGGTAGTTCGCCACTTTGGCCGAGGTGACGTTCGAGAGCGTGCACGGGCTCGACTTGTCGCCGTCGCAGACCTTGGGGTCGGTCCCGTAGATCCCAATCGTGTGGTCGATCCCCATGGCGTAGTTGATCGCCAGTTCGGTCTGGTCGACGTTGCTCGCCGCTGGGTAGATGCGCAGTCGGGGCGAATCGAGCGAGCCGAAGTTCCCTGTCGTCCTGGCGTCGCAGTCGATGTCGTCGCCTGAGTTCTCGATGCACAGGTTCCCTGTACCGGCCGCTGCGGTCACCGCGGCGGGGATGATCCGGTCGTCGCGGTTGAGAATGGCCTCGGCTGTAGCGGCTGCGGTCACGTCGATGTTGTCGACGCCGAGCACCTGACCGAACAGTGATGGGACGTCGTGTTCCGGGAGCAGGACCCTGACCGTCGAATGGGCTGAATCGACTGAGATACAGGTGTTCGAGTTCGTCAGGTCAGGGTGTACGGGCAGCGCGAGGGCATCTGAGCATCCGACCCACTCGTCGAGCTCGACATCGAAGTTCGTCGCGGCGTATTCCTTGACGCGAGTCACGACCTTCACGAGATCCGGGAGGTCCTGCGCGCCCGCCAGGGCAGCAGCGTCGGCGCTGTGCTGGGCCTGGCGCTTCTGCTGGCGGGCATTGGCAAGATCCATGATCATCGCGGCGAACCCAAGCATCACCGTCAGGATGAGCATGAACAGCACGAGGATGGCGCCCCGCTCATCCGGGGCCCGTCGTCTCACGGGCACCACGACCAGTTCCGCCCCGTTGGCGGAGTCTCGGCAGCCTCGGCGAAATCGACGTCGATCTGCTCGATCCGCATCTCCACCTTGGCTTCGAGCGTTCGGCCGTCCAACACCGGATCGAACAGCCCCGTGACTGAGTCGAGCGGGTATTGGACGCACACGACCATCCGGCTTCCCAGCGTGTAGTCCCCAGGAACGCTGACCTTGACCCGGGTGAGCGTCGCGTCAAGCCCGGTACGCGACTTAACGAGACACATCAACCGACCAGCCACCGTGGACGGGTCGACACCAGTCAGCGTGCACGACGTGTCGACACCGAAGTCGGCCACCACCGCCTGCCGGGCTCCCTCCCGGGCCCCCTGCCGCAACGTGCCATAGTCGTTGAACGCAATCCCGAACTCGGCCGCACCCAGGACCACCATGAGCATCAGCGGGACAACTATTGAGAACTCGACTAGTGCCGATCCCAGCTCCGAACCCCGCGTGCGACCCCGACGCAGAATCAAACAGACCTGGGCACGCCAGCGACTGAGCACCTCGTCAGGATCGACCCAACCTGGTCGCAGCTTGACAAGTGAGCGTCGGACACTCCCTCGTGCGACCGCGAATCGCGCCGGTTACCTCCACCTTGGGTGATTTCCTCAGTCTCGGTGGAGATTCCCAGGGGCACGAGACCGGACAGGCTTTGGCGCCGGTGCAGAGGTGCCGCCCGAGCAGGTGGTCCAGGCGTGTGCGAAGCGGGCGATACCGGTCGAGCGGAACGGTGATATTCACAGCGGGGCGATCGTGCGGGCATCGAGCTTGATGGTGAAGTCGTCGAGGGTGAACCCGCTGGGAATCGCTGGATGTCACGGGTCTGGCTTGATCACCGCGGTCATGTCTACGGAGAGGGACGACGGCGGGCACACCCGGACCGCGATCCGAACGAGGTCGACGCCGGTGAGCGACTCGATGACGATGTCACCGCCAGCGACCGAACGGAAAGACTGGGCCTCCGCGGCGGGCCCAACTGACGGGCGATCAGATACGCGGTCTCGGCAATGACCAACGGTGTCGTCACGAGCGGACCGGGCTGGCGCTCGACGATCTCAGCGCTCGCGCGATGGTCGGGGTCTGCGCTGTCGGCGGCTGCCAGCAGAACGCCTCGAGATTGGCGTGAACGTGGTTGATCCGTGCGCGGTGTTGGGCGCGACACGCCGGCGAGGTCCCCCGTGGCGTGGCTGGGCGATCCCCTGAACGGGGGATGTAGTGCGTTGGACTGCGGCGCAGGATCGGCTCATGACGGTGCACGCGTTGCCGGTTTCGTGGTTGGATGAGCCGATGGTCGATGGGGCGGGTCCTGTTTCGCCGGGGTTCTCGTTACCGGTCGGGACGGTGACGTTCCTGTTGACCGACATCGAGGGCTCGACGAGGCGCTGGGAGGCGGCGCCGACCGCGATGGCGGCGGCGGTGGCTCGCCATTACGAGATCTTGGATGCCGCGATCACCGGCCACCGTGGGGTGCGCCCGGTCGAGCAGGGGGAGGGCGACAGCGTCGTCGGCGCGTTTGCTCGTGCCTCCGATGCCGTCGCGGCGGCGGTGGACGCGCAGTGTGCGCTGAGTGGCGAACACTGGCCCGATGGGGCAACGGTTCGCGTCCGGATGGCGTTGCACACCGGGGAGGCGGAGCTGCGCGACGCGGGGAACTACTTCGGCCGGGCCGTCATCCGTTGCGCACGGCTCCGCGCGATCGCCCACGGTGGCCAGATCGTGGTGTCGGGAGCGACCGCAGATCTCGTGGTCGACGGGCTGCCGGATGGTGTCTCGCTGGTAGATGCCGGGCTGCACCGGTTGCGTGACCTCGGTCGACCGGAACGCGTCTGGCAGGTGACCCATCCCGACGTGCCGGGTGGGTTCGGGCCGTTGCGTTCATTGGACGTCCTGCCCAACAACCTGCCGGTGCAACTCACCAGCTTCGTCGGGCGCGGCCTGGAGCTCGGTGAGCTGCGTGATCTCCTGGCGACGACCCGTCTGTTGTCGGTGACCGGTGCCGGCGGGTGCGGCAAGACGCGCTTGGCGTTGCAACTCGCGGCCGACGTGCTCGACCGTTACGACGGCGGGTCGTGGCTCGTCGAGTTGGCCGCGGTCACCGATCCTGATCTGGTTCTCACCGCGATCGCCTCCGGGCTCGGCGAACGAGATCTCGCCGGCGATCTCCTCGAGATCATCGTCGGCCGGCTCGGCGACGAGCCGATACTCGTCGTGCTCGACAACTGCGAGCATCTCCTCGACCCGGTGGCCGTGCTGACGCACACCCTGTTGCAGCGTTGTCCCAACCTGACCGTCGTAGCGACCACCCGCGAGCCGCTCGGCGTGCCTGGCGAGACGGCCTGGCGGGTCCCGTCGCTCGCCCTCCCCGCCCGCGCGACGACGCTGGCGGTCGGGTCGCTCTCCCAGTACGACGCGGTGCGCCTGTTTCTCGACCGGGCCACCAAGGCCCGACCGAACTTCCGTCTCACCAACGACAACGCTCCTGCTGTCGCGCAGATCTGCGATCGCCTCGACGGCATCCCGCTCGCCATCGAGCTCGCCGCGGCCAGGGTGCGCGGGATGGCCGTCGAGCAACTCGCGGCTGGACTCGACGACCGGTTCCGGCTCCTGACCGGCGGGGCCCGTACCGTTCTGCCCCGCCAGCAGACGTTGCAGGCGTCGGTCGACTGGGGTTACGACCTGCTCTCCGAACGGGAACGTGCCGTGTTCCGGCGCCTCACCGTGTTCGTCGGCGGTTTCATCCTCGACGCCGCGGAACACGTCGCGGCCAGTGGCGGCATCGAAGCCGTCGAGGTCCTCGATATCCTCCTCGCTCTCGTCGACAAGTCGATCGTCGTCGCCAACGACGACACCGCCCGGTACGCGATGCTCGAAACGCTCCGCCAGTACGGCGCGGCGCGGCTGCTCGACGCCGGCGAGACGCCGGCCACTCGCGACCTGCATCTCGCCTGGGCGATCCGGTTCTGCGAGCAGTTCGAGGTGCCGTGGAACCTCACCCGCTCGGTGCAGCGCGCCCAGCGGCTCGAACCCGAGATCGACAATCTGCGGACGGCGTTCGAATGGGCGATGGTCATCGGAGACGCCGATGCCGCCCATCAGATCGCCGGCGACCTGGTCATGTGGGGCAACGTCCGTGGCCGTGACGCCCACGAGTCGGTCGCCCTTGCCACCCGGGCGCTCTCGCTCGCCGGTGCCCGGCAGGATCTGCGCCTCCTCACGATGGCGCAGCTGCTCGTGGCCCGGTCCAGCGCCCGAGACGCCAGCGACGACACGGTCGAGCTCGACATCCTGCTGGGCGAGGCAGGCGACATCGATGACGACCTGATGCGCTGCCGGGTCCTCAGCCAGGCCGGTCTGGGCAGCTTCCGCACGCCCAGTCGTTCACTCGAGTTCTGGAGCAGTGCCCTCGAGGCCGCCGACCGGACCGGTATCGCCGAGCTGCAGAGCGCGGTGGCAGCCGGTCTCGCCTCAGCGCACATGCTCACGGGACAGCGCGACGAGGCCGGACGGCTCGCCGTCGGGCTGCTCGACAACCCTGATCCCGGCACCGCCATGCTCGCCGCCCACGTCATGATGATCCTCACGGTCGAGGGCGGCCGCTACGACGAGGCGCGCCGCTTGATCGACGTCGTCGAGGCGGCGCCGACGTTCCCGACCGGCCCGTTCACGGCCAGGTGCAGCGTTGCCAACCGACGCGCCTGGATCGCTCTCGCCCAAAGATCCGACACCGTCGAGACCGGCGACACCGCAGCGGCCGCGGCTCTGCTCGCCGAGGCTCGTCGCCGCCGGTTTCCCGTCGCCATCCAGCTGCTCGGGTGGCTGCCCGGCGTCCACGCCCTGCTCGGAGGCGATGCGGCGACCGCCGTGCGCGAGCTGGTCGCTTGGCGCTCGGAGACCCCCGGACACACCAGCACGTTCGGGCTTCTCCCCTTCGACGTCCATGCGCTCCTCGCCTCCGATCGGTTCGACGACGCTCGTACCGCCATCCAATCCATACGCCGAACGCTGCGCGAACCGATCGCAATCATCGAGCAGCCCCTCGTCCATGTCGACGGGCTGCTCGCCCGCGTTTCGGGCGATCTCGCCGGCGCCGAGCGGCTCCACCACGAAGCGCTCGCATTGCAGCACGCCGGCGGTTGGCGACCCGACCTCGTCCACACGCTCGAAGCCCTGGCCGGTATCGCCGCCGCGGCCGATTCCCACGTGGAGTGCGCCCGCCTGGCCGGCGCCGCGCAGGCCCTGCGCGACTCGATGGGCTACCTGCTGCGTTGGCCGTTCGAGCAGCGGCTGCTCGACGCGGCGATCTCCGGTGGGCGCGCTGGGCTCGGTGACGAATCGTTCGATTCGGCGTTCGCCGAGGGCCGGTCGCTCGACTGCGCCGCCGCGGTCGCCTATGCGACGAGAGCCCGCGGTGAACGCCGCCGCCCGTCGACGGGCTGGGCCAGCCTCACCCCGACCGAAGCTGACGTCGCCCGACTCGCCAGCGAGGGCCTCACCAACCGACAGATCGGTGAGCGGCTCCTGATGGGCGCCGAAACGGTGAAGACCCACCTCTCGCACGTCTACGACAAGCTCGATGTTCGCAACCGCGCGGCGCTGGCGAACGTCGTGCTCACCGTGGGTCGGACCCAGCCATCATCACGCCCTGGATGACCCAGCGCGTCGACCTGCCACGTGCGCAGACCGCGACCAAGGAGCTCCGATGCGATTCCTGATTACCGCCCACGCCGCTCTGGGTCATCTCCGACCGCTGATCGGCGTCGCTCAGGCGCTCGAGGCGGCGGGCCACACGACCGTCACCGCGACCGACAATGTGGCCCGAGACGACCTGGCGGCCGCCGGCCTACCGTTGCGTGCCCTGCCAACCACCGACGGCTTCAAGGGCATCACAGACGACGGGATCGTGCAATCCGCGACCGTGCTGTCCCCGGCTGAACGGCCGGCCTTTGCGCTTCGCTACTTCGTGGATCGAGCCGTGGCGTGGACACCTGCCATCGTGGAGCTGATCGAGGAGCTCGCACCCGATGTGATCGTGCGCGAGACGTCGTTCTGGGCCTCATGGCTCGCCGGCGAGATCACCGGGGTCCCCGTGGCCATGTTCAGCTTCACGCCCGTGGTGAGCGGCTCGACACTCGACTTGGTATCTGGGAATCGGTTCGCGGATGCGTTGGCTCGCTTCGGGTGCCCCGCAGACCCGGACCTCACGTCAATGACACGGTGGCTCACCCTCCTGGGTTTTCCACCGAGCTGGATCGGGCCGGAACCTGCACTGGAACCGACGACCCATCTCGTGCAGCCGCCCGAGCCGGAAGAGATCGACGACGGCCGGGTCGCCGCATTGATCGCCGACCTGCCCGACCGTCCCACGGTCTATGTCACGTTGGGGACGACCTTCAACGCCACGCCTGGCGCGTTTGCCATGGTGCTCGCCGGCTTGCACGAGCTCGACGTCAACGTCATCGCCACGACCGGCCGTTCGCTCGATCCCGCGTCGTTGGGCCCGCAGCCGGCGCACATCCGCCTCGCCGAGTTCATCCCCCAACGTCTGCTCCTCCCCCATTGCGACGCGGTCGTCGCTCACGGCGGTTACGGTTCGCTCATGGGCGCGCTCCAACACGGTCTGCCTGTCGTCTCCGTGCCGCTGGCGGCCGCAGACAACATCAGCAAGGCCTCCCGATTGGCCGAGCTGGGTGCGGGGATCGCCGTGCACGAGGAGGTGCGATCGCCCCGAGCCGTCCACGAAGCCGTGAGCGCCGTGTTGCACGACGGCAGCTACCGGGCCGCAGCACGCGCGCTCGCCGACGAGATCGCCGCACTTCCCTCCCCGGCGGCCGTGGTCGGACTTCTCGAACAGCTCGGCAGCACCCGCGCACCAGTCGAATCGCGAGGCCCTGATCGTCGGCCATCGGTACGAGGAGATGGCTCATGCGTGTGCTCGTGACGGCCAACGGGGCGACGGGACACCTCCGCCCGATGCTGGGGTTGGCGCAAGGACTCGAAGCTGCCGGCTTGGAGGCGATCGTCGTCACTGATGTCGCCAAGACAGAGAGTCCCGAGCTCGGCGATCTGGCGAGCCGCGTACTCCCCGATGTGAATGAGGAGATCGGAATCGATCGCGCCGCGTTCATCGCATCTCAGATCAGTCGGGCGCCAGCCGAGCGGTCGGCAGCAGCATTGCGGTACTTCCTGGCGAAGTCCGAAGCCTGGCTGCCGACGCTGACCGGACTGATCGACGAGCTCCGGCCCGACGTGATCGTTCGCGAGTCCACCTTCTGGGGTTCATGGCTCGCGGGCGAGCTGACGGAGACGCCAGTCGCCACGTTCAACTTCCATCCGCCTAGGCCAGCCTCCCGGCTCGATGCCATCGCTGGCGGCGAGTTCAGTGCAGCACGCGCCCGCGCCGGACTGCCCGAGGACCCCGAGCTGTCGTCGAT
The DNA here is from genome assembly GCA_009886115.1 of Actinomycetota bacterium. Classification (GTDB taxonomy): domain Bacteria; phylum Actinomycetota; class Acidimicrobiia; order IMCC26256; family VFJJ01; genus VFJJ01. The sequence continues at coordinate 13,569 of VFJJ01000184.1, forward strand.
CGACCGCTGGCTCACCTTGGTCGGTCTCCCGGCCAGCTGGATCGGCACTGACCAGCCGCGACGCCCGACGACCCACCTGATCCAACCGCCCGAACCCGAGACGACCGACGACGGCTCCGTCGACGAGCTGCTTTCCGGGCTGCCAGACCGGCCGACGGTGTACGTCACGCTGGGGACGACCTTCAACGGTGAACCCGGCGTCTTCGAGATGGTGCTCGACGGTCTGCACGACGTCGACGCCAACGTCATCGCGACGACGGGCCGTTCGATCGACCCTGCGTCGTTCGGCCAGCAACCCGAGCATGTGCGACTGACCCGCTATGTCCCGCAGGGACCGCTGCTGTCCCGTTGCGACGCCGTCGTCGCTCACGGCGGATACGGATCGTTGATGGGTGCACTCAAGCACGGCCTGCCTGTGGTGTCGGTGCCCCTCGCCGCGTCCGACAACAACACCAACGCCTCGCGCTTGGCACAACTCGGCGCCGGGATCGCCATCCACCACCACGCACGCTCGCCCCGAGCGGTCACCAACGCCGTGCGCGCCGTACTCGACGACGGCCGCTACCAAGCCGCCGCACGGGCTCTGGCCGACGAGATCGCGGCGCTCCCGTCCCCGACCGACACCGCGAAGCTGCTCGAACAACTCGGTCAGACCCGCGCGCCCGTCGAGTTGCCGTGGCCGGTACGAGAGTGATGACCTCTGCGTGCGCTCGTGGCCGCACCGTCGCCAGGATCGTCCTCGGCCGGGGCCACCCGGTCCCAGGCAGGAACGGTGCCACATGCGCCCGAGCAACCTTCCTCGGAGGTGAACGGATGACCGTCACGTTGGACAACGTTCGCGGCTTGGCTCGCAGCATCGTGGAGCGGGCGGCTGAGATTGAGCGGGGTTTGGATGATGAGTGACGAGCCGGTGGTAGCGGTGGGCGACAAGGCTGACGCGAAAGCACGCGTGCTCAGTATGTTCACAGAGATGGCACCCACCTACGGCGCTGGCGCAGACCTCTTCGATGTTTTTGGCCGAGCACTTGTCGACGCAGCGGCAATACAACCTGGTGAACTCGTGCTGGACCTCGCATGCGGGCGCGGCGCGTGCCTGCGACCCGCGTCCCAAGCTGTGGGTGTCGGTGGCCACGTTGTCGGTCTTGACCTGTCGCCAAGGATGGTCGAATTGACCGCCGACGAACTCCGCCGGGACGAGGTCGCAAACGCCGAGGTTCGGGTCGGCGACGCCGAGCACCTCGATTTCGCCGACGAATCCTTCGACGTGCTGACGTGCGGATTCGGCGTGTTCTTTTTTCCCCAGCCCGCCGCGTCGATAGAGGCCCGACGCGTCCTGCGCGCCGGTGGTCGCTTCGCCGCGTCGACCTTCACCGACACCCTGCTCGACTACCCATGGCTTCCCGAAGTTATCGAAGAAATCGGTCTGCCGAATGAGATGCGAACTCGTTCCGGGCAGACAGCGCCGTTGCTGAAAGCAGACGGACTCTCGCAGATCCTCTCGGATGTGGGGTTCGAACGCGTGGCAATCACGAGTAGCGAGCATCGGTTCGTCTTTCCAGACGTCGACGGTTACCTGCTCTGGGTGCGGTCCCACGCGTTTGGTGCGCTCCTCAGCCGGCTCAGCGAGCGCGATCTGCGACGCTTCCGTGACGGATGCGAGCGACGGCTCCGGGACCACGAGGCAGCGGACGGTTACGAGCTCGTCAAACGAGTCCACTTGACCGTGGCGCATTGCCCCTGACGCCGTCGCACACGTACCCGAGGAGCTGACATGACGTCCGATCCAACTCGACGCCAACCGCTTCGCTCGACGCCGGTCGTCACTGAGACGGGCGATCAGCAGTTGAACGGGGCGGCGGTGCCGGTCGCGGAACCGAACGACAAGGCGACGATGGGCACGTCGGCAGAAACCAGTGGTCGTACAGCCGTCGGCGTCGATCTCACGGATCATGATCTGTACCGGGGCGGTTTTCCTCACGAACTGTTCGTCGAGTTGCGTGGCCGGGGAGCGGTGTTGTGGCACGCGCCGGCGGTTCCCCGACCGGGCGGGGCATCGATCGGGTTCTGGGTTGTTGTTCGCCACGCTGAGGTTCAGCGTGTGAGCCGTGACTCGGAGGCGTTCTCGGCGGCGGACGGCCCGAGCATCGTGGCGTCCCCGGCGCTGAGGGGTCATACCCTCACGCATTCCGACGGGCATGATCACACGCGCCTTCGCACATTGATCAGCGCCGGCTTCACGCCACGGATGATCGGCCGGTTAGAGGATCAGATTCGGATCCGGACCCGCGAGATCCTCGACGTCGTTGCCGGCATGGGCGAGTGTGAATTCGTGCGCGACATCGCGTACCTGCTGCCGATGCAGCTCATCGGCGACATCATCGGGATACCCGAAGCCGACCGGTCCTGGGTGTTCGCCCAGACCGATGCGATCATCGGTGGCGCGAGCTCGGCGCCCGTCGGGGCGAGCGAAGCGGAGCGGCAGCTCTTCGCATATGCGCAGCAACTGGGCGAGGCGAAGCGGCGCCAACCAGCTGACGATGTGTGGAGCCTGCTCGCGGCGGCCGAGATCGACAAGAACGAGGGGGCCTCGCTGTCGGGGCTGGAGCTGGACTTCTTCTTCGCGATCCTGTCGATCGCGGGCAGCGAGACCACCCGCAACGCGATCTCGCACGGACTCCTCGCCTTGCTGGACCACCCCGAGCAGCTGGCGTCGTTGCGGGCGGCGTCGCTCGGTGGCGACACCCACCTGCTCGACACCGCAACGGAGGAGATCATTCGCTGGGCGAGCCCGGTAACGTGTTTCAGCCGCTCCGCCACCCGCGATGTCGAGCTCGGCGGCGCGGAGATCCGCGCCGGCGACCGCGTCACCGTCTGGTATCCGTCGGCCAACCGTGACGAGCGGGCGTTCGACGATCCCTTCCGGTTCGACATCACGCGCTCACCCAATCCGCACGTGTCGTTCGGTGGTGCCGGATCGCACTACTGCCTGGGTGCCCACCTCGCCCGCCGGGAAGTACGCGTCATGTTCGAGCAGCTCCTGACGCGCTTCGAGGGGATCGAAGTGACCGGGCCGGTCACCCACAACGTGAACGGTCTGGCACACTCGATCGCCGTGTCGGTCAAGCATGTGCCGGTTCGCCTCGTCACCCGACCATCATCACGGACCCCGGGAGCATGACCATGACGTCCGTTGCAACCCGTCGAGCTCGTGAAACCAGCCGGCGATCGTCGACGGCGTCGAGCACCGCGTGACGCGGTGTACGAGCGGCCTCCAGGTAGGCGTCGAGCCGTTGAGCCACGACATCCTCGGGGAGCGAGCTGGCCCAGCTCGCGTAGCCCGACGCCAGCACGAGGCTGCGCGGGACGCTCGGCGCGATCCGGTACAGCTCGAGGGCAACGCCGCTGCCCCATGACAGGCCCAGCAGATGCGGCCGTTCCAGCTCCAGCCGCTCGATGAACGTGGCCAGGTGCGCAGCTACCTCGCTCGTGTGTCAGCCGTCACGGAATTCCCTCGAGTGATGTGCTTTCCCGTCACGTAATTCCCTGTTCCTCTGTCACGGAATTCCCTGGTGGGTGGGGGTCCCTCGTTCCGGCTGCAGGTCCGTTGAGCATTCCTCCTGGTCGGATCGACGAGGAGGGGGACACGTGCAAGGAGAACGTTCATGGTCAGTGATGTTGTGGAGATCCTCATGCATTGGCATGCGGGCCGGAAGTCGTGGTTGCCGGAGGGCACGGTCGCGGCGGTGGTTGCTGACACGCAGACGAACCGGCCTGATGATGGTTCGACGCATTGGTCGACCCGGCTGATGGCTGCTCGTCAC
>VFJJ01000132.1 GCA_009886115.1 Actinomycetota bacterium
ATCCAAGAGATCTCAGCCGACCCAACGCCACCCGCCGGGGACGAGCCGCGACCGACCAAGCGCAACCGTTGAACCCTCAACAGAACCCCGTCAGGCCTGACACGCCCTCGACAGGAACTCGTCAAGACCTCGACGCGTCAAGATAGGTTGATACAATGGACCCGGTGATTCTGGCCAGTGCCCGAAGACACGGGATCACCGACGAAGACATGCTGCACGCCTACCGCAACCCGATCCGAGTCTTTGAACGCGACGACCTGACCATCCTCGTGGGGGCCGACAGCGCAGGGCGCCTCCTGGAGGTCGGCGTCGCGACGAGTGAGGGCATCGACTTCGTCGTCCACGCCATGCCCGTACGACCCAAGTTCCTGAGGTGATCACCGTGCCCCGATCCATCCAAGAGATCCTCGACCACGCCGACGAGCTCGCGACACAGTTCGAGAACTACGAACCCGCCCCAGAGGACGAGCAACCCGTCGAGGAGTACCTGCTGCGACGTGCCGTCCTCGCTCGAGCCCGCAGCGAACGCCAGATCATCGAGGCCGTCGACGCCGCGCGAGCGGCCGGCATCCCATGGAATCGCATCGGCAAGCTGCTCGGCACCTCAGCGCAGGCAGCACACCAGCGCTACAGCGTCCCGACGGAACGAGCCTGACCCGACCAGCGTCGGACCAGCGCACGATCACATCTCGCCCGCCGACGTGCCCGACAAGAGATTGCGGCCGATCTCCTTGTGGCGCTCGCTCAGATCATCACGACCCGAACGACCGATCGCGATGAAGCTCAGTCGGTCGCGCGGAGCGGGGAGCCCTCTCCGAGACGGCCTCGACCACAACCTGGTTGGGGCTCGACCCCCGAGCAGCCGCCTCGGCGCTGACACACTCGGCAAGGTCATCAGAAGCTGCACGGTCAGCCTCACGGTCGCCAGTGTGGAGCCGGCAACGTAGCCACAAACGTAGCCAGGCACGCCGAACGCAGGATCGCCGGACAGGGCAGCACAGCAACGCTCCCGGCCGCATGGCCCATCACTCAGCGACACCGGAGAGTGCTTGCGACCAGGGAGTTCGCGGTCGGACGGAGCAACATCCCGACGGACCAAACAGCACTGCGCCGCACCATGCGGACGGCCTCTGAGCTGCATGGCATACAAGAGGTAGGGAGTTCGAAGCTCCTCAGCTCCACACCAAAACCCCAGGCCAGCCCCTCGCTGGCCTGGGGGTCGTCGCGTCCCGGCGGGCACGCGACACCACCAGTTGAGAGGGCCCGTTCGCTCCCCGTCAGCATCGGCGCTCAGTCGAGCCATCTCAGAAGTGGGCCTGGCGTGACGCAATGGCCGACGGTGCCGTGGTACGAGAACGCGGAGCGGTGGACGTGAGTGGGCCCGGTTCCCTGACGGTTCGCGCCGCAAGGTCGAACGGATGTGGAAGCGCGACGCCCAGAAGGATCTCGACGATCTCGTTACGCTGCGGGCCACCGGCGCCCGTCGAGCCCGCCACGAGCCCCTCGCGACTTTCGAGCAGGTCATTGACGGCTGGCTCGACGCCGGCGCACAAACGGCGCAGCCGGGTGCCGTCGTGCGCGGGATCGGGCGGAGGCGCTGAAGTAAAGGTCGAATGGCGGTCGCTCGGATCCGGGGCTGTTCCAGGCTCGAACTCGTCATCGGTGCGACGGTGGGTGGAGGACATGGTGGACGCCCTACGACGCCCGCATGCCGTGGGGCCCAGCCGATGGTGAGACCGACGAGCTGCTGGCGTCGACCGGGTCTGTCGGGCTCGAAGCAGACCTCGGCGACCCGACCGCGCGGTCACGGTTGGGGCGAGCCCCGGAACGCGGTGCTACCGCGCTCAGCTGATGGTGCTCACGGCGCGTCGTGGACGAGCTGGCCTGCGATCCAGGTCTGAGCGACCCGGGGCTCGGGTCCGCCGCGGTCGAGCACCACGAAGTCGGCGCGGAGGCCGGGCGCGAGTCGGCCGCGTTCGTGTTCCTGGCCTCCGGCGAACGCGGCGCCCAACGTGTACGCCCGGAGCCAGTCGTCGAGGTCGACGCGCTGATCGGGCTCGAACGAGATCCCCGACGACGTGGCACGGCTCTCGCCCAACCGGGCGCACCACAGGGGCGGGTACGGGGCGCACGGATCGTCGCTCGAACCGGCGATGACCACACCCGCGTCGGCCAGACCGGAGAAGGCGAGCCAGTGCGCGTCGTCGAACACCACGCCACCACTCTGGATGCCGACGTGCTCCACGAAACCGGGTTGCACCACGGCAACTGCGTCCAGATCGGCCAGGGCCCGCCACGAGGCCGGGGTCGTGACGCCAGCGTGCTCGAGGCGAAACCGATGGTCGCCATCGCCGAGCGCCTGTCGAACTCGGGTGAATGCGGTGGTGGCGTGGTCGACACCGAGGTTGCCCATGGCGTGCACCGCGATCCGGAAGCCGGCTCTCGCGGCTCGGAGGGCGGCGCCGCCGAGATCGTCCATCACCGATCCGTAGCGCATTCGGCGCCCACCGACGTGGACGTCGAGTGCGATGGCGATACCGCCGTCAGCGAACAGCTTGACCGGCCCGACGCGGACGCGATGATCGCCGTCGCCCGTCGTCGCCCCGTCGAGCCGCCCGCCGAGATCGTTGGTCAGCAGTCGGGCGCTGTGGGGCATGACGAGAACCGAGACGGGAAGATCGCCGGTACGAGCGAGCCGATGGTAAACGGCTTCCGCCTGCGGGGAGCAGGCCGCGTCGTGGACCGCGACGACACCGTCGCGCAGCAACAGACGCGCTCGCGTCGCGACGTGATCGGCCCAACGGTCGGGATCGGCGTAGGCGGCCATCGATTGCGCGTGCGCGTCGCTCCAGGCCCGCTCGACGAGCAGCCCGTTGGGTGTCCCGTCCGGGTCGTGGGCGATCTCACCGCCTTGCGGGTCGGGCGTGCTGCGACCGATGCCGAGGCGGTCGAGCGCGGCCGAGCTCACGACGCACTGGTGGAGCGAGGAGTGCGCGAGCACGATCGGGCGGTCGATCTCCGCTGCGTCGAGGTCGGCTCGAAGCGGTGCGTAGCCAGGTCCGTTCTGGCCCCAGCCCCAGAGGCGGACCCAGTCGGCCTCGGGCTCGGCCGCGGCCTGTGCCCGTACCGCTGCTACCAGCGCATCGCGGTCGGCGACGGCTGTCGCTTCACCGAAGCGAGGATGGAGCGCGGCGATCGAGAGGTGGTTGTGCGCGTCGATGAAGCCGGGCAGGAGCGTGCGACCGGCAAGGTCGACCGTCGGGGTATCGGGGTAGCGCTCCAGCAGAGCCCGAGCACCGACCGCGACGATCGTCTCGCCCTGCACGACGACCACCTCGGGGCCAGGCGTGCTCGCATCCATCGTGCTGATGGGTCCGCCGCTGAACACGACGCCCTGCCGGAGTTGCGGTGTGGCGCTCACCGTCGAGTCATGGCGACCGCGGTGGCGCCATCGCGTGCCTGCCAGTCCATGAGCACCCACGGGGAGCCCGAGCCGAAGATCCGAAGCACGTGCAACCTCCTGCATCGATCCGCCGCGTCGTCTCGGACGGCGGGTGACGCACGCAGCGAGTGAAGCGACATCGCGCCGTCGTCAGCGACCGCGGAGCATCTTGTAGACCGGAGCCATCTTCTTCCGTGTCGCCTCGGGGAGAGGGACGAGCGGACCGAGCGCCCGTGCGCCCCACACGATCTCCGCCGTGATCTCGATGAGGTTGGCGATCTTGAGCGCGTCTCTGGGCGATGCGCCCACGGTCAACAGCCCGTGGTTGGCCATGAGGACCGCGGCACGGTCGCCGACCCACGTCGAGACCTCGTCGGCGAGTTGCTGGGAGCCGGTGAACTCGTAGCCAGCGACCGGGACGTCACCACCGACGAACGCGTCGACCTCTTCGATCACGCACGGGATCGGTTGGTGCGTGATCGCGAACATGGTGCAGTACTTGGCGTGGCAGTGGATCACGGCATGGATGTCGTCGTAGGCGCGGAGGCACGCGAGGTGCAGCGCCTTCTCCGACGTGGGCTGTCGCTTACCCTCGACGATGGTGCCGTCGAGGTCGGTGACGACCAGGTCGTCGATCGTCATCGTCTCGTAGTCGAGCGACGACGGCGTCAGCGCCACGTTGCCGTCGGGCAACCGGGCCGAGAAGTTCCCGGCCGTTCCGTGCACCAGACCGGTACGGAGGCTCTCCTTCGCCACCCACAGCAGATCGGCCTTGATCTCGTCAGTCGTTCCGTGCAACCTACCCACAACCCGACCCCTCTCGTGCTCGGACAGTCCCCGGGTCCGCGACCGACGACACCGTGAAGGTCGACGATTTCCGCGAGCTCCGACTCCTGCGGACCGGCCGGACACTAGAACCTGACATCGGCGTCAGCAATCGGGGCCGAGACGGTCACAGATCGCGTCGACAGCGCGATCGACGGCCCACCGGGCGGCGCCGGTCTCGGTGCCCGGTCGCAGTCGCTCACCGGTCGGATCGCCGGTGTCGAGCGGCAGCTCGAGCTGCAACGCGTGCTCGTTGACGAGGTGCGACACCGAGATCGCCAGCAGCGTGATCTCGACCTGGTCGAGGCGATCGCGCAGCGCGGTACGGACGAGGTGCTCGGCGTGCCCTGCGACCACCCGGGTGGCCGACACCGGTGCGGACACCGTCACCGAACGGGTCACCGAGCGCATCCCGACGAAGCGCACGCGCACCGTCGGGTGCCCATCGCCAGACGTCGGGTCCGTCGGTGCCGCCCCCCGGGAACGCCCCGACGAATGCGATCGCCGGCGGGGGTGGCGATGAGCCCACTCGGGAATCGCCTGACAGGCTGGCCGTCAGCACGGGCACGGGCACGGGCACGGGTGACCACGAGCGCGCCGAGCAGCGAGTCGCGCTCGGCGCGGTCGAAGTCGTCGAAGAGCCGAGCGGTGACGGTCATCACCCTCGACAACACATGAGCGGGCGCATCGGTTCTCCGGTCGTCGCTGCCCTTTCGCCGACCTCCTGTCGGCTTTCACACCGGCGACCCCGGCGACCCGGGTCAGGGTCAGGGCCCGGCCCCGGCTCCCGTGAGTGGCGGGGGACGGCTGGTGAGGGTGCGGCCGGTCGGGAGCGTGATCTCGACCGTGGCATCGGGGAGGATGCTTCATCTCGCAGCCCCTCTGGTGGATCAGCGTGTGGTGACGTTCGCACAGCAGGGCGAGGTTGGTGGGGTCGGTGGCGCCGCCGTGTTGCCAGTGCACGACGTGGTGGGCGTCGCAACGGGGGCTGGGGATGGCACATGCTGAGCGCGTCGGGTCGTGTCACAGGGCCGGTTCTGCACAAGGTGTTCCGCCGCGCTCCAAGCGTGCGTGTACGTTCGGGCTGTGGAGTTCGGGATCTTCTTCGAGCTGTCGACCCCGTGGTGGCCCGGTGCCGCGGGGATCGAGCGTCTGGTCTATGACAACGCCCTCGAACAGGCCCGCCTGGCCGACGAGCTCGGCTTCGACGTCGTGTGGGCGGTCGAGCACCACTTCCTCGAGGAGTACTCGCACAGCTCGGCCCCCGAGTTGTTCCTCACGGCGATCGCCGCGACAACGACCCGCGTGCGCGTGGGCCATGGCGCCGTCATCTGCGTGCCGGGCATCAATCATCCGGTGCGTGTGGCCGAACGCGCCGCAGTGCTCGACGTCATCTCCGGTGGCCGGCTGGAGTTCGGCACGGCCCGCTCGTCGACCTGGACCGAGCTCGGCGGGTTTGGTATCGATCCCGATTCCACCAAGAAGACCTGGGACGAGTTCGTTCGGGTGCTGCCGGGCATGTGGGCTGACGGTCCGTTCGAGTTCGACGGCATCGGGTTCTCGATGCCTGAGCGCAATGTGATTCCCAAACCCCTGCAGAAGCCGCACCCGCCCATGTGGGTCACGGTCACGAGCCCAGGGACCGAGCTCGACGCCGCCGACAGGGGGCTGGGTTGTCTGGGGGTGGCCTCGGCCGGTTTCGCCGAGCAGGAGCGTCGGACCCTCGAGTATCACCGGCGGATCCAGCTGTGCGATCCCGTCGGCGCGGTCAACGAGAAGGTGGCGACGCTCAACTACCTGCATTGCCATGAGGATCGGGCGATCGGCGCCACGAAGGGCTTGGAGATCCTCGGCCTGTTCCGCACGGTGAACGCGCATCTTCTCTCCACCCGCGAGGCCTACCCCACCCGGGCGTATCAAGGGAACGGCTTGGCGCATCTGGTCCCGACGAGGATCGACCCGGGCGACCCTGGTTCGGGGCCGCCCGTCCCCGAGGGTGCAGCCGTCGGCGATCCCGCCTCGATCATCCGAGCTGTCAAGCACTGGGAGTCGGTCGGGGTCGACCAGATCAACTTCCTCGTCAACGCCAACGAGGTGCTGCCCCAAGCCGAGGTCCTGGCCAGCTTGCGGATGTTTGCCCGCGAGGTCATGCCCGCCTTCGGCAAGGGTGCCTGAGATGCCGCTCACCGGGACTGCCGACGTCGACGCGTTGGCCCAGGGACGACCCACGATGCCGACGCTGCACACACCGCCGTTGGCACTGCCGGGCGCCGAGGTGGTGCAGGTCCTCTATGAGATGCGGCGCGCCGGCCGCGAGACGCTGGTCCCGCCCGCCCTGCACCCGACCAACCCCGCGACCTTGTGGGTGTTGGCCTGGCACCTCCCCGAGTCGCCCTACGGCCCCTTCGACGCTGTGCACCTCCGGGTGGGCTGCCGCAGCGGCGCCCGCACCCGAGGCTTCGTCACAGTCACCGCATTGAGCGGCTCGCCCGAAGCAGCCCGGCATCTCGCCGACGACTGGGGCTTCCCGGTCCGCCCCGCCGAAGTCGCCTTCGGCCGTCGCTACGACCGCGTCACGCTCGACGTCGTCGCCGACGGCCGCCCGGTTCTGGCGTTCGAAGGCGTCGACCCCGACCCGCTCGGAGCGCAGGACCTCGAGTACACCGCTTCGCTCAACCTGGCCCACACCGAACGAGGCGTGCGCATCGTGCAGGTGGAGGCCCGCTACGAGATCCACCGAGCCGAGCGGCTCCGGCCGCGCAACCTCACGCTCGACGGCGCATGGTGGGGGAACGACCTCCTGCGCCCGGCCTTCCCGATCACGGCCTCGGTCGCCCACGCCGACATGAAGATCCCCGCGCTGCGGTTCGTGTGCCGCCCCGACGTGCCCGCCCACGAAGGCTCCGAGCCCCTCTCGACACCGCGCTCGTGAACCCGCCGACGATGGCGTGGCACGACCGCAACCGCCTCGAGCACATCCCGGCAGCCGATCATCGATAGTGGCTCGCCCGCAGCGAGTAGAGCTCGGCGTAGAGCCCACCGGCAGCCGACAACTCCTCGTGGGTTCCAAGCTCGGCGATGCCTCCGACTGCGTCATCAGCAGGCGGTGCATCTCCATGTACCCGAGCGCCGTGGTCGCGGCCATCAGGACGGCGAGGGGCCACGAGACCGATGCCAGCAACACCAGATACGCCAACGGCTCGACGCGCGCTGCGACGACGATGCCGAGCGCGGGGACAGCCAGCCCCGGCGTCATTCCGAGCGGTGACAGGTTCCGTGCGGCCTCGAACGCATTCAGCATCTGGGGATCCTCGAGGTGCCACACCGACGCCGGGGTCATCGCAGCCTCCATCGTCCGGTCCCGCAGCTCGGCGTCGAGGAGGCGCGCCATGCCACTGGCGAGATACCCGCCCAGGTACGTCACCGTGGAGCGAACGAGGAACAACGTACCGAGCACCACCATGGCCCGTGTGATCGTGTCCCCGGCGGAGCTGTCGATCCCGGCTCGGGCGACGCCCTCGATGTTGCCGACGACATGGCTCCCCGCCAGCAATACCGCAGCAGGCAACGCCCCGAGCGTCAACGCCGTCGCAAGCATCGTGATGGTCCGGGCCCGGTTCAGCCGCCACAGGACACCGACGACCGCGGTCGCGCCCGTCACGACCTTGCGCATCTCGCCGAGGCCGACCTCGCTGCGCGACATCGGACGAGACTACGGGGAGGGCCCGACGCCGGCGCTCGGGGTTTCACGGAGCGATGCACGCGACGAGCGATCGCCTGCGGCTTCCGGTCGCCGTCCGATGCATCCGCACCCACACGAACTCGCCCCGACACCGGCGTCGGCGGCACGGCTGGTCGCCAGATGGGAAGGGCCGGGTCGGAGGCGCACCGAGGTTCCTTGACAGGCGCTGGAACTCCGGCCACGATCGCCAGGGTGCAACGTGTGCACCGCGTGGGTCGTGTGCGGCACAATCGAGCCGCGGGCGACCGGGCACCATCGATGACGTTCGATCACGGGAGATCTCGACATGGCTGGATCCGGTTCGATCCTGGGCAACGCGGTGCTGCGCCTGGAGGATCCGACGCTGCTCACCGGCGAGGGTCGGTACGTCGACGACCTCGTCGAGCCCGGCATGCTCCACGTGAGCTATGTCCGCTCCACGGTGGCGCACGGGACCGTCGTCTCGGTCGACGTCGGCGAAGCCGCGTCGATGCCCGGGGTGCTCGGCGTGTACCACGCCGCCGGCGACGACCTCGGGCTGCCGTCGTTCCAGGGCTTCGCGATGATGCCGCCCACGCTCAACCGTCCGATCTTCGCAGGTACGACCGTGCGGTTCGTCGGCGACATCGTGGCGGCCGTGGTCGCCGAGACCAAGGCCCAGGCGAACGACGCCGCCGAGGCCGTGGTCGTCGAGTACGAGCCGCTCCCCGTGGTCACCACGCCCATGGCCGCCATGGCCGACGGCGCTCCACTGCTGTTCCCCGAGCACGGTTCGAACGTGTGCTTCGGCACCGAGTTCGGCCAGGACACCGACCCGCTCGCCGGCTCCGACTCCATCGCCGAGGTCACCATGGTGAGCCAACGCCTCGCCGGCGTGCCCATGGAGAACAACGGCATCCTCGCCGTGCCGGCCGATGGCGGGCTCACACTCTGGGTGTCGCACCAGGCACCCCATTCCATCCACGGCAGCTATGCCCCGATGCTGGGGCTCGACCCCGACAAGCTCCGAGTCGTGTGCCCGTGGGTGGGTGGCGGGTTCGGGCCCAAGGCTGCCGGCTATGTCGAGCACGTCGTCGCGGCCAAGATCGCGCTCACCTTGAACCGTCCGGTGAAGTGGGCCGAGTCGCGCTCGGAAGACATGGTGTCGCTGGTGCACGGCCGCGACTTCGTCATGACGGCCAAGCTCGGTGTCACCAAGGCCGGCAAGATCGTGGGCCTCGACGGCAACGTGATCGCGTCAGCCGGTGCCTACCCCGCGATCGGGGCGATCCTGCCGATGCTCACCCAGATGATGTCGGTCGGGGTGTACGACATACCGGCAGTGCGATTCAAGACCGCGGCCGCCATGACCAACACCACCACGGTCGGGGCCTACCGTGGCGCCGGACGGCCTGAAGCCACACAGCTCATCGAACGCGTGCTCGACATCGCCGCCGACCAGATCGGCATGGACCCGGCCGAGATCCGGAGGGTCAACTTCCTCGATCCGACGTCGTTCCCGCTCACCACCCCGACCGGCGCCAACTACGACTCCGGCGAATACGCGAAGTCGCTCGACGCGGCGCTCGCGGCGTCCGGGTACGCCGAGCTCCGAGCCGAGCAGGCACGACGCCGGGCCGTTGGCGACACGATGCAGCTCGGCATCGGCGTGTCGGCCTACGTCGAGGTGACGGCCCCGGTCGGTCTCCACGTCGAGTTCGGGGCCGTCGAGATCCACGACGACGGCTCGGCCAGCGTGTTCGCCGGGACGAGCGTTCACGGCCAGGGCCACCACACGGCGTTTGCCATGTTGGCCAGCGATGTGCTCGGCATCCCCATGGCGAAGATCACGCTCGTCAACTCCGACACGGCAACGGTCCCCCGTGGTTCCGGCACGCTCGGATCGCGTTCGCTCCAGACCGCCGGCAGCGCGATCCACCTGGCGTCGAAGGAAGTGCTCGATCGGGCCAAGACCATCGCCGCTCACCTGCTCGAGGCCACCGCCGACGACATCGTGATCGGCGGCGGCGGCGTCCACGTCGCCGGTGTGCCGGCCCGGGTCATCTCGTGGGCCGATCTCGCCGTGGCATCGAAGGACGCGTCGAGGCTCCCGTCCGGCGTCGAGGCCGGCGTCCTGCGCCACGAGCTCGACTTCGACGGCACCGGCTCCACGTTCCCGTTCGGGGCCCACGTGTCGGTCGTCGAGGTCGACACCGAGACCGGTCGGGTGCAGATGCTGCGTCACGTGGCCGTCGACGACTGTGGACGGATCCTCAACCCGATGCTCGTCGCCGGACAACAGCACGGCGGTATCGCCCAAGGCGCCGCTCAGGCCCTGTTCGAATGGGTCCAGTACGACGCCGAGGGCAACCCCATCACGGCGAACCTGATGGACTACGCGATCCCGTCGGCCGCGGAGCTGTGCAGCTTCGAGACATCGAACACGCAGACCGACAGCCCCCGAAACCCTTTGGGGGCCAAGGGAATCGGCGAGTCGGGCACCATCGGATCGACCCCGGCCATCCAGAACGCCGTCATCGACGCGGTGTCGCATCTCGGGGTGACCCACATCGAGATGCCCTGTTCCGCCGAACGTGTCTGGTCGGCCATCGCCACCGCCCGGAACGCCTGAGCGCCGCTCGGCTCGTCTCGGCGCGGCTCGGTGCTCCATCGACTCAGCCGGGGTGCCTCGCTGTAACGTCGTTCCATGCTGACCGACGACGTCCAGATCGTGTCCGTCGATGACCACCTGATCGAGCACGGCACGGTGTGGAGCGACCGTCTCCCCGCGAAGCTCGTCGAGCGAGGTCCCCGCAACATCCGCAACGACGAGGGCCACGACGTGTGGCACTACGACGGCCAGACGAGCGTCAACATCGGGCTCAATGCCGTGGCCGGAAAAGACTACAAGGACTTCGGGATCGACCCGGTCAGCTACGACGACATGCTCCCGGGCTGTTACGACATCACGGCCCGGGTGCGCGACATGGACACCGACGGGATCCACGCGCAGCTGTGCTTCCCGAGCTTCCCTGGTTTCGCCGGGAGCACGTTCTTCGCCGCCGCCGACAAGGGCCTCGCCGCGCTGTGCGTCTCGGCCTGGAACGACTTCGTGCTCGACGAGTGGTGTGCCGGAGCGCCCGACCGCCAGATCCCGTTGGCGCTCGTGCCGTACTGGGATGTCGACGCCACCGTGGCCGAGATCGAACGGGTCGCGGCGCGAGGGTCGAAAGCCATCTCGTTCACCGAGGCCCCCCACAATCAAGGCCTGCCCTCGATGCACACCGACCACTGGGATCGGGTCTTCGCCGCCGCGCAGGCTGCCGACATGCCGCTGTGCCTGCACTTCGGCAGTGGCGGCGCACCGTCGGTCGCGCCGGGTGGCCCCTTTACCGCGGCAATCTCTCTCTACGGCCTGAACTCGGTTCAGACGACCGTCGAGCTGCTCAACTCCCGCATCTTCGAGCGCTTCCCGAGGCTGCGGGTCGCCATGTCGGAGGGCGGGATCGGTTGGATGCCCTGGGTGCTCGAACGGTGCGACTACGTGTGGGAACGCCACCGGTGGTACACGGGTATGGAGAGCGCCCGTCGCCCGTCCGAGATCTTTTCCGAGCACATCTTCGGGTGCTTCATCTACGACGATGCCGGCTTGGCCAACCTCGACCGCATCGGCATCGACAACGTGATGTTCGAGGGCGACTATCCGCATTCCGACAGTAACTGGCCCAACGCCCGCAAGCTGCTCAGCGAGTCGTTGGCGACCGTGCCCGACGACCACGCCCGGAAGATCGCTGAAACCAACGCCCGACGGGTCTTCAACTTCCCCCGTTCGTGACGCTGGAATCCCCACTGCGCGCGCCAGGCTCGGTCTCCGACGGCGTCGTGTCGGCGGTCGGCGTGAGCGCCGCGCGGCCCGATCAGGTCATGGGACGCTCGAGCGGGATGCCGTAGCGCTCGACGTAACCGGCGAATCGCTCGGCGATGGACCCGGCATCGAGGCCGAGCGTCGCCAGGTCGTAGGCGTGCGAACCGAAGCGCCCCTTGGGATGCGACTCGACGTGCGCCGTCATCGACCCGAGTGCCTGCGCGTCGAGCTCGTCGCCGAACGCCTCGTAGACCCCCCGGACCGTTGCCAGCGGATCGAGCACCAGGTCGCTGTAGAGCACGTCGTGGATCACGGTCTGCGGGTGCCGGGCTCGGAAGTCGTCGACCCCCGCAATGGAGTCCTCCAGCATCGCGGTCCAGTGCCGGGCGATGTACTCGCCGTGATCGGCATCGCTGAACGTCGAGGTGAGGGTCGTGATGAGGCTGCACACCGAAGCGCTCAACACCACGGGATCACGGTGCAGCACCACGATGCGAGCGTCGGGGTAGACGGCGGTGAGCGCGTCGAGGTGCATGGCGTGGTGGGGGCTCTTGAGCGACCAGCGCCCGCGCACCCCGCCGCTCTGGAGTGTCTGCAGCACGAGGCGGTGATAGTCGTAGGCCGAGCGATGATCGGCCGACCGGAGCCACCGGCCGTAGCTCTCGACGTTGGTGAGCGCCTCCCACATCAGGCTCTTGAAGTCCTGGTTGAGCACCGAGATGCACTCGGTGGGGCCGTCGGGCTCCTCGTTGTTGACTACCTTGATGCGCGGATTGATCGCATCGAGCGCGGCCGAGGCCGCTCGCAGCGGCTCGACCCTCGGATCGTTGCGGTGATCGCCCCGTGACGGGGGCACGCTGTCGCTGGCCTCCCAGCGCAGCAGCGGACGCGACCGATCGTCCTTCTCGAGCAGGTAGCTGAGGAAGGTCGTCCCGGCCCGGAAGATCCCCACGATCACCCACGGAGCCTCGATCGCCTCCGACCGCACCTCGGGATGGTCCTTCACCCAGGCGACGACCCGCAGGCGGTTCGCCAGCGCCGCGACGATGCTGGCCGGGACGGCCGCCTCCCCGATGCCGTTCAGCCGAGCCTCTCCGGCGACCGATTCGCAATAGACGTCGAGCCCCTCACGGTGGCTGTCGCTCCCGAAGTCGTCGGAGCCGGTCTGCTCGATCGCCGCGGCGACGAGGTCGTTTGGGTCCAAGCGCGTCATCGACACCTTCGCTCTCAGCAAGACCGACAGCGACAGCCTCGATGACCGCCGCCGGAGCAACGGTAGGTCGTGGCGGAACGACCCGTCCGGCTGCGGCCCCCTGTGCTCGGCCCGGCGCCAGCTCGTGGCCGACGCTGGCCCCATGCCCAACGGGGGCTTCGAGACCGGGAACCTCGCCGGCTGGAGCTCAACCGGCACCGCCTCGGCGCACGACACACCCCGAACCGGCTCCTGGACGGCGCTGGTGGGGGCCACGACCCCGACAAACGGCGATTCGAGCATCACCCAGGACTTCACCGTGCTCGCCGGGGCCACGACCCTGCGATTCTGGTACCGCCCCCGGTGCACCGGGGGGATCGCCAACGACTGGGCGACGGCCACCCTCACCAACCTGACCACGTCGGCGACGACGACCATCCTCGCTCCGAACTGCACCAACACGACCACCTGGCAACCGGTGTCGGTCGCCTTGGCGCCCTACGCCGGCACTGTCGTCCGGCTCACACTCGTCAACCACGACGACAACGCATCGACCACCGCGAACCGGACCCGTTTCGACGACGTGAGCGTGTCGTAGCGCCGTCCCGAACCCGGCGTCACCCACCTCGGAGCACCGCCACGACCCGAGAACGCCCCGTTCGGGCCGAATCTCGCACCCGAACGGAGTTGGCGACGCCCACAGGCCACCCTCAGCAGGCAGACTGAGCGCGTTCTCAGGAGGTGACCGCGGTGGCCGTGCCCAAGACTCGGACATCTCGTCGATGGAGGTTGGGGCTCGCCATGATCGCCGCTGCGAGCGTGCTCGGCTCGTGCGGCGATGCCAGCAACGACCCCGGGGCCGCGTCCCCCGAGACCACGCTCGTGCCCACGCGCACAGCTGCGACGTCGTCCACGAGCGCAGGTACCGTGGCAGCCCCGATCGAGACCGATTCGTCGCCGCCCGAGGCGACGACCCTGCCCGGTTCGGCCCCCGGCGCGCCCAACACCACGGCCACGCCCGACGCCACCGCGAACGCCAGCGGCACCTTGGGCGAGACGGTGCCCGCGACGACCCCGCCGCCCGCGCCCGCGGCCGCCCCCGCAACCCGATCGGCCGCACCCCCGGGACCGACGTCACCTGCTCCGGCGGCGCCGGGTTCCGGGCCCGCACCGCCACCCGCACCCGCGCCGCCGACGCTGACATGCCTCGTTCGCCTCCACGGCAAGGGTGGCGGCGGTGCTCCCGCCGCGGTCGACGGCAACGGCCTCACCGTCGTCAGCCCAGGCGGCAACGGCGAGGGCTGGGGGGGCCGCCAGTGGCTCTACTTCCCCGACGACCGCTACAGCGCGATGCGATCAGGCATCACTGCGGCGATCGACGGCGCAGGATGCGGGCGTGTGATCGTCAACGGCTTCTCCAACGGAGGTGCGGCTGCTGCCGAGCTCTATTGCCGCGGCGAGACGTTCGGAGGGCGCCTGCTCGGGGTGGTCATCGACGACCCGGTCCCCGACG
Source organism: Actinomycetota bacterium (assembly GCA_009886115.1). Lineage (GTDB taxonomy): Bacteria > Actinomycetota > Acidimicrobiia > IMCC26256 > VFJJ01 > VFJJ01. The sequence goes on from VFJJ01000132.1 coordinate 14,538, forward strand.
CCAGCGCCAACGGCTGCCGGCCCGGGTCAGGTGTTCGCGGAGCGCTCTATTGGACGGGAGGCCTGGCCGGGACCGCCCAGCCCGGCTGGAACTGCGGTGACGGCGACTGGACGTGCGAGGGCGGAACCACCATCGGCATCGATGCCTATGCGGCCAACCTCGGCCTCGCCATCTCGCCGAGCATCCACGGAGACCACGAGCCCTACACCAACCCGCCGGAGCTCACCGCCTGGAGGTGATCGCCCCTTGGGACACGGCCCCGCAGCACGTTCAGGCCGAGCGAGCCCCTGGTGCGACGGCGAGCTCCCACGGGATCACGGCCACGTCCGACCACAGGCGTTCCAGGTCGTAGAAGCGACGGCTCTCGTCGAGGAAGACGTGCACCACGAAGTCGCCGTAGTCGACGAGCACCCAGGTGCCCTCCTTCAGGCCCTCGACCCGGTTCGGCTTGATCCCCTCCTGCTGGGCGAGCCGGAGCTCGATCTCCTCCGCGATGCTGCGCACCTGGCGAGGGTTCGTGGCGCTCGTGATCACGAAGGCGTCGGTGATCGACAGCACCGGCCCGACCTCGAGGATCACGGTGTCGACGCCCAACTTGTCGTCGGCCGCGCGGGCCGCGATCACGACTCGGCGGATGATCGTCGCCGTGGTCGCGGTGCTGACAGGGACGGCGCTGGAGAGGGCTCGCTGGACAGAAGTGTCGGCCACAGGCTTCCTTGATCGACGAGATCGGATACGACGCGTCACGCGTCTGCACCATTGTCGCAGGTCGCCGAGAGATTCCGGCAGCTCGGCCCGAGATCGGGGCCAAGCCCGCCCCGGCCCGCGATCAGGTGAACAGGCCCCGGGCCCGAATCAGCTCGATGACGGGACCTGGTACCAGGCCCTCGACCGGGCGCCCCGAAGCCAGACGGGCGCGGAGATCGGTCGATGAGATGTCGAGCCAGGGGATGGTGATGGTGCGCCAACGCCAGCCCGTCGGGTCGGCCGGCTCGCCCGGATCACCGGCCCGGCTCACGACGATCAGCGTCGCCAGCTCCTGGCATCGGGCCACCTCGACCCAGGTTCCGGTGTTGCGCGCCGCGTCGGCCCCCAGCACCAGGAACAGCTCCCGCCCGGGAGCGGTGAGCGCCTGGAGCGTCTCATGGGTGTATGACGGCCGTCCGCGCTCGATCTCGAGGGCCGAGGCCTCGAGACCGTCGATCCCATCGACGGCCGCTCGAACCATGTCGAGACGGTCGATGGCCGACGCGACGACGTTCCCACGTTTTTGCCACTGATCGCCCGCCACCATCAACAGCACACGATCGAGACCCACGTCGTGGCGGACCGTCGCCGCCGCGACGAGGTGCCCGACGTGGATCGGGTCGAACGTGCCCCCGAACACCCCGATCCGTTCCACGGCCCCTCACGCTACCGGTCGAACCGGCTCAGCTCGTCGACCGGCGAGCAGGTCACGGGATGGAATTGGCCACGACTGCATCGCGCTTCCACAACGGCCTGCTCCACCACCAATAGAACACCGCCCACACCGCAGCCACGGCGGCGAACACCAACACGCCGGTCTCGGGGCTGAACACGGCCCCCAGCACGCCGGCACCGAGGAACGACACCGACAAGGTCGCGCTGGCCAGCGCGAAGTCGAGCGAGAGCACCCGCCCCATGAGCCGGTCGGGCGCGCTCACCTGGAGCCCGTACGTCGACATCACCCAGTTGGCGCCACCCCCGAAATGCGCGAGGGCCACGAACACGGCGGCCACGGCGATCGAGCCGGCCGCCGGAACGAGGCCATAGCCGATCCCGAACACCAAGGCGCAGATGGCGCACGCCGGCATGATCGCCCTGTTCCCCTTCCGCATGATCGGCGCTGCGGCCATGGGTCCGAGGAACGCGCCCACCCCGCGGGCCGCGAGCAGCGCGCCGATACCGCCGTCGCCCGTCCCGAAACCGTCGGTGGCGATCACCGCGAGCAGCCCCGCGACCCCGGCCGAGAGCCCCAGACCGAACTTGGCCATGATGAGCTTCGAGAGTTGGACGTCGCCGCGGACGTGGCGCACGGCCTCGGTGAGCTCGCGGATGGGCTGCGCTCTCGGACGCTCACCGTGGGAGCTCGCCAGCGCGGGCTCGGTCCGAGACATCGGACGACGGATGCCGGCGATCAGCGCACCCGCGAGAGCGAACGACGCGACGTCGGCGAGGAACGCGGCGTCCCGTCCGAACGCCGCGGTGAACAACCCGCCGATGCCGGCGCCAGCAGCCAGCATGGTCCCCCAGGTCGACGACTGGAGGGCGTTGGCCGTCGGGAGATCGTCGGGCTCGACGAGGTGTGGGACGGCGGCACCGACCGCGGGGGCCACGAAGGCGCCGAGGAACGAGATCGCCGCCTGGGCCGCCAGGCCCAGGCCCACGCCGACCGTTCCGGCCAGGAGGAACCCCGATGCGGCCACCACCTGCGCGGCACAGACGACCATCACCAGGCGACGCCGATCGTGGCGATCGGCGGCCGGGCCGGCGATCGGCGTGGCGAACAGGCCGGGGAGCACCTGGGCGACGAAGACCGCGGCCGCCAGCACCTCCGACCCCGTCTCGTCGAGGATCAGCCCGATGAGCGCGACGGTGGCGAACCAGTCACCGAGGTACGAGACGAGTTGAGCGAAGTAGAGCAACCTGAAGTCACGGTTTCGCCTGAGCAGTCCCATCTGCGATCGAGGCTACGACCAGCCCCCATGGCCGACCCGTTTCCGGGCAGTCCCTGCAGCCGTGACCGGCGGCACGCGAGTACCGGACCGTGACCGGCGTGTCACACAGTGGCACCGTGCACCCGGTACCCTCCCCCCATGCCCACGACAGCTTCCAACCTCGATGCGACGACCGACTCGAGCCGGCCGCCGACGGTGACCCCGGTCTTGATCCGGGTCTGGCTGAGCGATCGTCCCGGAGCGCTCGGCCAAGTCGCCTCCCGCATCGGCGCCGTGCGCGGCGACATCGTCTCGATCGACGTGCTCGAGCGGGGCGACGGGATCGCCATCGACGAGTTCGCAGTCGAGCTGGCTGATCCGGCCCTCATTCCCGTGCTCATCAGGGAGATCGAGGAGGTCGATGGAGCCTCGGTCGAGGAGGTCCGCCCGGTCGAGCGCTTCCCCGACGCCCATCTCGACGCGCTGCGCGCCGCCGCCCGGTTGTGTGAGACCCACTCGTCCGACGAGCTCGTCTCCACGCTCGTCAGCCATGTTCGCCGCGAGTTCACGGCCGACTGGACGGCACTGGTCCTTGGCCACGACGTGCTCTCGGCCAGCGGCGACGACGTACCGACCGGACGGGCGCTCCAGGCACTGGCCCTGGGGATCTCGGCGTCGCCTGCGGTCGTCGAGGGCGTCTCCGGGCCCGACGACCTCGCCGTGGCCACCCTCCCCTCTCGGGGCGCGACCGTGCTGGTCGGGCGCAACGGCCGGCCCTTCCGCCGCCTCGAACGCAGCCAGCTCATCGGGTTGGTGCGGATCGCCGACCGGGTCTGGAATCTCCTCGACGAACGCCACGAGACGCGAGTCGACACCTCGGCCTGAGCTCTCGAAGGCCCGACACTCGCCTCAGTGCTCGACGATGCGGGCCACGAACTGCTCGAGCTGGCGCAGGTTCCGACACTCGTGGACGGCGTCGCAGAACCGGCCGTACTCGCTGACGATCGAGTCGCCGGAGTCCCAGTAGCCCCGCGGCTCAGGGTTGAGCCAGTAGACGTGACGGGCCCGCTTCGAGAGCTCACGCACGACCCACGATTGGGGCGCGTGGTAGTTGTTGCGGGCATCACCCAGGAACAGGATCGTGGTCTTGGGGCTCACCTGGCGGGCGAAACGCTCGTGGAACACCTCGAAGGCATGGCCGTAGTCGGAATGGCCGTCGACCCAGACCACGTCGGCTTCGGTGTTCACCTTGTACACGGCCTCGTTGATGTCGCCCGACTCCTCGAAGAACCGGGTGACCTCGTCGATGCCGTCGATGAACACGAACGAGCGCACCTTCGAGAACTGTGACGCCATGGTGTACACGAACATCAGGGTGAACCGGGCGAAGCTGGCCACCGATCCCGAGATGTCGGCCACGACCATGATCTCGGGCTTGGACGGGCGCGGGTGCTTGAACTTCGGATCGGCCGGTACGCCACCGTACGACAGCGACGCACGGACGGTCTTGCGGAAGTCGAGCGTGCCCCGGCGCCGACGGCGGCGGCGCTGGGCCAGACGGGCGGCCATGGCCCGCGTGAGAGGCTCGATGGCCTTTTGGATCGCGGCCATCTCCTCACGCGAGGCGTGCATGAAGTCGACATCCTCGGGCAGAGGCTTGCGCAGCGTCTTGGCCAACGCCGCCGATCCCCGGTCCTCGACGAGCCGACGCCGGATCTCGGACTCGACGAGGTCGCGCAGCTTCTTCAGCCGGGCCTGGAGCTCCTCGTCGAAGAGGCGACGGTCGAGGTCTTCCTCGGGGTAGCGACCCCGGCTCTTCGACTGCTCCTGGAGTTGCTGCAGCAGCCCGTCGAAGTTGATCTGCCGCAGCGTGCGATACAGGTAATAGGTGCCCCCGACGGGGCGGCCCGGCTCCATGCCCGCGTAGAGCGAGACCGCGGCGGCAGCCAAGCGGCGCAAGGCATCGCGGTTGTCGGCCATGAGGGCCTCGAGCAGCATCTGGGCCAGCTCCTCGGCCGAGAGCTCCGTGAGGGCCCCTTCCCCCTCGGCCTGCTCGCCGTCACCGGCGGCATCGAGATCGGCCTCGTCGTCACCGGAGCCGTCCCCGGGACCGGGCTGGGCCAGCAGCCCGAAGTAGATGTCGAAGACGATCTCGAACGTCTTCCAATGCCGCTCGTGCTTGACCAGGGTCGACGCCAGCGCAGCCCGAAAGGCGTCGCGCTCGCCCATCGGGATGTGCTCGAGCGCGCGCATGGCATCGAGGTTCTCGGTCATCGAGACCGGCAGGCCGGCCGTGCGCAGCTCGTGGACGAAGCCCTGGAGCACGTCGAGCATCTCGGTCTCGGAATGCGCCAAGGCGAGCGGCTCGCTGGCCATCGTCGTGCTCTCCCTCAGCCCCTGGAGCCCGGCTGCGACCTGAGGCCAACGCATCTCACGACTTCTTGAGCCCTGACGGCGCGTTGAGCTCCTTGACGGCCTTGGTGATGTCGGCCTGGTACTTGAGCAACACGTGGAGGGTCTCGGTGATCGTGGCCGGGTCCAACGTGGTGTGACCGAGGTAGATGAGCGTGCGGGCCCAGTCGATGGTCTCCGAGATCGATGGAGCCTTCTTCAGGTCGATCTGGCGGATCGAACGCACGACCCGGGCGATCTGCTCGGCGAGCGAGGCGTCGATCTCCGGGACCCGGACCCGCACGATCTCCTTCTCACGCTCGATGTCGGGATAGTCGATGTGGAGGAAGAGGCACCGACGCTTCAACGCTTCGGAGAGCTCTCGGGTGTTGTTGGAGGTCAAGATCACGATCGGACGGGTCGTGGCGCCCTCGATCGTGCCCAGCTCGGGGATCGACACCTGGAAGTCGGACAAGACCTCGAGCAGCAGGGCCTCGGTCTCGATCTCCACCCTGTCGACCTCGTCGATGAGCAGCACGACCGGCTCGGTCGAACGGATCGCTTCGAGGAGGGGTCGGGTCAGGAGGAACTCTTCGCTGAAGATGTCGGCCTCGAGATCCTTCCACGAGGCTTCGTGCTGACGGTCGGCCTGAATGCGAAGCAGCTGCTTCTTGTAGTTCCACTCGTAGAGCGCCTTCGACTCGTCGAGGCCCTCGTAGCACTGCAGGCGGATGAGGCGGCTCCCGGTGATCGCAGCGAGGGCCTTGGCCAGCTCGGTCTTGCCCACTCCGGCAGGACCTTCGACCAGGATCGGCTTCTCCAATCGGTCGGCGAGGAACGCCACGCTGCTGATCTGCGAGCTGGCCAGGTAGTCGACGGAGCGCAGGCGTGCCGTCACGTCGTCGATCGAGGTGAACCGCTCAGCCATCCGCTGCCTTTCGCCGGGTCAACCCGGGCACACTACGGGCGTATCCTCCTTTCGACGCAATCGAAGCAGGTCAACGCCCTGCGCCGTTGCGAGCCCCTAGGGGTCCTCCCCGATCCCCATGGTCGTCTACAGCGGGAGGGGGATGGTCCCGATGTATCGAACGCTCGCTCTTCGTATCGTCCTGACATCATCGTCGTGGTTCCCAACGAGGGCCACGCTCACAGGAGGAACCCCCAATGGCTGCATTGTCAAGCTTGATCGAGATGCTCCAGGGCATCTTCTCCGATGAACAGGCCCGGGCCGCGTTCAACGCCGACCCCGAAGCGTTCATGGAGGCCGCAGGATGCGGCGGTGCTCACCCGTCCGACGTGGCCGAGGCGGCCGAGATCGTCGCCGGCGAGTTCTCGGCCTTCGGCACGTTCGCGCCGCAGGGCGGCAGCGGCATCGCCGACAGCCTCTTCGTCGACGCTCCTCCCGCGCCCGGCGGATCGGCGCCTTCAGCGCCCCCAGCGCCCCCAGCGCCCCCAGCGCCCCCAGCGCCCCCAGCGCCTTCAGCGCCC
>VFJJ01000072.1 GCA_009886115.1 Actinomycetota bacterium
AGGCGCTCCTCGTGCACGACGCGACGGGTCTGCGCGAAGAGCTCGCGCAGCGCTGGATCCCATGGCGTGTGCGGTACCGGGCGATCGTCGACGGGAAGCTCGACGCCTTCAGCTCGCGCTCGCTCGACGGCACGTTGGTAGTCGACGGCGTCCATGTGCCAGGGCGTGAGCCCCAGCGCCTGGAGCCGTCCGCAGATGGCGAGGCCGGCTGCGTCGAAGTCGCCGTGATAACGCAGGTGAGCGCCGGCTCCGATCATCAGATCGAGCAGGGTGCGCACCGCTGTCGACGGGTTGCCGTTGGTCGACACCACAGCCTGGGCACTGCGACGTTGCGCGGCGAACTCGACGACACGGGGGTTCTCGACGACCAGCACGTCGGCTCCGGCCACCAGCTCCAACGGAGCGCTTCGCAACGCCAACTGCGACAGGTGGATCGGGATCCCGAGGGCGGTGGCCCCACTCACCAACGCGCCGAGCCCTGAAGGTGCCGGCGATGCCGCGACCGGGAGGGCCCAGGTGAGCACCGGAGCCGACGTGAGATCGAGGTGCACCCCGGCATGCTCCCAGGCCTCGCGTCGTAGAGACGCCCGGTGCTCGTGTGCCAGGGCGCGTCCGACGGCGGCCTCCAGGCGGGTGCCACTGTCGAGGGCGTGGGCATCTCCGAACAGGGTGGCCGCGAGGTCGACCCGGCTGATCGGCCTGGGTGAATCAGCCAGGCCGGCGCCGCCGGTCGTTGTGGCCCATGTGGTTTCGAGCCGGTCGAGCACGGCGCGGGCGGCGCTCAACAACTCGAGGGCCCCCGGCTCGTCGAGGCCGCGCAAGATCCCGGCTCGGATGATCTCGTCGATCCAGGCTCGAGCCCAGTCGTCGGACCACTGGGCGACCGTCGCCCGAGCCGCGTCGCGAGCGCGCCCGGCGATCGCGCGCTGCTGGCGTTGGCGTTGCGGTTCCTCGGAGACCGGATGACCGAGGACGCCCAGCGCGTCGGCCAGGTTCGCGGCCACACCCAATCGGGCCAACGCCTGTTCGAGAACGCCGAGATCGACCGTGGCGCCCGGGGAACGGCCCAGCAGGCTGGTCAGCGTCAGACGGGCCGACGGCCCGAGCGGCGGCAGTCTCACACGGCCCAGCCCTTCGTACCCACGGCGTTCCAATCGGCGCGCGACCGTTGCCCAGAGCACGTCGAGCTCGGCGTCGAGCAATGACGACGGTGGTGCGCTCACCAGAGCGTCTCCTGCTCGGACGGGTCGGCGTCGGGTGCAGCCCGGGGCACGGACCGAAAGCGCGACGCCCCCGGGAGGATCCGTACCACCCGCCGATCGCCGTGCTCGTCACGAGCGATGTCGACCACCTCGGTGATCTCGGCGAGGCGGTGGTCGATGAGCAGGTCGAGCACCTGGCGGGTGAGCCGCTCGGGGGATGCCACGAGATCGCCGGCCCACCCGGCGGCGTGGCCCTCGGCCAGCCGGGACACGGCGTCGACCACGGCGCGGTAGGGGTGATAACTGCCCGATTCGGTGTAGGCCAGCTCATCGACCAGCAGCAGGGCGGCGTGACCGACCGTACCGGTGCTGGGGAACCGGCGATGCGACAGTGCGCCCGACGGGTCGATCGCCGCCACGCCTTCGGCCCGAGCCTCGACGACGAGGCCGAGCATCTCGTCGAGCAGACGCTCCTCGTCGCCCAGGCGTCGACGGAGCTCGTCCCATTCGTCGTCGGTCAGGTCGGGGCGGTAGATGACCGGTGTCTCGACGAGCCGGCAGCGCAGCCACTGGCGGGTGGTGCTGCGCCGCTCGGAGCGGGCCACGAGCTCGCCAGCGTCGGCCGCGCCCACCAGGGCCGGCAGCGCCAGGAGGACGATGCGATCGGGCCGGACCCTGAGCACGGCGTCAGCGTCGTCGTCGGTGGCGTAGGCATCGACCTGGGCGTGCAGCTCGCTGGCCAGGCCGTGGTCGATCATCCACCGCAGGACGGCCACCAGGGCTCGCCGCTCGGCGGAATCTCCGACGAGGACGATCTCGGCTTCGGCGGCCGCCGATCGCACCTGATCCACCAGGTCACGCAGGCTGATCACGGCCGGTCCCGCGGCCGTGCTCGCGAGCACGAGGGCCAGCAGCACGTGCTCGAGCTGGTGCAGTGCCCGTCCGCTTTCGGTGCGCAGCGGCTGGCGCTCTATGAGCACCCCGGACTTGAACAGCCGGGCCGTGTCGGCGTCGACGTGCAGGCGGTAGCCGAGCCGTTGGGTGAACCAGCGGTCGAGCTCGACCTCGTGGCGGCGGATCAGCCGGAAGACCTCGGGATCGTGCTCGGCGCACGTCAAAGGCTCTTGGACGAGTTGCCGCATCGCCTGGCGGCGCTCGGCTGCGGCGTGCGGATCGTCGCTCACGAGCCCGATCCCCACTCGCCGGTGATTTCGAAAGCGGTGGCTTCGAAGGCGGTGGCCCCGTCGACGATCATTTCGAAAGCGGTGGTTTCGACGGTACCAACAGGTTCGATCGTCACGTGCAGACGGCACAGGGTGAGCGTGCCATCGACCGATGCGATGGCCAGGTCGGCTTCGACACGCCGCTGGACGATGCAACGCAGAGCGCCGTCGTCGACGGACGCGCCGAGATGCTCGACGCCGAGGCCCGTCATCGCCCGGGCGAGGACGCGTTGCAGCCGTGCCATCGCGGGTCCGCTGAGCGTGCGTCCCGCCAACGGCCCGGCGAGCAGCTCTTCGTCGACCTGCCGGGCGGCGTCGAGCTCGGCGGCGCGCCGTTGCCGCAGAACCCGTTCTTCCAGGGCCCGGTCTCGCAGCGGGCTGGCTCGTCCTCGATTGGTGGTGTCGCCCCGTTCGCGCAACGACACCGGCACCACGGCGCGCGGGGCGTCGCGCCACGGCGTTGACGTGGTCACCGGATCGCCGGCGTCGTCGGCCAGCACGCCCCAGTGCGTCGTGGGATGCAGGCCGAACGCCGCGACGACCAGCTGGGGCAGCTGCTCGGGCGTGGCGTCGTGGAACCACCGGGCGATGCGCAGGAAGTCGGCCCGTCTCGACGACGCCCCGACGCCCACCCGCGAGAGACGGGCCAGGTTCAGGGTGAGCGTGCGGATCGCCGCGACGGCCTCCCGACCGAGCTGCTCGATGCGCGATGGTCGACCGCGCCGGCTCACGAACCATCCCGCAAGATGGTCCCAATCGGCGATGGTGGCTCCGGCGCGACGAGTCACGCTCACCGAGTCGTCGAGCCCGGCCTGGGCCACCCGGGTCGCCAGGCCCAGATGGGCCCGTTCGACGATGAGCGCGAACCTCGGGGCCAGCTCGTCGAGCACATGGCCGATCGGACGGGCGGTGCGCTCGATCTCGTCGAGTCGTTCGGCCACGTAGCCGACGAGCACCTCGGCGAAGAACCGGAACTCGTCGGGACTGAGGTCGTAGCGGCTCTGCCACTGGTTGATGGCGGCGAAGAACTGTGTGATCTCAGCGGTGAAGACCTGATGGGGATCGAACACCGCGCCGACGAGATCGCCCAGGGTGACAGGATCGATCACCGCGATGTCGTGCGCGGCCAGGGTGCGCAGCGCCTCGAGCAGCACCCGGAGCCGGCCCGTCGAGACGTCGCGCACCTCGTCGACCCGGGCAAGCACGCCCTCGACGAGGTCGTGCACCTCTTGACCGGCCCGGGTGATCAGGTAGCGGTTCCGTCGTCGGTAGTAGTCGGCGATGCTCGTGGGGTTGCCGATCGACGTCGACACCGTGAGATTGCCCCAACGGCGCAGGCTCTCGAGGCGGTCGGCGACCACCGTTGGATCGACGTCGTCGGCCCGAGCGCCGAGCGCCGCCTGCACGTCCTCGGGGGTGAACTCCGAGAAGAACGTGCCCGCGAACACCGCCATGATGGCCCGGTACTCGCGCCATTCGTCGCCGCCGAGGTAGCGGAACAGCCGCCGGCCCTGGTCCTCCCGCTCGTCGACAGGCGCGGCCGATGAAGTCGGTGCAGTCGGCGCGTTCGGCGTCTCGCTCATGGTCACCGCACCTCGTGGCGCGTGCGACCGTCCCAGCGGGCGTGCTCGAGGACGATGACGCCGAGACCGGCATCGCGCACCACCTCGGTGATCGCCAGCTCGGGAACGGTGGCGTGGGTACCCCAGAGGCGCTCGCTCGTCGCCACGAAGTCGAGATCGAGCTCGACGAGGAGCCCGAACAGCTTGGGGTGGTTGTCTTCTGAGACCTTGGCGAAGGCGTCGTCGATGACCACGAAGCGAGGCGCGTCGGCCGCCTTCTCCGAGATGGCGTCGCACGAGGCGGCGACGGCCGCGAACAGGGCGAGGTAGCTCACGACCTTCTTCTCACCCTCCGACAGTGCCGTACGGCGCGAGAGCCGCTCGTCGCTGCTGCCGGGCCGGTGCAGCATCACGACGGTACGGTGCCAGTTGCGATAGTCGAGCACCTCGGCGACGAGCGATCGGTACGGGGTGTCGGGCTGCTCGCGCCGGGCCGCCGCGATCCGTTCGGAGAGCGCAGCGACGAGCTCGGCGTCCTCGTCGACGGTTCGCAGGTCGGGTCGCTTCGACAGCAGCGTCATCATGGTGACGAGCCCGTCGTCGAGGTCGTCGCGCCGGGTCCATCGGAGCGACACGCCGATGCCGTGAGCGGTGGTCACCGAGCCGAGCCGCCGGTTCATCAACGTCACGAGCTCACGGGCCGCGTGGAGCTTCTCGGCCACCTCGCGGGCGATGAGCCCCTGCAGCAGGTTGCGCAGCGCCTGATCCTGCTTGACCGACAGGAGGCTGCTCATCGAACGCAGCTGCGCCCCGACCTCGGCCAGCGCCGCTCGCAGCGGCATCCGCCCGAGCGGACCCGTCACCTCCACGTGCAGCGGCAGGGTCTCGTCGGGCTGGCGGTCCTCGGCATCCCAGCCGGCTCCCAACGAGTCGCGTCGCTGGCGCAGCGACTGGCGGACGCCGTCGGCGGTGGTGGGTCCACGCTCGGGCGGGGGCACCCGGGCCCGCAGCGCCTGGGCGAGCGTCCGCAACCCGTCCGACGATTCGTCGACGACCGGGAACACCCGGGCCTCGGACTGCTGGGACTGCTGGGACTGCTGGGACTGCTGGGACTGCTGGGCGCCCTCGGCGCCCGCGTCCACCGCGCCCTCGGCGCCCGCGTCCACCGCGCCCTCGGCATCCCCGTCGTCCGCGGTGTCGTGGGCGGATGCGGCCGTGGTGGCCAGGGCCGAGTCGACCAGC
>VFJJ01000014.1 GCA_009886115.1 Actinomycetota bacterium
ACAGGTACAGGTACAGGTACAGGTACAGGTACAGGTACAGGTACAGGTACAGGTACAGGTACAGGTACAGGTACAGGTACAGGTGGTCCTGAGCACCGTATCACGATCATGCGTTCGGGGCAAACATTCGTTCGATTCCCTCTTGACGACGAACGTCCGTTCGTGGTTGGATCTCATCGAACAGTCGTTCGGTGTCGTTCGTGCGAGCTCGGGTCGAGGCCGGGTCGCTCTCGCCCCGTCCGGCTACCGGAGGGTGCCCGCCACCACCGGGCGCCCTCCGCCCCGACGTCGCCTTCCCGGAGATCATCATGTCGAGCTTCACGTGCCCTCCAACCGTGCTCCACGTCGGCCCCGCTCGGGCAGAACGCGGCTCGCCCGGCGAGGGCAGCGCACGGAGGGCCTGGCCGCTGGCCAGCGGGGCCGACGCCTGGTTTCCCGAGCCGCTGATCCTGAGGGCGGCCCAGCCTGGTCGGTGCCAGCCCCGTCAGGCTCCGTCCGGGCCGACGCATCGACGGCGCTCCGCGGCCGGTGAAAGTCGCCGACCGATCGGCCACGGCGTCCGGATCGGCGCCGGTTCGTCGAGTCGCGATGCCCGCACCGTCGCTCGCGCCCGGCGGAGCATCGTCCTCGCGCTGGCGCTGCTGGTCGTGACCACCATCCCTGCGATGGCCGATGGTCTCGGCGGGTCCGGTCCCCAGGGTTCAGCCGCCTCCGGTGCTCCCGAGCCCATGGCGGCGATCGTCCACTACGTCGAGCCGGGAGACACCCTGTGGTCGATCGCTCGGCGGATCGAGCCCGACGGCGAGGTTCGGCCCATCGTCGACGCCCTCTCGCGAGCTCGGGGGGGCCTTCCGTTGCAGCCGGGCGAGGCCATCCGCTGGCCCCTCGGGTCGGGGCTCTGACGGCCTGCCCGTCGACGGCTTCCAAGGACGCGCTTCGAGGGGGCTGGCGTTGTCGAGGCCCGTGTTGGTGAGGGTGCCCGGGAGGGTCCTACGGTAGGTGCGTGCGCTGTCCGTACTGCGAGGCCGTCGAGACCAAGGTGGTCGACTCGCGCGTGACCGACGGCGGTGCCGCCATTCGCCGACGGCGCGAGTGTCTGCACTGCGAGCTCCGTTTCACCACGTTCGAGCGCACCGAGGACGGCGGGCTCGTCGTGGTCAAGCGATCAGGCGGGCGTCAGGCGTTCCAGCGGGAGAAGCTCCTGTCGGGTCTCCGGCGAGCGGCCAAGAACCGTCCCCTCGATCCGGCGGCCCTCGAGGCCGTGGCCGTGTCGGTCGAGGAGCATGTCCGAGCCCGTGGACCCCTCGTGCCCACCGACGAGATCGGCCGTGCCGTACTCGAGCGGCTGCGTGAGCTCGACGAGGTCACCTACCTTCGTTTCGCATCGGTGTACATGGGGTTCGAGGACGCCACCGACTTCGCCCGGGAGGCCGGGCTCCTGAACAAGGCGACGGCCCCCAAGGAGCGTCGCCGGCGCGGCTGAAGGCTCGCGGCCGCGCCCTCTGGCGGTGCCACACGAGCGACCAATCGGCGCTTTTCGGCAGGATCGCGGAGATGGACCAGAAAAATTCCGGTCTGATTGTTGACAGGAAGAGAATCCCAGTGCTGTAATTTACCCCTGATCTCGCGGTCCGATGTCCGCAACCCACAAGATGTAGTGGGTAATGGAAGAATTCGGTGTCCGGATGCGTTTGGCCGGGAGCGTGCGATCGAGAAGCACTGACACCCCGGCGCACGATGACGGCTCCGTGAATCTCGCACGGTGACGATCGGGCGTCGACATGTTCACTCCACGAGACGTTGAAGGGAAACGCGCCAACATGGCCATGGCACCTGAGCAGATCGGCATCGGAATTCGTCGGTGGTTCACCCGCAAGGGTGTTCACCCGTACGACACCGTCGCTTGGGAGATCCGCGACGCCCGGATCCCCAACCACCGAGACGGCACCGACGCGTTCTTCCAAGCGGGTGTCGAATTCCCGGTGACGTGGTCGCAGAACGCCACCAACATCGTCGCCCAGAAGTACTTCCGGGGGACGCTCGGTTCCCCCGACCGTGAGTGGTCGCTGCGCCAGGTCATCGATCGGGTGGCTGACACGATCACCGGATGGGGCCTACGTGACGGGTACTTCGTCGACCAGGCCGAGGCCGAGGCCTTCTGCGACGACCTCAAGTACCTGTTGGTCCACCAGTTCGCGGCGTTCAACTCGCCGGTGTGGTTCAACATCGGTGTCCGCGGGGTGCCGCAGCAGGCCAGCGCCTGTTTCATCCTCGCGGTCGACGACACCATGTCGTCCATCCTCAACTGGTACGTCGAGGAAGGCACGATCTTCAAGGGGGGATCGGGCTCGGGGATCAACCTCTCGAACATCCGGTCCTCGCACGAGCGCCTCGCCGGTGGCGGGACCGCCAGCGGGCCGGTCAGCTTCATGCGCGGCGCCGATGCATCGGCGGGCACGATCAAGTCGGGTGGCAAGACCCGTCGTGCGGCCAAGATGGTGATCCTCAACGCCGACCATCCCGACATCGAAGACTTCATCTGGTGCAAGTCGATCGAGGAGCGCAAGGCCCGAGCGCTGGCCGAAGCCGGTTTCGACATGGACCTCGACGGACGCGACTCGCACTCGATCCAGTACCAGAACGCCAACAACTCGGTGCGGGTGACCGACGAGTTCATGCAGGCCGTGGTCGAAGATCGCGAGTGGGAGTTCAAGGCCGTCAAGACGGGCGAGACGGTGCGCACCGTTCGTGCCCGCGACCTGATGCGCCAGATCGCCCAGGCCTCGTGGGACTGCGCCGACCCGGGGATGCAGTTCGACACCACCATCAACCGTTGGCACACGGCGAAGAACACGGCCCGGATCAACGGGTCGAACCCGTGCTCGGAGTACATGCACATCGACAACTCGGCGTGCAACCTCGCGTCGCTCAACCTCATGAAGTTCGTGGGCGATGACGGCGCCTTCGACGTCGACGGGTACCGGCGCGCCGTCGAGATCATGTTCACGGGCCAGGAGATCCTCGTCGGCAACGCCGACTACCCGACCGATCGCATCGGCGAGAACAGCCGACGATTCCGTCAGCTCGGGCTGGGCTACGCGAACCTCGGTGCGTTGCTCATGGCCCAGGGCCTGCCGTACGACTCCGAGGGCGGTCGGGCCTGGGCCGCCTCGCTCACGGCGCTGATGACCGGGCACGCCTACGCCGTCTCGGCCCGGACCGCCGGGCGGATGGGGCCGCACGCCGGCTACGAGGACAACAAGGAGCCGATGCTCGACGTGTTGCGCATGCACCGCGCCGCGGTGGCTCGCATCGACGAGGAGCTCGTGCCGCCGGAGCTGCTCGGTGCTGCGCAGCAGGCCTGGGACGAGGCGGTCGACCTCGCCGAGATCAACGGGGTCCGCAACTCGCAGGCCACGGTCCTCGCCCCGACGGGAACCATCGGGCTGATGATGGACTGCGACACGACCGGTATCGAGCCCGACCTGGCCTTGACCAAGGCCAAGAAGCTCGTGGGCGGCGGGACGATGTTCATCGTCAACACCACCGTCCACCGGGCACTGCGCCGCCTCGGCTACTCGGAGGGCGAGGCCTCGGCGATCGTCGACTACGTCAACGTGAACAAGACGATCATCGGGGCGCCGCTGCTGCGCCCGTCCGACCTGTCGGTGTTCGCCTGTGCCATGGGCGACAACACGATCCACTACATGGGTCACGTGAAGATGATGGCTGCCGTGCAGCCGTTCATCTCGGGCGCCATCTCCAAGACGGTCAACCTGCCCGAGGATGCGACGGTCGAGGATGTCGAGGACCTGCTGGTCGAGGGCTGGCGGCTGGGGCTCAAGGCCATCGCGCTCTATCGCGACAACTGCAAGGTGGGTCAACCCCTCTCGACACAGAAGAAGGCCGGCGAGAGCACCGAGCGCTCCGGCGCGGGCGCAGTGACCGAGCGGATCGTCGAGCGGGTGATCGAGACGGTCATCATGCAGCAGCCCGTCCGACAGCGGCTCCCCCGCAAGCGAACCTCGAAGACGTTCTCGTTCCGGGTGGCCGACTGCCACGGCTACGTCACCGTGGGCGAGTTCGAGGACGGCCGTCCCGGTGAGGTGTTCCTCCGGGTCGCCAAGCAGGGCTCGACCCTGGCCGGGATCATGGATGCCTTCGCCATCTCGGTGAGCCACGGGCTCCAGTACGGCGTGCCCCTCGATGCGTTCGTCGAGATGTTCACCAACATGCGCTTCGAGCCCGCCGGCATGACCGACGATCCCGACATTCGCTTCTCGACGAGCCTGGTCGACTACATCTTCCGCCGCCTGGCGGTCGAGTACCTGCCCTACGACCGTCGGGTCGAGCTCGGCGTGCTCACCGTGGGCGAGCGCATGCAGCCCACGCTGCCCGGGGTCGACGAGCAGACGATGCCGGCCCAGTGGTCGACCCAGCTCCGCCATCCCGAGCTCGACGGCGATCCGTTGCTGCGAGAGCTGACCAGCGAGCCCCCGGCCTCGGCCCCGGCCCCAGCGGCTCCGCCGTCCGTGGTCGCCCGTCCCAAGCAGGTCGAGCAGGTCGTGTGCCACGTGTGCGGCGATCTGATGAAGCGGGCGGGCAGCTGTCACGTGTGCGAGTCGTGCGGGGCGACGAGCGGCTGCAGCTGAGTCGAGTCGCTTCGGAGGGGGACGGTTCCGATCGTCCCCCTCCAGCGGTTTTCGGGACCCGTCGACGGCCGAGCCGGCCGAAGACGAGCAACCAGGCGAAGACCGCGAACAGCACGCCGAAGGTCCCGTAGAGCTGTGACGCCGACACGACCATCTGCGGAACGACCAGCGCGCCCAGCCATTTCAGCCCCTCGAGCCCGACGGCCCCGACGATCGCGCCGGGCATGAGGTCACGCAGCGGTGCGCTGCGACAGCCTCAGACGGGCGGGACCGCCAGGACGCGGATGTCGAGCAGTTGGTCGACGCAGTACGTCCGGTCGACGAGCCGTTGCCCCGAGACTTCACCCATGACCAGGTGCGTCTTGGCGGACACCGCACTCCCGGGCGCCAGGCTGGCGAGGTCGAGCAACTGATCGACGAACCAGGTGCGGTCGACGAGGGATCGACCAGTCAGTTGCACCATCAGCTCATCGACACGGGTTGTCACGTCGAGTGCGGTCATCGGGTCACCCGATCCTTTCGAAAGGCTCGGTGGGGAGTTGGATCTCGGACACGCCGGTCGGCCTCATCGGCTCGACCACCTTGAGGATACGACGGATCGCCGTGCAGCGGGGTTCGCTTGACCGATTCGGGACCGGCGAGCCCGAGAATGAGTCGAACGGCCCAACGGGGGCCGCGGCCACGCCACGACCACGCCGAGGCCACGGTAGCGGTTCGATCGGTGGGCGGGCCGTACGATCGATGCTCGTGCTCCACCGCCGCCTCTCACCCGATTCCTATCGCCGGATCACGCTCGTGGCCCTGGTCCTGTTGTGCTTCATCGTGGTGAGTGGGGCGCTGGTGCGTCTCAGCGGATCCGGCCTCGGCTGCTCCGACTGGCCCAACTGCGAGGAGGGCGAGCTGGTCGCCCCCCTCGAGTACCACGCCCTGGTCGAGTTCGTGAATCGGCTCGTCACAGGCCTGGTGTCGGCCGCTGTCATCCTCGCCGTGCTGGGCTCGCTGGTTCGCGCCCCTCGTCGCCGTGACCTCACCCGGTGGTCGCTCGGGCTCGTGGTCGGCGTGATCGCCCAGATCGTCCTCGGCGGGATCGTCGTGCTCGCCGGGCTGAAGCCGCCGTTCGTGATGGGACACTTCCTCGTGTCGATGGTGCTGGTGGCCAATGCCGTCGTGCTCCATCACAAGGCCAGCCAGCACGATGGCGCGGGCGAGCTGGGCACAGGCGATGTCGACATCGACGACGACGACGTCGACATCGCGACTCAGGCGGGGCCGAGCATCGCGACTCGGCTGGTTCGGGTGGTGTTCGCGCTGGTCGTGATCGTGCTCGTGCTCGGCACGATCGTGACCGCGACCGGACCCCACGGCGGAGACGAGACGGCCGAACGCTTCGACCTGCCACTGCGGACGGTCACCCGGGTGCACGCCGGCGCCGTCTGGGCGCTGGTGGCCCTGACGATCGCCCTGTGCATCGTGGCGTCTCGCGCGCTGCGTCGCGGCGATCGGTCGGCCGAGTCCCTGCGCCGGGCGGCGACGAGGCTGCTGGTCTTCGAGGCCGTGCAGGGCGCCATTGGCTACCTGCAGTACTTCACCGACGTTCCGCCGGAGCTCGTGGCGCTCCACGTCGCCGGGGCCACGGCCACGTTCATCGCCGCGGTGCAGCTGCTCATCGTGGGCGGGGGGAGCTTCGCAACGTCCGGCGTCGGCCCCGACGTCGAAGGGATCGGACGATCCTCCGGGCCGGGGGCTCCGGTGGGGGTGGGTTCGGTGGTGCACGGCTCGGGGCTCGCTCACCCCGGGTAGGATGGGGCATCGGGAACACTCGTCATCCTCTCGCCGTGCTCGCCGCCGTGGTGAGCATCGGGCTCGTGGCTCCGCTCCTGCCTCTGGTGCCGGTCCGAGCAGCGGCGTTGTGGGCGCCGGCCGACGACATCGAAGCCAAGCGGGCCGAGGCTCGGGCGATCCAGGACCAGCTCGACGCCCTCGACGAGCGGGCCTCGTTGCTCGACGAGGACCTCAACGTGGCAACGATCGATCTGGCCCGCGCCGAGCAACGGGTCGAAGAGTCGCAAGCGCTCACCCGTGACGTGCTTTTGGCACGCGACGGAGCGCGGCTGGCCTTCGAGGACTATGCCATCGAGCTGTACACGGGCGGGGGAACCACGTCCGCGAGCGCTGTCCTCGGCGCTGCGACGTTCAACGAGGCCGCCAGCCGGGTCGTCTACGGCACGGTCGTGGCCGAGTCGAACCTCGACGCCTACGACCGCTTGTCGGCGCTCGAGACCGACCTCGTCGCCCAGGAGGCGACGCTCCAGGCCATCGAGAACCAAGCATCGGCGCAGCGGGAGCTGATCGAGACGCAGCGGGCCGAGCTCCAGCGGGTGGTCGACGCCGAGGTGGAGGTGCTCGCTCGCGTCGAGGGCGAGCTGGCTCGACTGGTCGCCGAGGAAGAGGCTCGGCGCCGGGCCGAGGAAGAGCGCATCGCCCGGGAGCAGGCGGCCCGATTGGCCCGGGAGGAAGCGGCTCGACGGGCGGCGGCCGAGCAGGAGCGTCGCTCGCGCCAGCAGGCCCCGGCGCAGACCTCGACGGCCGCTTCGGGTACGGCGCCGGTTCCCGAGACGTTGCCGCCACCACCGCCGGCGAGCCCGAACGCCACCCGGGTGATCGAGGCCGCCCGGGCCCTGATCGGGACCCCCTACCGGTTCGGCGCCTCGGGACCGGAGTCGTTCGACTGCTCGGGCTTCACCGCCTGGGTGTGGCGCGAGGCCGGTGCATCGCTGCCGCACTCGTCGAGGGCCCAGTTCGCATCGCTGCCCAAGGTCGCCCGCACCGACCTGCAGCCCGGTGATCTGGTGTTCTTCGGGAGCCCGATCCACCACGTCGGCATGTACGTCGGGGGCGATCAGATGATCGACGCTCCCCGCACCGGCTCGTCGGTCGGGATCCGCTCCATCAACCGCCGCGATTACACCGGCGCCGTCCGTCCCGGCTGAGGCGCCACCGTCGCTGTCGTCACCGTGAGGAGGCGCTGCGAGTCGGAGACGCGGCGATCTGGGGCGCGAAGCCCAGTGACTCGGCCAGGGCCACCAGGGCCGGATCAGGGGGGACGGTGTCACCGAGCCAACGGTTGACGACGTTCTGAGCCGACCAGCGCTCGACCGGGAAGGGCAGCCGGGCCGTCGCATCGACGGCGCGGGCCAGCTCGGCTTGCACCGCGGGGGAGTGGGGGGCGTCCTCGAGGTGACTGGCCAGGTCGGACAGGGTGGCCGAGGCGGTGAACGCGAGGGTGTCGGCGGGGAGCACGAGCCCGAGGTCGTGGGCCTCGTCGAGGAGACGCTGCACCTCGGCGGGGTCGATCCGCACGGGATGCAGCGCCCGGCGAAGATCGGCGGCGACCACCAGCTCGGCGGTCGCCCGCAGGCTCGCGGGCAGGGGCACGCTGAGCGATGCGAGGAAACGCAACAGCGGCGCCTGGTCGTCGTACAGCGAGCGGTGGACGGCCTCGGTCTCGGCCAGGGTCGCAGCGAGCACGTCGTCGACGACACGGCGGCGCAGATCTCGAAACAGCGAGTTCAGCGAGAGCGGGAACCCGGCGAAATGCCGGTCGAGGGCCCGGATCGTTCCCGGAACGTCGGCCTGCTGGAACGCGGCGGACACGTCGGCGACCATGTCGTCGTAGGCGGCAGGTCCGGGCGACGGCCGTGCGCCTCCCGTGAGCGAGTGGTCACCCAGGTGCAACAAGCCGTAGCTGAGCGTGGTCGATTCGCGCGTCGTGCCCGACACGACCCTGACCCGTCCGATCGCCACCCGGGCTCGACCGGCGTGGATGATCCGGTGGTCGAGCCGGTCGATCTCGAACTGGTACATGAGCGCGGTACCGGCCGAGCCGTCGAAGAGCCCGGCCAGGCCCGAACGCGACGTCCGCTCGGTCGGGCGGACATCGGCACGGGCGCCGTTCGGTGCGGGAGGTTGTACAACGCCGTGCGATATGGGCGCGTGGGCGTTGGGTCCGGTGGAGCCGTTGGGGAACAGCGTGGTCACGGCATAGTTGGCCCCGACCCGAACGAGATCGACGCGGGCCGGCGCGATGAACCGGTCGTAGACGATCGCGGCGTTCGGGAGCTCGGCCAGATTGCCGGGAACTGCAGCCAGGCGCTCGCGGAGCTCGGCTTCGAGGCCCGGTCGCAGGCCCAACGTGTCCTCGGCGAGCTGCACCGCGCAGCCCGCGTACCGCAGCACCTGGGTGGTTTCGATGCCTGAGACCTCGTCGAAGAACCAGCCGCAGCTCGTGTACATCAACACCAGGAAGCGCTGGAGCTCCAGCAGGTGCAGGGCGCGCACCACCTCGATCCCGGTGAGGCTCCGCGAAGCGTGCCGTTCGAAGAACGCCCCGATCGCAGCTTCGGACCGCTCGAGCACGACATCGATGTAGTCGTCGCGCGCCAGCCACGGATCGTCGACGAGGAGCGAGAGCTCGCGCTCGTACGGTCCGGCGAGGGTGTCTCGCAGCCAGTCGAAGGTGGCCCGCAGACCCCCTCGCCAACGCTGGTGCCAGCCGCCGTGTCCGCTCGGTCCGCCGCCGTTGCAGCCACAGTCGCTGCGCCACCGTTCGATCCCGTGGGCGCAGCTCCACGACGTGTTCTCGGCGATCTCGGCCTCGTGGGTGGGCGGGAACAGCTCGAGGAACTCGCCGTAGTTCGTGAGGCGGACGTCGTCGCGTCGCTCGAGGTCGTCGAGGGCGACGGCCAGCGCCATGTCGCCGAAACGGTGATGATGGCCGTAGCTCTCGCCGTCGGTCGCGATGTGCAGCAGCTGCGGGCGGTCGAGCCGTTCCGACGCCGAGCCGAGCAGGCGTCCCGACAGTCGCAGCCCGTCGGTGAGGAGCTGCTCGAAAGCGACCGCTCGCGAGATCGGACCGTCGTAGAAGAACACGACGATCGTCCGTCCCGAGGGGAGCGAGACCCTGTAGGGCATCGTCGGGTCGACCCCCGAGCCGACGGTCTCCCAGGTCGCGCCCGCCGGGTCGGTCAACGGCCTGACCCGAGCGGCTTGGTGCGGTGCCAGGATGGTGAAGGCGATCCCGGCAACCGAGAGATCGTCGAGGGTCGCGAGATCGACGGCGGTCTCGGGGAGCCACATGCCCTCGGGCCGTCGACCGAAGCGTCGTTCGAAGTCGCGCACGCCCCAGGCGATCTGGGTCCGGCGGTCGCGGGCGTTGGCGAGCGGCATGATCATGTGGTTGTACGGCTGGGCCAGCGCGGATCCGTGCCCGCGGTGGGCCTGCCGACTGGCATGGTCGGACTCCACGACGGCCCGGTGGACGTCGGGCCGGTGCTGATCGAGCCATGACAACAGCGTGGGTCCGAGGTTGAAGCTGATGCGCCGGTAGTTGTCGACGATGCGCTCGATGCGACCCTGCCCGTCGAGAACCCGGGCCGCCGAGTTGGGCGCGTAGCACTCGGCTGTGATGCGTTCGTTCCAGTCGTGGAAGGGCGCGGCGCTGTCTTGGGCTTCGACCGCGCCCAGCCACGGGTTCTCTCGGGGTGGCTGGTAGAAGTGCCCGTGGATGCAGACGTAGCGAGGGTGCGTCATGGGTCGAGCCTGCCGTCGGCGGGAATGGCGTCGGCGGGATTGGCGTCGGGAGCGCGGAGCATGATCGCGGCCAGCGGTGGCAGGTTGACCACGATGCTCCAGCGCTGGCCCTGCGACGGAATCCCGTCGGCGTCGACAGCTCCGAGGTTGCCCACGCCGCTGCCGCCGTACTCGAGCGCGTCGCTGTTGGCCAGCTCCCGCCAGCGGCCGGGTTGCGGGACACCGATCCGTTGCCCGTGGCGGGGCAGGGGCGTGAAGTTGCCGACGAAGACGACCTCGGACGAGCCGGGCACCGCCGGGGCTCGGCGCAAGAAGGCGAGCACCGACTGTGCGGCGTCGTCGGCCGAGAGCCACGCGAAGCCGCTCGGGTCGCGGTCCTCGCTGTGCAACGCCGGTTGCGCTCGGTAGCTGCGCATGAGATGGCCGAGGAAGTGGGCGATCCCGGCATGATCGGGGTCGGCCAGGAGGTTCCAGGCGAGCTGGCTGTCGTAGTTCCACTCCTCGGGCTGGCCCAGCTCGGCGCCCATGAACAGGAGCTTCTTGCCCGGAAGCGCCGTCTGGTAGGCGAGCAGCAGCCGCAGGGTCGCCCGTTGCTGCCAGTCGTCGCCCGGCACCTTGCGCGCCAGCGAGCCCTTGCCGTGCACGACCTCGTCGTGCGACAACGGCAGCACGTAGTTCTCGGCCCCGGCGTACAACGATCGGAACGTGAGCTCACGATGGTGAAAACGCCGATGAACCGGGTCACGTCCAAGGTAACGAAGCGTGTCGTGCATCCAGCCCATATCCCACTTGTAGCCGAAACCGAGGCCCCCGCGATCGGTGGGCGTGGTGACACCAGGCCAGGCCGTTGATTCTTCGGCAATCGTGCACACGTCGGGGTAGGCACCGTAGACGGCCTCGTTGAATCGGCGCAGGAACCCGACGGCCTCGAGGTTCTCGCGGCCGCCGAAACGATTCGGGATCCACTCCCCGGCGGGACGCGAGTAGTCGAGGTAGAGCATCGAGGCCACGGCGTCGACCCGGAGGCCGTCGGCATGGTACCGGTCGAGCCAGAAGAGGGCGTTGGAGATGAGGAAGCTCCGCACCTCGTTGCGGCCGTAGTTGAAGATGAGGCTCTTCCAGTCGGGGTGATAGCCCTGGCGCCGGTCGGCATGTTCGTAGAGGTGCGTGCCGTCGAATCCGGCCAGGCCGTGAGCGTCGGTGGGGAAGTGCGACGGCACCCAGTCGAGGAGCACCCCGATGTCGCGCTGGTGCAGCGTGTCGATCAGGTGACGGAGCTCGTCAGGTCGTCCCCAGGCGGCATTCGCGGCGAAATACCCCGTCGTCTGATAGCCCCACGAACCCGAGAACGGATGATGCATGACGGGCATCAGCTCGACATGTGTGAAGCCCAGCCCGGCCACATGGTCGGCGAGCCGCTCGGTGACATCTCGGTACCCCAATGGGGCATATGGCGGGGCGAGATCACGGAGAAACGAGCCAAGGTGCAGCTCATAGATCGACATCGGTGCGTCGTGGCGATGCCGCCGTGCGCGCGTCGACATCCAGGCGTCGTCGGACCAAGAATGGTGTGACTCCGTCACGATCGAAGCGGTGCGCGGCGGCACCTCGGCCTCGAAGGCGAACGGGTCGGCCTTGTCGAAGTTCCGGCCGTCGCGAGACTCGATGCGGAACTTGTAGCGGTGGCCGACATGAGCGGCGGGGATCGCGGTTTCCCAGACACCTGAGCTGGCGACCGGTGAGAGCGGGTCGCGGCGACCGTCCCAGCCGTTCCAGTCGCCCACGACCGAGACCCGGCGGGCATTGGGGGCCCACACCGCGAAGCTCGTCGAGGAGTCGAGCTGATGGGCCCCGAGGCGCTCATAGAGCCGGAAGTGGTTGCCTTCGTTGAAGAGGTAGAGGTCGTCGGTCGTCAGACCGCACGGCGAGGCTGCGAGGGCCAACGGATCACCGCCTGGAAGACCGTGGGATGGCTACAGGTGCTGTCGCCGCTGGAGGAGGCGCGGCCGGCTGGTAGTACTCGGCGACGTACTGATCGACCATCCGGTGAGCGGTGAAGACCGGCGCCAGTGTCGCGAGCGCAGACTTCATCATGGCGACCCACGTGCGCGGCACGTCGTCGCTGCGGTCGTAGAACGCCCGGACCACGCTGGTCTCGAGCAGGCGGTACAGGGCGTTGGCGTCTTGGATGTCTTGACGATCCTCGTCACGGAACCGGCGACCCGCGATGGCCCACCCGAACGGCGTCGCGGTGGGGTCGCGGTCGATCCAGGCCTCGTCCCACCACCCGTCGAGCGTGCTGAGGTTGAGGCTCCCGTTGACCATGGCCTTCATCCCCGACGTACCGCACGCCTCGTGGGGGCGTCGGGGGGTGTTGAGCCACACGTCGCACCCCTGGACGAGCTGACGGGCGACGGCGGTGTCGTAGTCCTCGAGGAACACCAGGCGTCGCCGCAGGAGGGGGTCGGCTGCGAACGCCGCCACCTGCCGGATGACGTCCTTGCCGCCCTCGTCGCGGGGATGGGCCTTGCCGGCAACGAGCACCTGCACGGGCCGAGCCGGATTGCTCAACAGGCGTGCGAGACGAGCCGGGTCGGACAACAACAGAGCCCCGCGCTTGTAGGTGGCGAACCGGCGGGCGAAGCCGATCGTGAGCGCCCGGGGATCGAGCACGTCGGTGACCTGGGCCAGCTCGGCCGGCGTCGCGTCGCGTCGGGCGTGCTGATGATGGATCGTGTCGCGGGCGAAGGCGACGAGGCGCTCACGACGTCGTCCCTTGATCCGCCAGAGCTCCTCGTCGGGAATGCTCGCCACGCGGGCCCACACCTCGGGATCCTCGGGCGTGGTGCGCCAGCCCGCACCGAGCCAGCGGTCGAAGAGCGCCGCGAGATCGTCGGAGACGAACGTGGGGTAGTGGACGCCATTGGTGACGTGGCCGATCGGCGTCGTTGCCGACGTGGGGAACACGTCCTGCCACATGGCCCGGCTGACCTCACCGTGGAGCCGGCTCACGCCGTTGGCCCGGGAGGCCAGGCGCAGCGCCAGCACGGTCATGCAGAACGGCTCGAGCTTGTCGTGGGGATTGCGGCGACCGAGCCCGAGGAACTCGTCGGGCGTGATGCCCAAGATCGCGGGGTACTCGCCCAGGTACGACAGGAGCAGCTCGGGCGGGAAGTAGTCGTGTCCGGCAGCGACGGGTGTGTGGGTCGTGAACACGAGGTCGCGTGCGGCCCGGTCGCGCGCGGCTGCGAAATCGAGGCCGTCGCGCTCGACGAACCGGCGCACGTGCTCGAGGGCGAGAAAGGCGCTGTGCCCCTCGTTCATGTGGAAGCGGCTGCACGCAACGCCGAGAGCCTCGAGCGCTCGATATCCGCCGATTCCCAGGATGATCTCCTGGCGCAGCCGGGTCTCGATGTCGCCGCCGTAGAGATGCTGGGCGATCCACCGGTCGTCAGGCTCGTTCTCGGGATCGCCCGTGTCGAGGAGCTGGAGCGAGACCTGGCCCACGGCGACGGTCCACACCCGGGCCGTGACGATGCGGCCCGGGAAGGCCACGGTGATCGAGACCGGACGCCCATGGCCGTCGCAGGCCCGATGGATGGGGAGCACCTCGAGCTGGGCATCCTCGTACAGCTCCTGCTGGCGCCCGTCCTCGGTCAGACGCTGCCTGAAGTAGCCCTCCCGGTAGAGCAGGCTCACGCCGGTGATCGGCAGGCTGCGGTCGCTGGCGGCCTTGAGGTGGTCGCCGGCGAGGATGCCGAGCCCGCCCGAGTAGATCTGGAGGCACTCGGTGATCCCGAACTCGGCCGAGAAGTAGCCGACGGCCGGTACATCGGAGCGGATGGGGCGGGCGAGGTACGCAGCGAGCTCGTCGGCTTGACGGTTCACCTCGGCGACGAAGCCGGCGTCGGCGGCCGCGACGGCGAGGCGCACGGGATCGATGAGGGCGAGCATGCGCACCGGGTTGTGCGCCGAGCGCTCCCACAGCGAGCCGTCGAGACGCCGGAAGACCTCGACTGCCGGTCGGTGCCACGACCACCGCACGTTCGCCGCCAGACGGGCGAGAGCAGTCAGCGCCTCGGGGAGAGCCACGACACGGTTGGTGAGGCCGGCGGGACCAGCCGGGTCGGTGCGGTCGGTGCGGGGAAGGGCGCGCTTGACCATATCGGCATGGTATCGGCCACTCCCGGAGGCACCTGGAGTGTTGGGGTGCCGCCTCCGCACGGCGTGGGCTCCAGCCTCAGCGGAGGTTGGCTCGGGCCAGCTCGCGCATGCCGTCGTCGAAGCCCACGTCGGCGGAAAAGCCCAGCTCCACCCGGGCCTTCTCGGGGGACGCGAAGACGTGGCGGACGTCGCCGAGCCGGTAGCCGCCGACGATCTCCGGCCTGGGCGCTTGAGGTCCCGCGGCGTCGGCCAAGGCCCGGGCGAGGTCGCCCACGCTGCGAGGCGTGCCCGAGGCCACGTTGTACGCGTGGAATCCGGGCGGGAGGTCAACGGTGAGCGCGGCGAGGTTGGCCCGAGCGACATCGCGCACGTGCACGAAGTCGCGGGTCTGGCCCCCGTCCTCGAACACCTCGGGAGCCCGTCCGCCGGCGATGGCGCTGCGGAAGATGCTGGCCACCCCGGCATAGGGCGTGTCGCGGGGCATCCGGGGTCCGTAGACGTTGTGGTATCGCAGGGCGACGACCGTGGTGTCGTGCT
This sequence comes from Actinomycetota bacterium, assembly GCA_009886115.1. Lineage (GTDB taxonomy): Bacteria > Actinomycetota > Acidimicrobiia > IMCC26256 > VFJJ01 > VFJJ01. Next base: position 14,943 of record VFJJ01000014.1, read on the forward strand.
CGCGAGCCCACGACGCACACAGGTGCTCCTGGTGGAGCTTGGTGGCGGCGTAGACGTTGCGGGGATCGAGGGGGGCGTCCTCGCCAACGGGCACCGGCGCGAGGTCGCGCCGGCACTGCGGGCACGGCGGTTCGTAGCGGCCCTGCTCGAGGTCGACCTCGGTGCGGGGGCCCGGGCGCACGTCGCCGTGCACCGAGCACTGGTAACGGCCCTCGCCGTACACGACCATCGAGGATGCGAGCACCAGCCGACCTCGAAAACCCACGTGGTGCATGGCCCACAGGGCAACGGCGGTGCCCGTGTCGTTGCTGGCGACGTAGGCCGTGATGTCGGCAAAATCGACCCCGAGCCCCACCTTGCCGGCCTGGTGGCACACCGCGTCGACCCGGGGCAGGAGCTCGACCCAGGTCTCGCGATCGCCAACGTCGACGAACCGGTGCTCGACCCGGTCGTGGAGGTACTCGGGACGGCTGCGGTGGGCCGCGGGGTCGAGGTTGTCGACGACCACCGCCGTGTGGCCCGCGGCGAGGAGCGCGTCGACCACGTGCGAGCCGATGAAGCCGGCACCTCCGGTGACCAGAACGTGCATCGGGACCTCCGGGGCTCGGCGGTCACGGGCATGACCGGGTGGACGGGGCGCGCTGTCCGGAACCCCAGTCACCAGGGCGAACGTAGCGTGAGCTGGAGCGCGAGGGCCATGACGACCTGAGCACCGAGCCAGGGCGGCCATCGCCGAGCCCACGGCGAGCCCGGCTCGGGCAGCGCAACTGCGGCCACGAGCAGCCAGGGCGTGAACGGGAGCCAGATCCGTTCCACCTCGCCCTTGGTGAAGCCGCTCAGGTCGGCGACGGCCACTCCAGCGAGGGCGGCGCCGGTGAGGAGCCACGTCGTCCGGTCACGCAGCACGACGATCCCGGCGACGGCCGCCGGGCCGACGATGGCGGCGAGCACCGCGAGATCGGCGACCACGAAGTAGCGCCACGGTCGGAACCGAGCGACGGTGTCGACGTAGCGCCCATGGGTCGCCGAGAGCCCGTCGAGCCACCAGAAACCGGAGGCGGTGAACGCCCCCACGACGACCATGCCGCCGAGCACGGCCAGCGCCGCCGATCGCCAGGCGCGCCGGTGCACCACGATGGCCACCGCGGGCACCAAGAACAACGGCGCGGCGTAGGTGCAGTAGCAGAGGGCGGCTGCGAGCGCCCCGGCCGCCAGCGCCCATCCGTCTCGACTGTGGCCACGACGTGACGGCCCGGGTGACGAGGCGGACGCACCTTCGGTCGCCCAGGCCATGAGCGCCGTCGTCCACGCTGCCAGCCCGAGGAACGCCCCGTCCATCGAGGTCACCGAGAAGATGGCTGCCGGGCTGAGCGCCAGGTAGGGCAGGGCCCGGCGGGCGATGGCCTCACCGGCGACCGAGCGGACGGCGACGAGAGCCGCCGCGGCGGCCGACGCGCCGACAGCGATCACGGCGAGCGCCGCCCAGCGCGCCCCGCCCAGCCCGATGGCGTCGAGGGCCCGGAGCCCGACCACGGGTCCCGGAGGATGGCCCTGCACGTGGACGGGGTACTCGGTGATGCGGTCGGTGAACGTGCGCAGGAAGGCGCGGGTCGAGTCGATGTCGTCGACCACCCCCAGGTACTCGAAGCGGGTCGTGAGCGGCCGGGCCAGTCGGGCCGCACCGTCGGTGGCCAAGGCCAACGCGCTGCCCCACGCCGCGCTCGCCAGCCACCCGGTGAGCACCACCACCCGCCAGCGGGCCCGGCCTGCGAGCACCGGGAGACCGCGCACGGCCGAGACAGCGACGGCGATCGTCACGATCACGCCCGCCCCGACGCGCGGCCGCCAGTACCCGAGGAACGGCGCAGCCGGGAGGAGGATCCTGGGATCGGAAGCGACGAGCCGCCTACCCCACCAGACGCTGGTCGCGAAGCCGATCGCCACGACCACCAGGGTCACGACGACGGCGCGTGCGGGCCCCGACCGCTCGGGACGAGCCGCGACCGGTCGGCGGGGAGCTGGTGTCTCAGCCGCCGGCACGCCGGGCCGGGTCTGCCGGGGTTGCCGGGCCTGCCGGGTCAGCCGCGGGTGCCGGGTCTGCCGGGTCTGCCGGGCCTGCCGGGTCAGCGTGCGGCGCCCGAGGTATAACCCTCGGGGTCAGCACCAGGGTGAGGACCGCAGCCGCGCACACGGCGAGGTTTCCGCCGCGCTGGGCGCCCAGCCAGTTGGTGTCGCGTCCGAACTGCACGAGCACCTGGAGACCCAGCACGACGAATCCCGACGTCGCCGCGCTCGTGAGCGTCGCCGACCGTCGCACCACGCCCAGCAGCCCGACGGCGGCGACCATGCCGTAGAGCAGGGCGCCCAACCCGTTCAGCTGCACGAGATCGCCCATGAACCAGTCGTCGTTGCGCAACAGCACGATCCGGCCTCGATCGGCCGTGAACCCCACGGTGTGCGATGCGATGAGCGCGTAGACGGCCATCGCTAGGGCGCTGGCGAGCACGACGATCGGAACCGACCGACCGTTGCCACCGCGGCGACCGCCATCATCGGCGACGGCTGCCGCGCCCCGGCCGGCGGTGGCACACCGAACTCGGCCCCGGGCCGGGCAACGGAGCGCGTCGAGGCCGTAGGTGGAGCCCGGGCCCACAGCGGCGAGCACCAGATGGCCCGCGATGAGCATCCAGTAGGCCCAGCCCCATTCACCCGGGGTGTTGAGGGCACTCAGCGCGATCAGCAACGAGAGCCCGGCCCCGGCCAGTGCCGAGGCCCGGGTCCAGATCCCGACGAGCAGCGTCGCGCCGAGGCCGGCCTCGGCGAGGAACGTGATCCAGCCGAACACCGAGAAGTGCTCGAGCACCAGGTGCTCGACGATCCAGGCCCAGGGAGCGAACACCTCGTGGTCGATGGCGTTCACCGTCTGGTTCCGCAGGGCCACGAAGTCGGGTGGCACCTTCCAACCGGCGCTCTGGACCCACAGCAGCCCGAACAGCACGCGCAGCCCGGTGAGCGCTAGCGGCGTCGTGCGCTCGGGGTCGCGGACGAGGTCGACACCCCGCTGCAGTCCGAGCCGACGACCGTTTCCAGAGGTGCTCGTCATCGGGCAACGGTACCCCCGTCCGCTGGTGCGGTGGGTGTGTGCTCAGAGCGCGCTCACAGCGCGCTCACAGCGCGCTCGACGCCTCACACGCCGATGGCCGTCCGGAGGCGCTCGCGCCTGGCGTGCAACTCGGTGGTGTCGGCGGCGGTGAGGGTCACGTGGCCGAGCTTGCGTCCCGGGCGGGGAGCCTTGTCGTAGACGTGGAGATGGGCGCCGGGGATCGCCAGGACCGCCGCGGGATCGGCCCGCGTTCCGACGAGGTTGACCATGATCGACGGGCACCTCGGCGCCGTCGATCCGAGCGGCAGATCCAGCACCGCACGCACATGGTTCTCGAACTGGCTGGTGTGGGCGCCCTCGATCGTGGAGTGGCCCGAGTTGTGCACCCTGGGGGCGATCTCGTTGACGAGGAGATCGTCACCGACGGCGAAGCACTCGACGGCCAGCACGCCCACGTAGTCCAACGCCTCGACGACGGCCCGCCCGATCTCGCCGGCCCGACGGGCGACGGCATCGGGAACGGAGCCGGGATCGACGATGCTCTCGTGCAGGATGCCGTCGTGATGCACGTTGCGCACCGGCGTCCACGTTGCGATCGAGCCGCTGCGGTCGCGTACGACCAGGATCGACCATTCGTCGTCGAAGGCGATCGTGCGCTCGACGATCGCCGGATGGCATCCGATCGCCTCCCAGGCCGCGTCGCGCTGGGCAACCGTCGAGGCGGCTCCGATGCGGGCCTGCCCGTGGCCGTCGTATCCCAATCGTCGGGTCTTGATGATCGTCGGACGGGTGCGGGCCCCGACGCCGTCGAGGGGATCGTCGAGGACCCGATCGAGATCGGCCCGGTCGTCCACCACGGCGAAATCGGCGGTGGGGATCCCGAGTGAGCGCACCCAGGCCTTCTCGACGGCACGGTCCTGCGTGGACGCCAGGGCCACCGCCTCGGGGGCGACGACCGTCCGCTCAGCGAGCCAGGCGGCTGCTTCGTGGGGGACGTTCTCGAACTCCCAGGTGATCACGTCGGAGCGCTGCGCCAGATCGCCCAGCGCCTCGGGCTCGTATCCGGCCGTGATGACCTCGCCGACGGCCGCCGCGGGCGGGTCGGGCGCCGGATCGAGGAAGACACACCGCACACCCAGCGGAATCGCAGCGAGACCGATCATCCGACCGAGCTGGCCGGCACCGAGCACCCCGACGACCGGCTGGGCCGGGTTGCGCAGGGCGATCACGACGGGGCCGGCTCGCGGGGGTCGCGGTCGGCCATCACGGCCGCAGTCTGGCGGGCCCGCCATGCCGCGAGCCGCGCACCGATCTCGGGATGGCTGCCCGCGACGATGGCCGCCGCGAGCAACGCGGCGTTGACGGCGCCGGCGCGGCCGATCGCCAGCGTCGCCACAGGGACGCCAGCCGGCATCTGCACGATCGACAGGAGCGAGTCGACGCCGTTGAGCGTCCGGCTCTCGATGGGGACCCCGAGGACGGGGAGCATCGTCTTGGCTGCGGTCATCCCGGGGAGGTGGGCTGCGCCACCTGCACCGGCGACGATCACCGCGAGGCCCCGCCCGGCGGCCGTCGATGCGTACTCGAAGAGGAGGTCGGGGGTCCGGTGCGCCGAGACCACACTGACCTCGTGGGCCACGCCGAGCTCCTCCAACGTGGAGACCGTGTGGCGCATGGTCTCCCAGTCGGAGCGCGACCCCATGATCACGCCCACGAGCGGTGTCACGGGCGGGTGGCGGGGGAGTAGCGCTCAACGAGGGGTGCGAGCCGGTCGAGCAGCGGCAAGACCACCTCGGCCCCGGCGGCTGGGAGCTGGAACGCGACCCCGTCGATCCCGGCATCGACGTAGGTGTCGAGGTTCTCGTGCGTCGGCGTCGCGTACGACACGTGCACCGCGATGGTCGACGGGTCGCGGCCGACCTCCTCGGCCATGGCGGCCATGCGGACCTTCAGCTTCAGGACCGGCATCGGTCCTTCGATGGGCGCCCAACCGTCGGCCCACCGCACGACCTCGGCGAGCACGGCCTTGCCGCCGCCGATCATGATGGGCGGGTGCGGTTGCTGGACGGGCTTGGGCCACTGCCAGCTCGGCGCCAACGAGACCATGGTGCCCGAGTACGAGGCCTCCTCCTCGGTCCAGAGGGCCTTCATGAGCTCGACCTTCTCTCGCAACAGGGTGCGTTTCCGGGCCGGGTCGATGCCATGGCCGCGCATCTCGTCGACGTTCCAGCCGTAGCCCACACCGAACGCCAGCAGGCGACCGCCACTGAGGTGGTCGACCGAGGCCACCTGCTTCGCCAACCCGATCGGATCGTGCTGGTTGACGAGGCACACCCCGGTCGCGACCCGCAGCCGCGAGGTGACGCTGACCGCCGCGGCCATGGCGACGAACGGGTCGAGCGAGCGCTTGTAGTACCGCGGCAGCTCACCGTCGACCATCGGCCAGGGCGTCTCACGGCTGAGCGGGATGTGCGTGTGCTCGGGCACCCACAGGCTGTCGAAACCGCGGTCTTCGAGCGCCCGGGCCAGCTCGATGATGCCGATGGTCTCGTCGGTGGGGAAGATCGTCGCGCCGATCAGCATGGCCCGAGACGTTACCTGCCGCGCTCGGGACGGCTCTGGTGCGCCGCTCCCGGCCCGGGCATCCGGTCGCTGTCGGAGCCGACCTCGCCCTCGGCGTCGCGCTCGGGGGCGATCACGAGCAGCGTGCCGAGCTCGAGGCTCACCGCCGCATCGGAACCGGTCATCTCGTTGCTGACACCCCGGGTGGAGCCGGGTGTGAGGTCGTCGCCGATCAGGCGCCACCTCAGCCCGCGCGTGTGCACCGAACGGGCCGGTCCGAACACGGGGAGCAGGGTGACGAGATCGCCCTGGTCGCCCCGGTGGACGACGTTGCCGGGGCCGTGCAGAACGTGGACGGTCGCCCGTCCCAGCCGGGCGGTGATGGTGAGATCGGCGTTCAGCGGGCTCGCCAGCAACATCACGTTGGCCAGCAGATGGTCGAACCGGCCGCCCGGGCCGCCGAGCACGAGGATCGAGGTGTGGCCGTTGTCGCGAGCCGAGCGCAGCGCCAGCTCGAGGTCGGTCTCGTCCTTGTCGGTCGGATGCCGGTCGATGGCCACCCCGGCCGCGACCGCAGCGGCCAGTCCGTCGGCGCTGATGGAGTCGAGGTCGCCGACGAGGGCTCCCACCGTGAGTCCGAGCGTCCGGGCATGGTCGTAGCCCGAGTCGGCCGCGATGACGAACACGCCGGGGGGCAGCGCTCCAGCGAGGATCGGGGCCGGAGCATCGCCGCCGGCGACCACGACGCACGTGGCCCGTCGCGCGTCACCGGATCTGGGGGAGTCTGGCAGCGGAGAGTCGACCGACGCGGTGGTCGAGGTACGACGGGTCATGTCGGTGCGCGGTCGAACGTCGAGACCACCTCGATGTGCGACGTGTGCGGGAACAGGTCGAGGGTGGTCGCACCAGCGAACCGGTAGCCGAGACCGTCGAGGATGAGCGCGTCACGACCGAGCGCCGCGGGTTCGCAGCTCACCAGGACGATCCGAGCCGCGCCGGTGGCGGCGAGGCGTTGGGCGGCGTCCTTGCCCAGGCCCGTGCGCGGGGGATCGGCGATGACGAGATCGGCGGGCTGGGCGTGCCACCGCTCGACCTGGGTCCGGATGATCTTCGGAGCCGGCTCGATGCCGGCGAGGTTGATGCGTGCGTCGGCGACCGCCGACGCCCCTGATTCCACCAGCACGAAACGGCACCGGGCCCCGCGTGCGGCGAAGACCGCGGCGAACAGCCCGATGCCCGCATAGGCGTCGACGACCGTGAGCCCTTCGTCGAACGCCCGGCCCTCGGGCCGTTGGTCGTCGCCGCCGAGGCCCGCCCCGGCGTGGCGCGCAACCACCTCGACCAGGGCTTCCGCGGCCTCCGGTCCGGCTTGGAAGAACGACTCGGCCGAGACCCGGAGGCGGCAACCGCCGACTTCCTCGTGGTACCAGAGCCGACGCCCGGCCCGGAGCTCGTCGAGGCCGACCACCCGCACGTCGGCAGGCAACTGGACCCCCCGGGCGTGCGGAGCGACCACGGCGATGCGCTCGCCGGTCCGGGCCCCGATGCGCACCGTGACCTCCTCGGCGTCGTCGAAGAGGCCATCGGTGAGCAGTGCGGTGAGCTGCGGATGGCCGACGAGGCAGTCGACGACGGTGAGCACGTCGTGCGATCGCCGGCGGCGCATGCCCAGGCGACCGTCGCTGACCGCGAAGCGCAACGTGGTACGGGTGCGCTCGACGGGCAGCTCGGGTCCGGCGCGCACCTCGGGATCCGCGATGCGACCCAGCCGGCGCAGGGCGTCGCGTACGATCTCGACCCGCAGGTCGCGCTGGCTCGCGGGGGCCACGTGCTGCCAGTCGCATCCCCCGCAGCCGTGGGCGACCTCGGGACATGGAGGATCGACGCGCTGCGGCGACGCCACCTCGACCGTCCGCACGACGGCCCGGGCGAAGTCCTTGCGTTGCTCGGTGATCTCGACCTCGACCCGTTCGCCGGGAAGGCCGCCGTGCACGAAGACGACGCGCCCGTCGCTGTCGCGGGCCACACCTTCACCCCCGGTGGCCACTCGATCGACCGTCAGCACCATCCGGCTACCCGTCATCCCCGTCACGAGCGCAGGCTAGCGGGCAGCCGGGCCGGGCCGGCTGCCCGGCGAGCGGCGAAGCGCGCGGGCGCGCCGACACATCGCTCGGGGTGGAGGGTAGACATGATGCCCGTCCCCCGGCGCGCCGACACGGGGGCCACGGACCGAACGAGATGGTGGAGATGATCGCTGCACGGCGAAGAACGCGCACGAGGATGCCCCTCGATGCTCGCAGACGATCAGACCCGGGCCGGAGCCCGGGTCGGAGCACCGTCCGGAGAGGCTCCGGGCGGTGCCAGCTGGTGGTCGTGCTCGTGCTGGTTCTCGGTGCGAGCTGCTCGAGCAGCGACGACGGTGCCGGCACCGGATCGGCCGGACCGACGGTGGTGCCCACCACCAAGGCCGCAGCCTCGGCGACGGTCCCGGTCGCCGAGAGCACCTCGGCGCCGACGGCGCCGACGACGCCGACGACCACGACAGCCCCCACATCCACGACGGTTGGCGCGAGGTCGGTCACCGACTCGACGCCCGTGGTCGGTCCGGCCCAGCTCGGGGTGTACCGCGGTCCGGGAGGCTTCAACGACGAGCAGCTCGTCTCGTACATCGATTTCCTGGGCCGCCAGCCCGACCTCGTCGAGGACTACCTCGACGTCGACACCTGGGCGAACCAGCAGTGGCCCGACTGGCAGTCGCAGCCGTGGCAGGCCTACCCACAGTATCGCCTGGTCCTCGGCGGGGCCTGCGTGTTCCCGGAGGGGCAGGGCTCATGGACCGAAGCGGCGACGGGGGCCTACGAGGACGAATGGCTCGTCCTCGGACAGAACCTGGTTGCCGGTGGTCAAGAGGACGCCATCGTGCGCATCGCCCACGAGTTCAACGCGTCGCACTTCCACTACGGCGTGACCCCGACGGAGGTCGAGAGCTTCACCGAAGCCTGGCGACGATGTGTCGACACGCTGCGCTCGGTGCCGGGGCAGCGATTCACGTTCGACTGGAACCCCATCGCCGGCGTCTGGGACGGACTTCCCGACGCGGCCCAGGCCTACCCCGGAGACGCCTACGTCGACCGCATCGCGCTCGACGTCTACGACGGTAACTTCTATCCCCGGGGCTGGCGACCCGGCGTCGATCCGCCGCCGACCCAGCAGATCCGCGACGACGTGTGGGATCACATCGTGAACGGACCCGACGGGCTCGAGCGCTGGCGCCAGTTCGCCGTCGAGCACGCCAAGCCCCTCAGCATCCCCGAATGGGGACTCCAGCTCTGGACCACTGGTGACGACGGGCTGGTGTGGGGCGGTGGTGACAACCCGGCCTTCATCGAACGGATGCACGCAATCATCGCCGATCCCGCCTGGAACGTCGCGTACCACGCGTACTGGGAACAGCCCGGGTGCGGTCTGGCTGATGCCGTCAGGGCCGAGAGCTGTGTCGTGGACCCCGTCGACAGCCGAGCCGTGTTCCTCGACCTGTTCAGCACCTAGTCACCTCGGCCGACGACGACCCTCGGCCCCAGGGTGATATCTGTTACATCTGTCCGAGAGGTCCTTTGCTTCCTGAGCGATCTCTGGTAGAGATGCACCTATGCCTTACACCGACAACTTCCGCATCCCCCTGACGCTCGTCGAAGCCCGTGACGCCCTCGACAGCCTTCGGGTCGACAACGTCCTCCACGGCTCGTTGTGGGGTGTCTCGCTCCCGGCCGGACGGCTGCTGCTCACGAGCGACCCGGTTGACCGGCCGTACCTCCCGTTCCTCGTGGGTCGTCGTGTCGACGGAGTCGTCGAGATCGGTCGTCGCCAGGTGCCCGTCGAGATCGAGGTCCTGCCGTTCTCGAACCGGGACTCCGAGCTCGTGCTCCGCATGAGCGACGAGAGCCCCCGATCGACCCGCTTCCTGCTCGCCAACGCCCGCACCGTCCGCAGCCTGGCCGAAGCCCTCGTGTGCTCCCTCGTGGGCGCTGCCGCCGACCTGGTCGAGGTCAGGCGGGATCTGGTCACCACCTCGGCCTGACGTCGAACCTCGACGCGGTCGGCTCGTTCGATCGTGCCCGCCCCCGGACGCTCCCCCCGCGTCCCGAGGGCGGGAACCTTCGCGTCCGTTCCAGCCCGTCACGTCGGTCGTCCAGGGACGCAGCCCCCGGACCTGTACCATCGACGGGCCCCCAACCAGTGTCGGAGTCATGATCGCGCGCCCTGAAACCACCCATGCCCAGCGTCACGATCTACGCAACGTCGCCATCGTGGCCCACGTCGACCACGGCAAGACGACGTTGGTCGACGCCATGCTGTGGCAATCGGGCGTCTTCCGGGCGAACCAGAACGTCGGCGAGCGGGTCATGGACTCGAACGACCTCGAACGCGAGAAGGGCATCACCATCCTGGCCAAGAACACGGCCGTCCAATGGACGACCACCGCCGGCCAGCTCCTGACCGTCAACATCATCGACACCCCGGGCCACGCCGACTTCGGCGGCGAGGTCGAACGTGGTCTCACGATGGTCGACGGTGTGGTGCTCCTCGTCGACGCCGCCGAAGGGCCGTTGCCGCAGACCCGTTTCGTGCTGCGCAAGGCCTTCGAGTCGAAGCTGCCGGTCGTCGTGGTGATCAACAAGGTCGACCGTCACGACGCCCGGTCGGCCGAGGTGCTCGACGAGGTCTACGAGCTGTTCATCGACCTCGGGGCCGACGACGAGCAGATCGACTTCCCGATCGTGTACGCCAACGCACGCGCCGGGCGGGCCTCGCTCGACCCGGCCGATGCGGGCCTCGTGGCTCCTCCCGGTCCTGGTCACGGCGATCTGCAGCCCCTGTTCGACGTGCTCGTCGAGCGCATCCCGGCGCCGGCCCACGACCCCGAGCACCCCCTCCAGATGCTCGTCACCAACCTCGACGCCTCCCCGTACCTGGGCCGCCTGGCCCTGTGCCGGGTCAAGCACGGGACGATCAAGCGCGGCCAGCAGGTGGCGTGGTGCCGCATCGATGGCACGATCGTGCGCTTCCGGGTGGGCGACATGTTCATCACCGAGGCGCTCGACCGGGTGCCCGCCGAGGAGGCCGGCCCGGGCGACATCGTGGCCATCGCCGGTCTGGCCGACGTGATGATCGGCGAGACGCTGGCCGATCCCGACGATCCCCGACCGCTGCCGATCATCCGGGTCGACGAGCCGTCGCTGGCCATGACCATCGGGATCAACACCTCGCCCCTCGCCGGCCAGGACGGCACCAAGCTCACCGCCCGTCAGGTCAAGGCCCGCCTCGACACCGAGCTCGTCGGCAACGTGTCGCTGGCGGTGCTGCCGACCGAGCGCCCCGACACGTGGGAGGTCCAGGGCCGCGGTGAGCTCCAGCTCGCCGTGCTCGTCGAGACGATGCGGCGAGAAGGTTTCGAGCTCACCGTCGGCAAGCCCCAGGTCGTGACCCGCGAGATCGCCGGCTTGATCTGCGAGCCCATGGAGCGCATCGCGATCGACGTGCCCGAGGACTACCTCGGCGTCGTGACGCAGCTGCTCGCCCTGCGCAAGGGCCGGATGGAGCAGATGGTCAACCACGGGACGGGTTGGGTGCGCATCGAGTACCTCGTGCCGGCCCGGGGGCTCATCGGCTTCCGCACCGAGTTCCTCACCGAGACCCGGGGCACCGGGATCTACCACCACGTGTTCGAGAAGTGGGAGCCGTGGCACGGCGAGCTCAAGTCGCGCCCGACGGGCTCGCTCGTCGCCGACCGGCGGGGCCCGACCACCACCTACACGCTCTTGAGCTTGCAGGAGCGCGGCACCCTGTTCGTGGGTCCAGGGGTCGAGGTGTACGAGGGGATGATCTGCGGCGCCAACGCACGCGCCGAGGACATGGACATCAACCCCACCAAGGAACGCAAGGTCACCAACATCCGCCAGGCCAACGCCGAGGAGCTGGTGCGACTCATCCCGCCGCGACAGATGTCGCTGGAGCAGGCGTTGGAGTTCATCGGCGACGACGAGTGCGTCGAGGCCACCCCCAAGAACGTCCGCCTCCGCAAGGCCGAGCTCGACCAGAACCAGCGGGCCCGCAACCTCAAGCGCAAGAAGGAAGGCTCCGCCCCGAGCTGACCCCTCCACCGCCCCAAGGCTCCACCCCTCCACCGCCTGACCCCTCCACCCCTCCACCGCCCGAAGGCTCCACCGCCCGAAATTTGTGCAGGCAACGACGCTGGGCGTCGTTGCCTGCACAAATTTCGTTGAGGTTGGTGTCGTTGGGGTGGGGGGGTGAGGCGACAGCGGGTCAGTGCAGGAGGCCGCGCTCGGCGAGGAGGGCCAGGACGATCCGGTCGGCGGGGGCGCAGCGTTCGCTGTCGGCGAGGGTGAGCCAGGCCAGCTCGGCGATCTCACCGCTGGCCTCGGGCTGGCCGTCGACGGCGCCCGTGTAGCAGATCATGCGCACGACGGCCTCGGCGCCGTGGCCGTGCGCCGGCGCCACGACGGTGGTGAGATGCTCGACGGTGTCGAGGCAGATGGTCACGCCGAGCTCCTCGGCCAGCTCTCGAGCCAGGGTCTCGCGGTCGTGCTCGCCCAACTCACGTTTGCCGCCCGGCAGGTAGAACGCGTCGCGGTCGACGCTGCGGACGTGCAACACCGCATTGTCGGCGACGTGCACCCAGGCGACGGTGTCGATCCAGACGGCCTCACTCGCAGTGCTCTCGAACTTGGCGGCCGGGACGTGAGCGTGCAGCAGGCGCTCGAGAAGCGAGATGGGATCGTCGTCGAACGCCACGGCCCGGGTGTGGGCCGGTCGCACGAATCCCTCCAACGTGGCGTGCAGCACGAACTGGCGCAGGTGCTCGTAGTAGCCGGCGACGTTCAAGAACCCCAAGGGCTTGCGGTGGATCCCGAGCTGCGACCACGTCCACATCTCGAAGATCTCCTCGAACGTGCCCGGTCCGCCCGGGAGCGCGATGAAGGCGTCACCGAGCGAGGCCATGGTCATCTTGCGAGCGTGCATGTCCTCGACGACGAGCAGGTCGGTGAGGCCGGGATGGGCGACCTCGGCGTTCACGAGCTGGTGGGGGATCACACCGATCACCTCGCCCCCCGCCGCGAGGACGGCGTCGGCGACCACGCCCATGAGGCCGATCTGGGCTCCGCCGTAGACGAGCCCGAGGCCTTGCTCGGCCAGCAGCGTCCCGAGGGTCCGGGCGGCCTCGGTGTACTCGGGGCGCGTGCCGGTCGCCGATCCGCAATACACCGTGACCCGGCGGGGCTTCGAGCACGCTGCGATGTCAGTCATGGGTCGGCTCTCCTGGCCGAGGGTGCTCGTCGGCCGAGTGGGTGAGGGCCTGCGCTCGGAGCTGGTTCTTGGCGACCTTGCCGAGGAGCGAGCGGGGGAGCTCGTCGACGAGCCAGACGGCCCGGGGGCGTTTGAAGTCGGCCAGCTGCTCGCCGCAGGCCGCGCCGATAGCGTTGACGAGATCGCTGGACCCGGCGGCACCGGATGCGATCACGAAGGCCACGGGCTGCTCGTCGAGCATCGTGTGGGGTCGGCCGACCACGGCCACCTCCTCGACACCGGGCACCGCTGCGATGATGCGCTCGATCTCGGACGCGGCCACGTTCTCGCCGCCGACGCGCAGCATGTCCTTGGCCCGGTCGGCGAAGCTGAGGAAGCCGTCGGCATGGGCGGTGACGAGGTCGCCGGTGCGCATCCAGCCGTCGTCGGTGAACGCCGCCGCCGTCGCCTCGGGGTCGTGCAGGTACTCGGCGAAGAGCGAGATCCCGCGGACCCCGCGCACGTGGAGCTCGCCGGTGTCGTCGGGCCCGACCTCGGCCCCGTCATCGTCACGGACCGAGATCCCGTACTCGGGCGCCGGCCGGCCCATCGACATCGACCGATTGGGATGGTGCACGTCACCGACGATTCCGTGGGTGACCGTCTCGGTCATGCCCCACCAGCCGATGGTCTTCACGCCCCAGCGGGCGTCGGTCGGGGGCTCGCACCACGCGTTGCCGACGAGCCGGAGGGTATGTTCGGCCGGCGGGTCGGTGTGCTGCAGGGCCCGCCACGAGAAGCGGGTGAGGGTGGTCCAGGTGCAGCGGTGTCGCTCGACGACGGGCCAGAACCGTGATGCCGAGAAGCGCGGCTGGAGCACGAGCGTGGCCCCGACCCACAACGATGCCAGCATCGAGTAGCACAGCGCGTTGATGTGGAACAGGGGCAGGTTCGCCAGGTGCACGTCGCTCGAGCGAAGGTCCTCGTGGCTGGCGCTGGTGCGCGCGCCCCAGAGGGCGTTGGCGTGGCTCAGCACGACGCCCTTGGGGCGGGCGGTCGTCCCCGACGTGTACTGGATGCCCATGGGTGCCATGGGATCGACGGGTCGGTCGGGTAGGCCGGCCGGATCTCCGCCGCGCTCGAACACCTCGAACCCGTCGCTGCCGCTACCGTCGTCGCAGACCGCGACCCATCGGAGACGGTTACCGGCCGACGCATCGGCGCGAACGACGTTCGAGATCTCCGCGTCAGCGAAGATCGCCCCGGACACGTCGGCGTGCGCCATGCAGTACGCCAGCTCGTCGGTGGCCAGTCGGGTGTTGGTGGTCACGCAAACGGCTCCGACCCGGGCGCAGGCCAGCCAGCTCACGATGAACTCAGGTCGGTTGTCGAGGTGCAGAAGCACCCGATCGCCCGCTCGGACTCCCTTGCCGTACATGGCCGCGGCGACCTTCTGGCTCCTCTGGGCCAAGGCGCGGTAGCTGATGGGCTCGGCCGGCCCGTCGAACGGAGCCCAGACGATGGCCGGATGCTCGCCGCGGGCGCGGGCCTGCTGGTCGACGAGCCAGGCCACGTCGCGGCCGACGAAGGGATGCCGACCTGGCCCGGTCTGGCGCACTGCGGAACCGCTCACCCGAGCACGTGGGTGGCGACCCGGGATTGGTGCCACCGGGCGTCGCCGTAGGCCGGGAGGAGCGCCCAGACCCGCTTCATGAACAGGTGCAGATCGTGCTCGAGCGTGTAGGCGATGGCGCCGTGGCACTGCAGGCAGGCCTTGACCGCCACGCTGGCGGCCTCGGAGGCATAGACCTTGGCCATCGAGCAGTGCACCGATGCCAGCGGATCGCCGGCGTGGCGCGACCATGCCGCCCGATACACGACAGGCCGGGCGTAGGCCAGCTTCAACTCCACGTTGGCCAGATGGTGCTTGACCGCCTGATAGGAGCCGATCGGCACGCCGAACTGCTTGCGCTCCTTCACGTACTCGACCGTGATGTCGAGCATCCGGGCGGCGAGGCCGCACAGTTGCGCCGCCACGGCGAGCGCGCCCCGGTCGCGCGCTGCACCAGCCAGAGCGGCTGCCGCCGGACCCGACGCCAGCACCGGGCCCCCGTCGAGGACGCGAGGGTCGAGAGCGAACAGCGGCCGGGCCGCGTCGACGTTGGCCTGCGGTACGAGCGCGTAGGCGTCGGGGCTCAGCAGCTCGACGGTGTCGGCGGCGGCGCGCACCACCAGCCCCGCCCGATCGGCCCACGGCGCGTATTCGGCGCCGAAGGTCATGACGGCGATCGTCGACCCGTCGGCGATGCCGGGCAGGTGCTCGGCGGCCACGGTGCCACCGATGGCCGCGAGGAGCGGGGCGACCACGGCGGTCGTCTCCACGAGCGGCTCGGGCAGGCCAGCGCGACCGGTCTCCTCCATGATCAGGACGAGGTCGAGATCGTCCATCCCCAAGCCCCCCATGGCTTCGGGGACGGTGAGACCGACCACGCCCATGTCGGCGAGCTGCGGCCAGAGCTGCGAAGGCTCGCCGTTCCACGCCGAGCGCACCACCGAGGGCGGGCATTCCCGCACGAGGAAGTCGCGCACCGCATCGCGGAACGCCAGCTGGTCGTCGGAGAAGGCGAAGTGCATGCGCAGGCTCTTCCCGGGCTACTTGCGGGGGAGGCCGAGCACACGCTCGGCGATCACGTTGCGTTGGATCTCGTTGGTTCCCGCGTAGATGGGCCCGGCCAGGGCGAACATGAACGAGCTCATCCAGGCTCCGTGGTCGACGGCGTCGGGCGCCCCCTCCACGAGCGGAGCCCGGGACCCGAGCAGGCGCAGCGCAGCCTCGTTCAGGCGGATGTCCATCTCCGACCAGAAGACCTTGTTGACGCTCGATTCGGGGCCCATGGTCGCGCCCTGGGCCAGGCGGGTGACCGTCTGGAGCGTGTTGAGCTGGTAGGCCTCGGCGTCCATCCAGGCCTCGACGACGGCGTCACGGGCGCCCTGCTCGTCGTGTGTGGGCGCGCCGATGCGGTGGTGGAGGTCGACGAGGCGGGCGGCGGCGGCCATGAATCGGCCCGGTGAACGCAGGGTGAGCCCCCGCTCGGAACCGGTCGTGGCCATGGCGACGTCCCAGCCCCGGTCGACCCCGCCGAGCACGGCACTGTCGGGCGCGAAGGCACCGTCGAAGAACACCTCGGCGAAGCCGGCATCGCCGTCGAGCTTGTCGACGGGCCGGACGTCGACGCCGTCCTGATCGAGGTCGACGAGCAGGTAGCTCAGGCCCCGGTGACGATCGGCCGCGGGATCGGTGCGGAACAGGCCGAAGAGCTTGGTGGCGAAGGCGCCCCTGGTCGTCCAGGTCTTCTGCCCGTGCAGCCGCCAACCGCCAGCGGCGTCGTCGCGGACACCCGTCGACCGGATGCCGGCCAGGTCCGACCCGGCGTTGGGTTCCGACCAGCCCTGGCACCAGATGTCGTCGACACCAGCCATGCGGGGCAGGATCTCGTCGCGCTGCTCCTGCGTGCCGAACTCGAAGATGCTCGGCGCGAGGAGGAAGATGCCGTTCTGGGCGACCCGTTGCGGCAGTCCGATCCGGTAGTACTCCTCCTCGAAGATGAGCCACTCCCACAGCGACGCCTCGCGCCCGCCGTACTCTCGGGGCCAGCTCACCACGGCCCAGCCGGCCTCGAACAGACGCCGTTCCCAGGCGCGGTTGACGGGGAAGCCCTCGAACGTGTCGCCGTGGGGCAGTGGCTCGCGAGGCGCGTTGGCCTCGAGCCAGGCCCGGGCCTCGGCGCGGAACTGGTCCTCGGCCGGAGTCCAACGCAGGTCCATCATGAGGCGGCGGGCTCCGAGACGAGCGACGGTGCGAGCGACGATACGAGCATCAGCGGGTGACGATCACCGACGAGCCGTGGCCGAACAGGCCCTGGTTGACCGTGAGCCCGGCCGTGGCCCCCTCGACCTGCCGCCCACCGGCTTCGCCACGGAGTTGCCAGGCCAGCTCGCACACCTGGGCGATGGCCTGTGCCGGGATGGCCTCGCCGAAGCTGGCGAGCCCGCCGCTGGGGTTGACGGGGATCCGTCCGCCGATGGTGGTGGCGCCGCTGCGGAGGAGTGCCTCGGCCTCGCCGGGTGCGCACAGGCCGATGTTCTCGTACCAGTCGAGCTCGAGCGCGTCGGACAGGTCGTAGACCTCGGCCAACGAGAGATCTTCGGGACCGATCCCAGCTTCCTCGTACGCCTCATGGGCGATGGAGTCGCGGTAGCTGATCGCCGGCAATGACACGCCCAGGCCGGCTCCCGAGTCGGTGGCCAGGTCGGGCATGTCGAGGTACGTGTTGGGATACCGCGGCGTCGCCGTCGAGACCGCGGCGATCGTGACGGGACGGGCGCCCCGGCCCGCGGCCCGATGACGACGTGCGTACTCGGTGCTGGCGAGCACGATCGCAGCCGCACCGTCTGACGTGGCACAGATGTCGAGGAGACCGAGCGGATCGGCGACGATGGGCGCCCCGAGCACCTCCTCGACCGTGAACGGCTTCGAGTAGCGGGCGTTGGGGTTGGTGAGCCCGTGCTTGGCGTTCTTCACCTTGACCAACGCGAAGTCCTCGCGGGTCGCGCCGTGCAGGGCCATGCGACGACGGGCGTAGAGAGCGAAGTAGGTGGGGTTGGTTGCGCCGACGAGACGGAAACGCAGCCAGTCGGGATCGTCCCAGCGCTCGCCGGGCAGCGGGCCGAAGAACCCCTTGGGCGCGGTGTCGGCTCCGATGACGAGCGCCACGTCGCACAGACCCGCCAGGATCTGCGCTCGGCCGATGCTCAGCGCGACGGCCCCCGTGGCACAGGCCGCGAACACGCTCGAGCTGCGGATCCCCTGCCACCCCAAGGCCTGCTGGAACGTGGCGCCCGAGACGTACCCCGGGTACCCGTTGCGCATCGTGTTGCCGGCCGAGACGTACTGGATGTCGTCCCACCCGAGACCGGCGTCGGAGAGCGCGTTGTGTGCGGCGACCGTCCCGTACTCCCAGAAGGGCCGGCCCCACTTCCCCCACGGGTGCATCCCGACCCCGAGGACGGCGACGTCGTGGTCACGGCTCATGACGGGTTCCCTCCCGGGGCGATGGCACCCGACGCGTGCGTGCTCGCCACGGGTCGCCACTTCCAGACGAGGTGCTCGACGCCATCCGACACGTCGAGGACCTCCACGACGAGCTCGACCTCCATGCCCACGTGGAGCGCATCGGTGTCGACCCCGCGGGTGAGCTGACCCATGACGACCATCTGCTCGAGCTCGAGCTCGACGGCGGCCACGGCGTAGGGCTCGAAGGGATCGCCGGCCACGTACGGCGGGGGAGGCGCGAAGCGGTTGTCGGTGTACGACCAGATGCGGCCCCGGCGCGAGAGTGCCACCTCGTCGAGCTCGCGGCTCGTGCATCGCGGGTTCTTGCAGAAGAACAGCTGCTTGGGGAAGAAGTACGACCGGCACTCCCGGCATTGGCTCCCCGTGAGCGTCGGTTCGTCGCCGGTGCTGAACCAGCCGGCGATCACCGGTACGGGTTCGGGTGTTGAGGTCATGGCGTGACGATACCGGCGCGGAGCCGGCGGGCGCGACTCCTACCGATCGGCGTCGGTCCCGACGAGGCGGCGCTCGCCGATCCGTGCCGGGCCGGCCATTTCGGCGCCCTGCGCGTCGATGCCCTGCGCGGCGAGCAGGCGGCGGTACACCTCGTCGGCACCGAGCACCGCCAACGCTCGCCGGGCGACGGCCGACGAGCCTGCTGCGCGAACAGATTCACGTACGGGCTCGCGTACAGGCTCAGACTCACGTACAGGCACGGGACGTGACGCGTACGTCGGGACACGTTCGTTCGCAGACGCCCGTCGGGCGACGACGGTGTCGGCGCCGACCACGGTCCGCGCCGTCACGGGAGGGTCGCCGACGGGGTAGGACGGCACCTGGTGGTGGTGTGCGTTCTCCCCGGGGAGCCTGACCGTGCCCAGCGCGCGCGCCGTGGCGCGGAGCTGCGCATCGAGCACGAGCCCGGGATGCGCGCTGCAGAGCAGCGTGAGCTCGTCGCCGATCGCGCCGACCCGATCGGCATGCCTCGACGACCACTGGTCCTCGCGATGGCGGGCCCGGGCGCCCTCGGCGAGCATGGTGGTGCCCGGGCTCGAGAGGAACGACGCCAGTCCCGGCTGGTAGTCCCACGTCGGACCGAACTGGGTGTCGGGCGTGCGCCGGGGGTCGAAGCGCAACGCACGGGCGTACGCCAGGGGGAGGCCGACGGCGACGGTCACGATCGCCTGGTTCTCGTGGTCGAAACGGATGGGCACGATCAGGTTGGCGTTCACCCGCATCCCGGTCGTCTCGAGATCGTCGAGCTCGACGGCTCCGTCCGCAGGCAGACCCGATGCGGCCATCCCATCGGACGCATGGATGGCGCAGGTCTCGCCGACGCGCACCTCGTGGTGGCATCGGGTACCTCGTGCAGTCGTGCCGACGCAGCGCACCCGGGCCTCCTCACAGCGATCGGTTCGCCACACCATCGGCCAGTTCCGGGCTTGTCTGGAGCAGCCACCTTCACCGAGGACGGGGCCGTCCCGGCGGCCCCGCTCATGCGACCCAGGCGCGCCACCGCCGGCGGAACGCGGCGTCGAAGACCTGGAAGCGGCTTCTCAGCGCCTCGGCGGGCCAACCGGGGGGCTCGAGCGGACCCGGCAGCAACGGATCGGCGCGCAGGTGACGCAACATCGCGGCGTCGAGCGAGAAGACCGTCGCCAGGTGCGAGCCCGTCGCCGACGCGGCGTCGAGCGCGAGCAGCAGTGCGTGGGCGCTCGCCGCCCAACCGTCGAGATCGAACACCGTCCGGGCCAGGTCGCGGGGATCGCCCGCGGGGCGAGCCGTGAACCTGGACGCAACGATCCCGCCCGGCTCCGACCCCTCGGAGCCCTCGGCAAGCTCGGCGATCAGCGGTGCGTCCCCGGTGTCGAGGAGGTTGTCGGGTCTGAGCCACACGCCCTCTCGCAGCTCGCCGAGCCGCGCCGCCCGGAGGCCGCGGCGCAGCGACCTGCGGGCAGCAGGCAGCCGGCCGGCGTCGCCCAGCACCAGCACCGTCCAGGAGCCATCCCACTCGCGCAGGTGCGGCGATCGGCTCACGTCGAGGCCGCGCTGACGCGCGGCGAGGGTGCCCGTGAGGAGGTAGCGGCCGTCCCGGTTCTCGACCTCGCCGCGGGTCGCCATGCGAGACAAAGCCACCCGGGTGGTCCCCTCGCTGATGCCGAAGGCGGCCGCGGTGCGTACCAGGACCGCGACCGGGAGCTCGGGAGGATGGGAGCCGAGCAGGGTCGAGGCCAACACCGAGCGTGCGTTCAGCGGTCGTACCAGGCCGGGCACGGCCTCCACACCCACCGGGCGGCCCGCCGAACGCCCCGGCTCGAGCGCCCCGCTATCACATTCTTGGCTCATACGGTGCTGAAGTGTAATATGCATCGATGACGGCGACGACGATGGTCCCCGCCCCCGGCCTGCTCCCCGACACGCTCCCGCGGGGTGATCTCAGCGCCGACGGTCGCCCGACCGGCGAGCTGCGCACAACGCTCCGGCGCATCCCCTCGCTCCGCAACGGGTTCACGGTGCTCGCCGCGCTGGTGCAGTCGGTCGGCGTGTACGTGGCCGCCGGTCTCATCGACCGTTGGTGGGTGTGGCCCATGGCGTTCGTGCTCGTCGGACGGGGCTTCGTGCTCCTGAGCATCCTCGCCCACGAGGCTGCGCACCGCCTGCTGTTCGCCCGGCGCTCGCTCAACGACACCGTCGGCCGGTGGCTCACGGCCTACCCGGCGTTGTTGCCCATCGACGTGTACCGGCGGGCGCACATGGCCCATCATCGTCACGAGTTCGGCCCCGACGAGCCCGACCTCGGCCTCTACCGGGGCTATCCGATCACCCCGGCGTCGTTGCGCCGCAAGCTCGTTCGCGACGCGTGCTTCGTGTCGGGCTGGAAGAACCTCCGCCCGCTCGGTCGGGCTCTCCGTCGTCGTTCGCCCGACGCCTGGGGGATCGTCGCCGCGCAGGCAGTGCTGCTCGTCGCCGGTGTGCTGCTCGGGCACTGGTGGATGTATCCGGTGCTCTGGCTGGCGCCGTGGATGACGGTGTGGCGGGTGCTCAACCGGCTCCGGGCGATCGCCGAGCACGCAGGGATGGAGGAGTCGCGCGACCGGCGGCGCACCACGCACGTCGTGCGCCAGAGCCCCCTGGCCCGATGCTGGATCGTGCCCTACCGCACCGGATGGCACCTCGCGCACCACGTCGACTCCGGCGTGCCGTTCCGTGCGTTGCCACGCCTGCATGACGAGCTCGTGGCCGCCAGATGGGTGCCGCCGGGGCTCGAGTGGCGGTCGTACCGCGCCCTGTGGCGAGCACTGCGGGCCGCCCCGCCCGCCGCCTGAGCGGCCCAGCGGCTCAGCGCTGGACGTCGTCCTCTGCGTTGAGGTGGTAGGGGACCGACGTCACCACGGTGCCCTCGCGGAACAGCAGCTTGCCCTTGAGGCGTAGGGCCGACTGGTTGTGCAGGAGCTGCGCCGACCAGTTCGCCACGACGAACTCGGGGATGACCACGGTGATGGTGTCGTTCGACCAGCGGTCGTCGAGCTCGTCGACGTAGCGCATGACGGGCTCGACGAGCTCACGGTACGGCGAGTGCACGATCTCGAGGGGCACGTCGAGGCCGAACTCCTCCCACTGGGCCTCGATCTCCTCGCGATCGTGGTCCTCGAACGAGACGAAGACCGCCACAAGATGTTGCGGCCGCAATGACTTGGCGTAGTCGAGGGCCTTCAGCACGCCGCGGTGAACCCGACCCACGAGCACGACCACCGTGTGGTTGACCGATTCTCGCTGTACCTGAGCGGGCACCACCGCCAGGGCTGCGCCGACACGTCGGTAGTGACGCTTGATCGACATGAACAAGAAGATGATCATCGGTACCACGATGATCGGGACCCAGGCGCCGATCGTGAACTTCGTGATGCCCACGATGAGGGTGACCGCTCCGGTGGCGACTGCGCCGACGAAGTTGATGGCGACGCCGGACTTCCAGTTGGGCTCTCGCAGCTTGCGGTGATGCACCACCATCCCGGCCTGGGAGAGGGTGAACGAGGTGAACACGCCGATGGCGTACAAGGGGATCAGCCGGGTCGTGACCCCACCGAACACGATGATGAGGATCCCGGCGAACACCGCCAGGAAGAGCACGCCGTTCGAGAAGACCAGCCGATCGCCCCGGTTCGAGAGCTGACGGGGGAGGTACCCGTCCCGGGCGATGATCGACGACAAACGGGGGAAGTCGGCGTAGGCGGTGTTGGCGGCGAGGACGAGGATGGCCGCCGTGGCGAGCTGCAGCACCCAGTAGAACACGCCGTCGCCGATGCTGACCCGGGCCATCTGGGAGATGACCGTCACCTCGTGGCTCGGGTACGGGCGCACCTTGTGGGCCAGGATCGACACGCCGAGGAACAGCGCTCCGAGGATGGCCCCCATCCAGACCATGGTGTTCGCCGCGTTCTTGGCCTCGGGCTTGCGGAAGGCCGGCACGCCGTTCGAGATGGCCTCGACGCCCGACAGCGCCACGGCGCCCGACGAGAACCCGCGGAGGATGAGGAAGAGCCCGAGCGTGCCGCCCGACTCGAGCATCGCCTCCGACTGCTCGGCGTCGTACGGCACCTGATCGAGGTCGCCCATGAGCCC
Organism: Actinomycetota bacterium; assembly: GCA_009886115.1. Classification (GTDB taxonomy): domain Bacteria; phylum Actinomycetota; class Acidimicrobiia; order IMCC26256; family VFJJ01; genus VFJJ01. The sequence goes on from VFJJ01000014.1 coordinate 37,649, forward strand.
CTTGACCAGGGCGATGCCGAGCATGACCGACAGGCTCACGATGTACAGGTACGTCGGGACGGCGAAGATGCGGCCCGACTCCTTGATGCCCCGAAGGTTCATCATCGTCACGAGCGCGATGAGCGCCAGGCACAAGAGGACGCGATGCTGAGCGAGGTCGCGGAACGTGGGGATCGAGATGATCGCGGAGACGCCGGCCGCGATCGACACGGCGACGGTGAGGATGTAGTCGATGAGCAGTGAGGCCCCGGCCACGAGTGATGGGGCCTCCCCCAGGTTCTCCCGGCTCACGATGTACGACCCGCCGCCGCTCGGGTAGGCGAAGATCGTCTGGCGATACGACACCACCACGATCACGAGCAGCACCAAGACCCCGATGGCGATCGGGATGAGCACCGACAGGCCCAGCGTCAGCGATGACGCGCCCAACGCGGTGACGAAGAGGATCTCCTCGGTGGCGTAGGCCGTCGACGAGATGGCGTCGGACGAGAACGTCGCCAACCCGATCCGCTTCGAGAGGCGCTGGTGCTCCTGCTCGGTGGTGGCGATCGGGCGACCGACGAGGAGGCGCTTCATCCATCCGAGCACGAGGGCCGACGCTACTCCGGCCGACCGACTCGATCGATCATCCCGGCGTCTCCGGCGTGGCCGAAGGCGCCGCCATCGTGGCGTTGGGAGTGGGGGTGGGGGCCCGGCTCGATGCTTCGGGCTCGACGTGGTAGGGGACCGAGGTCACGACGGTCCCGGGCCGGTAGAGCAGCCGTCCCTTCAGGCGCAGGGCCGACTGGTTGTGCAGCGCCTGTTCCCACCAACGCCCGACGACGAACTCGGGGATGACCACGGTGATGCGGTCGTTGTGCCAGCGCGTGTCGAGCTCCTCGAGGTAGCGCTCGACGGCGTTGACGAGCTCGCGATAGGGCGAGTGCACCAGCTCGAGGGTGACGTCGATCCCGAAGCGCTCCCATTGGTCCTCCATCTCGATCCGGTCTTCGTCCTCGAACGTGACGTAGACCGCGACGAGATGTTGGGGGCGCAGCGACTTGGCGTACTCGAGGGCCTCGACCACACCTCGATGGATCTTGCCCACGAGCACCACGACGGTGTGGTTGGGGAACCCTCGCCGCACCTCGTGCGGTGCGAGCATCAACGCCATGTTGACCCGGTCGTAGTGGCGCCGGATGCCGCTGAAGAGCGCGATCACGGTCGGGATGACCACGATCGGCAGCCACGCGCCCTTCGAGAACTTCGACACGGCGACGATCACCAGCACCACGAACGTCATGGCGGCGCCAACCCCGTTGACGACCGCCCGAAGCTTCCATCCCGGGTCGCGGAGGTTGCGACCCCGAGCCACCATGCCGAGCTGCGAGAGCGTGAACGACGTGAACACGCCCACGGCATAGAGCGGGATGAGCGCCGTGGTGATCCCACCGAAGGCCACGAGCAGCGCCCCGGCCGAGACGGCGAGGAAGAGGATCCCGTTCGAGAACACGAGCCGGTCGCCCCGGTTCGCGAACTGGCGGGGGAGGAACCCGTCCCGGGAGATGATCGACGACAGGCGTGGGAAGTCGGCGAAGGCGGTGTTGGCGGCCAGGGTCAAGATGGCCGCGGTGGCGAACTGGAGGATCACGTGCAGCGGGCCCTCGCCGAACACGACCCGGCCCATCTGGGAGATCACGGTCTCGTCGTGCGTCGGATAGGGCTCGACGTGCCTGGCGAGCACCGAAACACCGAGGAACAACGTGCCCAGGATGATTCCCATCGTCCGCAGTGTCGAGGCCGCGTTCTTGGCTTCGGGCTTCTTGAACGCAGGAACGCCGTCGGCGAGCGCCTCGATCCCGGTGAGGGCCACCGCCCCCGACGAGAAACCCTGGAGGAGCACCAGGGTGGTCAGGGTGCCCCCGGCGAACAGGTCGCCCTCGAAGGCCTCGGGGTCGAACGGCACGGTGCCGATCCCGCCGCCGAGGAACTCCTTGCCGAGTCCGTATCCGATGAGCGTGGTGATCATCACGATGTAGACGTACGTGGGCACCGAGAACACCGCGCCCGACTCCTTCATGCCCCGGAGGTTGGCGACGGCGATGAGCAGGATCAGACCCAGGCCGAGCAGGACCCGCTGGTCCCTGAGGTCGCGAAAGGCCGGGATGGAGATGATGGCCGCGACCCCGGCCGAGATCGACACCGCGACGGTGAGGATGTAGTCGACCAGCAACGACGCTCCCGCGATCAGCGACGGCAGCCGACCGAGGTTGTCGCGGCTCACCAGGTACGAGCCGCCCCCCTTGGGGTAGGCGAAGATCGTCTGCCGGTACGACGTGACGACGATGGCGATCAGGAACGCCACGACGATGCCGATGGGGATGAGCGTGTCGAGCCCCAGCAGCAGGCTCGATCCACCCACGGCCGTGACGAAGAGGATCTCCTCGGTCGCGTACGCGGTCGACGAGATGGCGTCGGACGAGAACGTCGCGAGTGCGACCTTCTTCGAGAGCTTCTGGTGATCCTGATCGACCGTAGCGATGGGTCGACCGAGGAAGATCCGCTTCAACGGGTGAGACATGCGACGGGGACGTTAACCGCTCGCCGGGGCCGCGCGAACGTCCGAGGCTCCGAGCCTCATCGTGCGGCGCGCGACGACCTCGCCGGTAGAGTGGAAGCCATGCACGTGGTCGTCGTCGGCTGTGGACGGGTCGGGTCGGAGTTGGCTGTGGCGCTCGAGCGCGACGGCAACACGGTCGCGGTCATCGACAAGAACCGCCAGACCCTCCTCCGCTTGCCCGAGCGCTTCTCGGGACGGGCGATCCTGGGTTTCGGGTTCGACCGCGACCATCTCGAGCAGGCCGGGATCAAGGAGGCCGGGGCGTTGGCCGCCGTCACGAGCGGTGACAACACGAACATCCTCACGGCCCGGATCGCCCGCGAGAGCTACGGCATCGAGAACGTGGTCGCGCGCATCTACGATCCCCGTCGGGCCGTCATCTACCAGCGCCTGGGGATCCCCACCGTGGCCAGCGTGGCCTGGACGACCGATCAGGCGCTGCGCAAGCTCACACCCGAGAAGTCGGTGGTCGAGTGGTCCGATCCGACCGGGGGCATCGACCTCATCGAACGGATGCTGCCCGAGCGTTGGGCCGGCAAGAAGCTCGTCGATCTCGACGGCGGCGACCGGTTCCACGTCGTCTCGATCGTTCGGGCCGGCCGATCCCGGTTGTTCGCTCCCGAGTTGGTGGGCCAGGAGGGCGACGTGCTCCACATCGCCGTCATGCGGGAATCGTCCGACCTGCTCGAGTCGCGCCTGCTCGCCGGGCCCGATCACTGAGATCGCGTGTCACCGGCCGAACGGGTACGTCCACGGGCCGTCCGAGCACCACACAGCACCGTTCGAGAAAGCAGGAGCACATGCGGGTGGCCATCGCCGGGGCGGGCAACGTCGGGACGTTCATCGCCCGTGACCTCAAGGCCAACGGGCACGACGTCCTCATCATCGAGCAGGACCTCGACCTCGTCGCCAAGCTGAGCCCGACCCTCGATGTCGAGTGGCTCTGCGCCGACGCCTGCGAGGTGTCGGCGCTGCACGACGCGCACCTCGAGAACGTCGACGTCGTGGTCGCTGCCACAGGAGACGACGAGGACAACCTGGTCGTGTCGCTGCTGGCGAAGCAGGAGTTCGCGGTGCAGCGCGTGGTGGCCCGGGTGAACCATCCCCAGAACGAGTGGCTGTTCAACGAGACCTGGGGTGTCGACCACGCGGTCTCGACCCCGCACATCCTCACCGCCCTGGTGGAAGAGGCCGTTGCCGTCGGGTCGCTCGTGCGGCTGCTCAACTTCGCCGACGCCCGCCTCGTCGAGGTGCGGCTCGCTCCCGACTCTCCGGCCGCGGGCAAGGACGTCGTCGAGCTCCAGGTTCCCCGCGACGCCACGGTGGTCGCCGTGGTGCGCGACCGTCACGTCATCGTGCCCCGAGGCGAGACCGTCTTCGAGGTCGGCGACGAGGTGCTGCTCCTCGTCACCATGGACGCCGAGGACTCGGTCCGCGGCCTCTTCATCAAGTAGCGACGCCCGGTCAACGGCCTGGGTCAACCACCCGACGTCAACGACCCGGCGTCAACGACCCGGTGTCAAGGACCCGGCGACGACGGGCCGCCGGTCAGAGCAGCTCGTAGCGCGGGTTGAGGATCTCGAGGCGCCCGTTGGGACCCGTCGGCGCGCCGCGCCCAGCGATCACGAGCCGTTTGCCGGGCGCCACGCCCGCGATGCGCCGCCGGCCCGTCCACACGGCGGTGAGGTAGCCGGTCCCGTCGGTGATGGTGGCCTGGAGCGTCGGCGAGCCGGCCCGGGGCACGATGCGCAGGGTGCTGATCTCGCCCACGATCGTGGCTTCCGATCGGGCGAGCACCTCCCCGATCGGGGTGGTGTGGGGCGTGCCGGCACAGAACTCGCGCAGCCGGGCGAGATCTTCATCGACGACCGAGGTCGCGAGCTTCTTGAACACCTTCCGCAACGCCATCGCAGCCTCGGTCCCTTCCGTGCTCAGCGGGCTCGGGTTCGGCTCGACTGCCGTCCCGGCTCGGCCGGAGTGGAGTCTGCCCGTCAGGACGTGCCGCGGTCCAACATTCGTCGAGCCTCGTCGAGCCCGATGCCCGGCGCGAACAGCGGGCTCCGCGACGGCTTGACCCGGGTGCTCAAGCCCGCGAGCACGTCGAGACCGAGCGCGCCCACGGCCACGGCGAGCGCCGCGTCGAACGAGATCGTGAAGACCGACAGGCCGATCACCGTTGCCGCAGCCAGCGCGCTGAGCATGACGGCCCGACGGGCGATGCCGACCGATCCCGGTGACGCGTTCGGTGTGAGCGAGTAGAGCCCGAGCAGGAGGGCGCCGATGGCCACCAGCGCCGCCAGCACCCCGATCGTGGCCCGGGCCACGTCGACCGCGACACCGGCACCGCTGCCCGCACCCGGGTCGTCGTCGTCGGAACCAGCCCCGAGCCCCAGGGGATCGTCGGCGGTGTCTTCGGGGCCGGTCGAGGTGGCACCGGCTGCGGTGGTCGTGGTCGTGGTCGTGGAGCCTCGTCCGACCGTGGTCGCCGTCGAGGGGGGAGCGGCCGATCGGGAGGTGGTGGTCTCGCTCGACCCTCCGGTGGTCGCGCCCGCGCCGCTCGAGGCGGTACTCACCGACGACGCCACCGTCGATGTCGTCGTCGAGGAGGTCGACATCGAGGTCGAGGTCGCCGGACGGGTCGTGGTGCTCACGCCAGCTCCCGCGGGCAGCTGATCAGGTGTCGGGAGCGGCGGTACGAGGGCCGTCGTCGCCGGGGTGACATCGACCGTGGGAAAGGCCCCGCCGGTCCACCATTGGTTGAACCCGAAGTCGGGGGTGAGCAGCGAGTAGGTCGCCGACGGCAGCTCGGGCACCACGTAGCTCACGTCGTACACCCGCACCGTCTTGGCCACCGGCACCGTCGACGAGCACGAGGTGGGCGTGAGCGTCTCGCGCCCGGATCCGGCGGTGGACGTCGCCCGAGCGAGCCAGGGCCCGTCGAGGCGATCGCCGATGGTGTACTGCGAGAGGTCGGCCGTCGTGCCGAAGTACAGGACGGGTCGCCAGTTGGTGATCGTCCGCGTGGTGGAGCGCCCGAGGACGTCGGCACACACCTTCGACTCGGCGTCGGGACTGAACGGTGTCGGGCCGACGTAGGTCCAGGTCATGACCACGTGGAGCAGGTCACCAGCCGTGACCACGGCCGGGTCGGCCACGACCGTGAGGGTCGTGCTGGCGGCGCCGTCGCTCCACGACACGGTACCCACCGACGGGATGCCGATGACGGCCACGGCGGCGTCGGCCGGGATGGTGGGGGCAGACGTGGTGGTCGTGGTCGTGGTCGCGACCGGTGCGATCTGGGCGTTCGCCGTGGCGCCCCCGAGGGTGAGGGCGGCGAAGGCGACGAAGGTGGCGCCCACGACCACGGCGAGGGGTGCTGTCCAGCGGCGTCGAGGAGGAAGCGGTCGTGTGGCGATGTCGGCACTATCGGCCGCGACGCCCGACGGCTTGAACGATGCGTCAGGATTCGTCCATGAATCGACCGATTCGTTCCCGGGCGTGCTTCGAGGGCATCAATCGGACATCGTTGCCGAAACAGGGACGTCGAGTCCGATGCCTCTGAAGGTTGCTCGGCCGTCGCGCCGATGACCTTCACCGAACGATCTCGCCGCCCTCGTCATCCGATCGGAGCATCAGGCGTGCCAGCCCGGAACCGAAGCACCCGGTCGTCGTCGGTTCGCCTCGATCGGGCGGGACGCGTACGGGGCGTGCCGTCGCTGGTGCCGTCGCTGGTGCTGTCGCTGTCGTTCGTGCTGTCGTTCCTGGTCACCGCCACGGTGCCGGGGATCGGATCGGCGCCGGCTGCGGGAGCTGCGCCCAGCCATCTCGGCGATCTCACCGGTCAGAGCCTCGCTCGGCCGATCGTGGGGATGGCGTCGTCGCCGTCGGGGTCGGGCTACTGGTTGGTGGCGTCCGATGGTGGGATCTTCGCGTACGGCGATGCCCGGTTCTTCGGGTCGACGGGGAATCTGCGGTTGAACCA
>VFJJ01000019.1 GCA_009886115.1 Actinomycetota bacterium
AGACCCGGGTGCCCTGGGTGGGCGAGCACACCGCCGAGATCCTCTCCGCCGACCTGGGCCTGTCGGCCGAGTCCATCGCGGCGTTGCGGGCTGACGGCGTCGTGACCTGACGGCGTCGTGACCTGACAGCGTCGGGGCGTCGGCCCACCCGAGCGCTCCACTCGACCAACGGCCAGAACCCTGCTGCCAGCCCGCGACTCCTGGCAGTTGGTCCTGAACTATCCCGATGCGGGCACCGTGGCGGCGGCCGTCGCCGCGACGATGAAGTCGAGGACCACGGCCGTGGCGCCGCCGTCGACGAGCAGGTCGATCCCGGTCACGAACGATGCGCCGTCGGAGCAGAGGAACTCGACGACCTTGGCGATCTCGTCGGCCGTCCCCATACGCCCCTTGCCCCCCGAGCCCGGCGTGCACAACGGCGTGGAGTCGACCATGTGCGCCATGAGCGGCTGCTGCTCGTACTCCTGGCGACCCATCGGCGTGTCGATGATCCCCGGCGAGAGGCTCACGATGCGAGCTCCCCGGGCGCCCCACGACGGCGCCGGCGTGACCGCCAGACGGTGCACACCTCGCTTCGACCAGCCATAGCCGTTGGCCTCCACCACGCCCTGACTGGCGGCCACCAACCGGTCCCAGAAGTCAGCGGCGCGGGGCTGGTCGAGGACGGCCTGGACCGCCGGGTTCGGTGCGCCCAGGAGGTGCCCGGCCTGCGAGGCCACGAGCACCGCCGCCGTCGATTCGGTGACGAGCGGGTCGACCGCCTGGAGGAGGTCGGCGGTGGCGACCAGGTTCACGTCGACGATGCGGCGCCAGTCGGCCATGGTCGGTGAGAGCCCGGCCGCCAGCGCCAGGCCCCCGAGGGGGAGGTCGGCGGCCCGCAAGGCCTCGAGCACCGCCTGACGGGCGTCGTCCTGGGTGAGGTCACCAACGACCGGGCGCACGTCGGCTCCCGAAGCACGCAGGCCGTCGACGGTCGCCGCCAGCACCTCGGCGCGGGTGTCGACCGCCACCACGGGCCCATGCGCCGCGAAACGCCTCGTGATCGCGGCGCCCATGCCCCGTGCCGCCCCCGTGACCAGATGCACTCGTGTCGTCGTCATGGCTGCTCTCCTTCGTTCAGGCGTGTGCTTCAGGTGCTTCAGGGTGCTTCAGGGTGCTTCAGGGTGGGCATGGTGCTTCAGGGTGGGCATGGTGCTCAGAACGGGCTGGGGAGACGGTCCATGGGGACCTCGATCACCGTCGGGAGGCCGCCCGGGGCCGCGGCGTCGGCGATGGCTTCGCGCAGGAGCGGCTCGAGCTCGTCGATGCCGGTCACCGTCTCGCCCCGGGCGCCGAACGAGCGGGCGAACGCAGCGAAGTCGGGGTTGCGCAGCGCCGTCCCCAGCTCGCGGCCCTGGTACTTCTCGCGCTGGTCGCGGTTGGAGTTCCCGTAGGCGTTGTCGTTGAAGATCACGGTGACGGTGTTGATGCCGTACTGGACGGCCGTCGCCAACTCGGTCGCCGCGAACAAGAACCCGCCGTCGCCGCTGATGGCCACGACCGGACGTTCGGGCACGGCGACCTTGGCCCCGATCGCGGTGGGGAACGCGAAGCCCAGCGTCCCCATGTACGACGACGCCAGGTAGGTGCGGGGCTCGTACACCGGGAAGTGCATGTGGCACATGTAGCCGATGGTCGTCGTGCACGGGACGACGACGGCATCGTCGGGGATGGCCCGGCGCAACGACTCGACCATGTGGGCAGCTGGCCCGATGGCCCGGAGCTGCTCGCCCACCGAGGCCCGCATGGCCATGGTCTCGGCGGTTCGTGACGGCCGCCGCCGCGCACCCGCGCCAGCACCGGCACCGAGGGAATCGAGCGCGACGAGCAGGGCCTCGGAGCCGGCGCCGGCGTGGGCCACGATCCCCACGGCCACCTTGGCGTGCTTGGCGATCTGGGTCGGGTCGGCGTCGAGATGCACGATCTGCTGGTTCGGCGCCGTTGCGAAGCCCTGGAAACGGGTGCCCACGGCCAGGATCACGTCGGCGTCGTCGATGACGGGGCGCAGGCGGCGGTTGACCCACATCGTGCCCACCGAGAGCGGATGACGGTCGTCGATGGCGCCCTTGCCCTCCCGGGTGGTGATCACCGGGGCCTGCAGCAACTCGGCGATCGCTGTGAGCGCGGCCGATGCCCCGCCGAGCATCGCTCCCCCGCCGGCCACGATCAGCGGACGGGCGGCACCGGCCAACAACGTCGCTGCCGCGGCAATGTGCTCGGGATCGCCGGCCGAGGGTTCGACGGGCTCGGGGTCGAGCAGCGTGATGTCGGCCTCGTCGATGAGCGTCTCGGGCGGGATCTCCACGTGAACGGGCCGGGGTCGCCCCGTGGCCATCTGCCGGAAGGCCTCGCGGACCGCGGCGGGGATCGCCGCCGGATCGAGCACCAGCTCGGCCCACTTCGTGATGGGGCGCACGATGTCGAGCTGGCCGTTGATGTCGTGCAGGCCCTCCAGATCGCGGTCGATCGCCGAGCGGGCCACCTGACCGGCGATCTGGAAGACGGGCGACGAGGTCGCGTAGGCCGTCGCCAGCCCGGTGGCCGCGTTGTAGACGCCGATGCCGGGCACGACCATCGAAACCCCCGGCTGGCCGCCCGCGCGCGCGTACCCGTCGGCCAGGTACGTGGTGCCCTGCTCGTGCCGGGTCGTGATGTAGCGGATCTCGGGGATGTCGTAGAGCGCGTCGAGCGCGGCCATCAGCTGATCGCCGGGCAGGCCGAACAGGACCCGCACCCCTTCCCTGTACAGCTGACGGGCCAGGGCGTCCGCCCCTCGCATCATGGTCACGGCACGCTCCAAGCTCAACGGGCGACAGCAGGCGGGTGCGCATCATCACACCCCCCGTGCGGCGAGGGCGACCCGTGCGCGAGCGGGGGACCATGCACCAGGATGGGGGGATGACCACACGTGCTGACACACCGCTCGTCGTCGGCTTCCTGTATCCCCCGCCCCCGCAGGTCGACGTCGATCGATTCCTCGCCCGGGTCGGACCGACGCCGCGTCCCATCGAGGTGGTGCGCGGCTTCTACTTCGAAGATCACGGCCTGCGCACCACCAAGGCGACCGAACGCGATCCCTCCGCCCTGCGGCCCCTCGAACCCGAGCTCACGCCCGAGGTCGCCGGCGTCCTGGCCCGGTCCGAGGTGTTGCTCACGCTCGACGTGCCGTGCGACCTCCCGAGCCTGGCTCCGAAGCTGCGCTGGATCCAGGCCGTGGGCGCGGGCACGAACCAGTTCGACATGGACGCACTCGGGAAGATGGGCGTGCGGCTCACGTCCTCGGCCGGTGTCGGCGCTCCGCCCATCGCCGAGTTCGTCATCGGGCGCATCCTCGAGGTGTGGAAGGACATCCGGGCCTTGGAGGAGCTGCAGCGGACCCGGCGTTGGGAGTTCACCCAGGGCCGGCTCCTCATGGGCTCCACCATCGGTATCGTGGGCCTCGGTGCCATCGGCAGCGAGATCGCCAAGCGGGCCAGAGCCTTCGGGATGCACGTGCTCGCGACGCGGCGTTCGTTCCGTCCGGGCATGACCGCCGACAATGTCGACGAGCTGTTCGGCCCCGGACCCGACGGGCTGGGCGAGCTCCTCCGCCGCTGCGACGTGGTCGTGCTGTCGGCACCCGCGACGGCCGAGACCACCGACCTCATCGGCACCCCCGAGTTGCATGCCATGAAACCCGGTGCCGTGCTGGTGAACGTGGCCCGGGGTCCCCTCGTCGACGAGGGCGCGCTCATCGCTGCGCTGCATGACGGCCGTCTCGGAGCGGCCATCCTCGACGTCACCCGCACCGAGCCGCTCCCGTCCGACGACCCGCTGTGGGACGCCCCCCGCCTGTACCTGAGCCCCCACTGCTCCACGTCGCAGGACGGCTACAACGACCGCCTCCTCGACCTCTACGCCGACAACCTCGTGAAGTACCTGGCCAACGAACCCCTCAAGAACCTTGTCACAGGCTGACGGGGCTGCCCCCGTCCGTTCTGTGTGCAGAAATCGTCGCCTGGCGACGATTTCTGCACACAGATGGCGAGGCCGGGGGGGTGAGGCGGCTACCGCGCACTGCTGGCTTGGCGGCGGCGGTGCCGGAGCTCGGCGACGAGGTCGGCCGTCACCTTCTGGGGGAAGGGCAGGGCCCCGGCGCGCAGGTGCGCCTCGAGATCGGCCAGGCGTTCAACGAGATCGTCGAGCACCCTGACGGCGGCCCGTTCGGGCAGCCCGATCGTGGCGGCCAAGGCCAGGAGATGCCGTCGGGAGAGCCCGCGCGTTCGTCCCTGCCATGACAGCGCCAGGCTGGTGTCGCCGTAGGGCACCGTCGCCGGAAGGTCGTACGCCGGCGACACGCGCCATTCGCCGTCGCCCTGCATCAGGATCGACAGGTTCTTGGCGTGCACGTCACCGTTGCCTGTGAGCCAGGCGAAGCACAGCTGCTGGTACAGGCTCCTCAGCGCGACGACTCGGGCCGGGCACCAGCGAGCGAGCGCGGTGACCACCTCCTCGGTGGTCACGTTGTACTTGTCAGCCGGCCATCGGCCCAGCACCTGGCAGGCGTCCTCGCACGCCAGCGCCTCGGTGCTGCCGTCGGCACGAGCAAGGCGATCGAAGCGGCGTATGAGCAGGCCAGGGCGCCTGTCGGCATCGTGCACGACGGTTGCCGAGGCGACGTCGAGGCGGCAGCGGCGGGCCTGGCTGAGGAAATAGGCCTCGTTCTCGACGACGTGGGGATACTCGGGCGGGTCGACCTTCAGGATGTACCGCTCGCCCGCCCGGCCGACCGGGACCGAGATCATCCGGGCCGAGGCCTTGTCCTGCACGCCGGGGAGCCCGACCCGGTCGATGACCCCGGCATCGGCCAGGACGTCGGCGAAGCGCAGCTCCGACCACTGCTCGGCCACCTGCACCAGGGCCTCGGCCGGGAGGGGCTGCTGACCGGCGGGCACCACCTGGACGTCACCGATCGCGTCACGCCCCACCGCCAGCAGCATCGTGAGCTCGTCGTCGGCGGAGGTCTTCAACGCCCGGTGCAGGCTCGAGAGCCTCCGTCCCTCGGGCAGCAGCCCGGCGAAGAACGGGGGGACCGCTCCGGCCGGGGTGCGGACGGGCCGATCGGTCAACGGCAGCGTCGTGGCCACCGCGGCAGTCGTGGCTGTCGCGTCTGTCGCCGCCTCGAGGTACTCGGCGTGATACGAGAACTCGACGCCGTCGACGTGGCGTCTGAGCACGCCGGCGAGGCGACCCGCCTTGTACACGTCGGCCGCGGCGACACTTCGCAGCGATTCCAACGACGTTGACTTCGCGGGTGTCATGGCCGTCGAGGCTGCGCCGACAGCTCCAGGCCCAGCGCGTCGAGCACGGCCAGCACCTTGTCGAGCCGGACGGTGGCCTTGCCGGCTTCGAGAGCCCGGACGAAGCGCGGCGAGCAGCCGGCCAGGTCGGCCAGGCTGTCCTGGGTGAGCCGCAACGACTTACGGCGATCTCGGACCTGTTGGCCGAGCGAGGTGAGCAGCGCTGGCATCGGTCCCCCTTCGTGAAGGGGCACGATCATGCCCTTTACGAGAGGATACCGCCTGGGATCACCGCGGCGTACCTCTTTCAGCACGATCGTGCCGTTCTTGGCACTGGGGACCTTGAATCGTCCCCACTACCTCGAAGAACGGCACGATCGTACCTGTATCGCAACCTGCTGCAGTTGTCGACCTGGTCGTGTCGTCGGCGCCGGCTGCTCAGGCCCGGCGGCCGACAAGTACACCCTCCTCGTAGGTCCACACCACCTCGAACGTCGCGTCGGTGCCGTCGAACAATCGGCGATGGCTGACAAGACGGCCGTCAGACACGGAGAATGGGGGTGTGCGGATCCATTGGTACAGTGAAACTTTCTCACCCACAATCAGCGAGTTGTCGGTCCAAACAATCTGCCATGTTCCCGAGTGTCGACTGATGACTGCGACCGCTTCGAACGAATACACCAGAAAGTCCGGGGTTCCATCCCCCGTCACGTCGGCGACCTCGATGGGCTGACTGGGGTCGATCTCAAGTCGGGCCTGCTCAGCGTTGTCGAGCGACACCTCGGCGACGGTCGACCATCCCGATCGGCCCGCGGACACGATTCGGACCACAGCCGCGTGGTCCCGCCCTGAAGGCTCGGCCCCTGGCTGCTGTCGGGCCACGGCCGCGATCCAGGCACCCGGCCCGTCGGCCGCCACGCTCGAGCGGCTGACCACGTCAGCGACACCGGTAAGGTATCGAGCGAGGTCGGCCTCCCCAGGCAACTGAAGCGTATCGTCCCCTCGCTCCCCGACAGTCGCGCCGCTGGTAGCAGACGGGGCCGGCAAGCTCGTTGCTGGGGTTGCCGCCGGGGTCGGGCCCTGAGCAGCAATCTCCGCTGTCGACTCGCTGGCAACACTGGTTGCCTGACTCTCACCACATGACGTGACGACCGTCAGCATTGCGAGCACGATGAGGGCGACGCTGCACAACCAACACCGACTGCGCTGGAACTTGATCGCCTTCATCCCCAGCCTCCCGTAGCTTTGAGTTCATTCCACGCTGCCAGCGGCCCATAAACGCCATACTTGGAATCGATACGTCGCATGGCCGTGTACTGCTGCCAGGTTTGCTTCCCGAGGATCCAACACCCACTCAAATAGCAATTGAGACCACCAGGTGCCGGTCCAATATATGTATTGGGCCATAGAGATATCATTTGGTACATCCCATAAAAGGGCCCGGCAGCATCGGCGTAGCTGTAGTTGTCTTCACGACAGGCCATCAACGAGAGTGAGAGTGTTGGCGTGAAGGTGTCGCTCCACGTGTTCATGTACGGGTAGCTCGCGGCAAAGAAGTCGCCGGTAAACTGCAGCTCACCCAGCCACGTCGGAGGTTGGAGCGTCGACCAGTTGGCCTCACAGACCGCCACCGATTCCGCCGAAGCGGGCCGAGGAGTCAAGCCGAAGCTCGCGAGGCAGACGGCGATGACAACGAGCATTCGGCGAGAGCGCCCACAGACTCTGCGCCTCGATCGTCGGGATCCGGATCGGATGTCGAAGCCTGACATGAGACCTCCCCTGGGCAGCACCGGGTGACTTGTCCGTTGTCTGCAACGATACGGGTGCGGCTCTTCTGGAGTGACGTCGTTCTGGGTGTGAGTTCGGCCGGGTAGGGCGTCTGTTGCTGGGGGATACACCACTTCCGTGGCTGTTTCTGCTTTCCTGTCTGTAGTGAGTGCCAGCTACAGATAGGAGCTACGATGTCGTGCATCGTGTCCCGGTCCCGACCAATGCTGCTGCGTGGCACTCTGACCACGTTCCGCCGCCGGTGCGGCAAGGCGACGTGCCGGTGCGCGACCGGCGAGCCCCACGAGAGCCCGGCGTTGACGTTCACCGAGTCGGGGCGGACCAAGACCGTCACCCTGGCGGCCAGCGAGGTGGCCGAGGTGACCGCGGCGTTGGCGGCCTACGAAGCGGCCCGAGCGGAGCTCGAAGCTGCCGCCCAGGCGGGCCTGGTCAAGCTACGCAACCGCCGCCAGGGAGGCTCGGGGTCCGAAGGCGGGCGTCGATGAGCGCGCCGGGCGACGCGTTCGGGGCGTCTCGAGAGTCGTTCGAGGATCTGCTCGCCTGGTTGGAGGGCACGGAGGCGGCGTCGTTGAGCCACGCGGAGCTGGAAGACCAGCTCGATCAGCGCGGCCGGGAGTTGCTGCGCCAGATGATGCAGGGGCAGCTGGATCTGCGGGCCATGCGCGAACAGCGGGCCGACGAGGTCGTCGATGTCGACGGCGTCGCGCACGGGGCGGTCGAGGCGGGTCATCATCGTCCACTGATGAGCATCTTCGGCCACGTCGAGGTCGAACGTCTCGCCTATCGCCACCGGGGCCACGCCAACCTCTATCCCGCCGACGGGCAGCTCAACCTGCCCGAAGAGCTCCACTCGCACGGGCTGCGCCGCCTCGCCGCGATCGAAGCGACCCGAGGCTCCTACGGCGACACGGTCGAAGCGATCATGCGGGCCACCGGCGTCGGGGTCGGGAAACGTCAAGTCGAGGAGCTCACCGCCCGAGCCGCGGTCGATGTCGACGAGTTCTACCAGGCGATCCTCCGCGAACCCTGCGACGACAAGGTCGTGCTGGTCATCTCCGTCGACGGCAAAGGCATCGTGATGCGACCCGACTCGCTCCGGCCCGCCACCCAGCGAGCATCCGCCCAGGCGACGACCAAGCTCGAAACTCGTCTCTCCAAAGGAGAGAAACGCAACCGGAAACGTATCGCCGAGGTCGGCGCGGTCTACGACATCGTCCCCGTCTCGCGCGGTCCCGCTGACATCTTGGCCTCCAACCACCACGACAACCCGCCACCATCACCCCGCGCCACCGGCAAATGGGTCACCGCCAGCGTCATCGACGACGCCATCACCGTGATCGGCCGGGTCTTCGACGAGGCCCAACGACGCGACCCCAACCATCAACGACGATGGATAGCCCTCGTCGACGGGAACCGCCACCAGATCGACTGCATCGAAACCCAAGCCCAGCAACGGGAACTGAACATCACCATCCTGATCGATCTGATCCACGTCCTCGAGTACATCTGGGCAGCCGCCTGGTGTTTCTTCGCTGAAGGCGACACCACCGCCGAAGCATGGGTACACGACCGGGCCCTCTCCGTGCTCGAAGGCAACGCCCGTGACGTCGCCACCGGCATCAGACGACGAGCCACCACCACCCGGCTGAACAAGACCAAACGCACCAACGCCGACAGAGCCGCCACCTACCTGACCAACAAGGCCGCCTACCTCGACTACCCGACCGCGCTCGCTGCCGGCTGGCCCATCGCTACCGGCGTGATCGAAGGAACCTGCCGATACCTTGTCAAGGACAGAATGGACATCACCGGCGCCCGTTGGAGCGTCGAAGGCGCCGAAGCCATCCTCAAACTACGAGCCCTACGCGCCAACGGCGACCTCGACACCTACTGGCGATACCACCTCGACCACGAACGACAACGCATCCACGAAACCCGCTACGCCGACAGCGTTATCCCACTCGTCGCATAGTCACTCCACGGGAGCCGCACCCCAACGATACAGACCCCCCCCCATCCGTTGTCAAGACATTTCTCGTACGATGCACGCCTCGGCACCGAGCGTTGAACTACCGCCCTTGGTTGTTCGACCATCCTGGACGATCACGCGGGGGCGACACAGCAGCCGGTCGTGTCAGGATGGGTCCATGAACGAGATCCCGCGCATCATCTCGGTCGACGACCATGTGGTCGAGCCGCCCGACCTGTGGACGTCACGGCTCCCGGCGAAGTACGCCGACCGGGGGCCACGGATCGTGAGGGCCAAGGCCCGTATGGAGTTCCGGGGCGGCAACCTCACGTTCACCAAGAGCGACACCGACGGCGAGTGGTGCGACTGGTGGCTCTACGACGACCTCGAGTACCCGTTCAACCGGCTGTCGGCCGCGATCGGCTTCGAAGGTCTCGACAGCTCGCCGGTCACCTTCGACGAGATCCGGCCGGGCTGCTGGATCCAGTCCGAGCGATTGAAGGACATGGACGCCAACCATGTCGAGGCCTCGATCTGCTTCCCCAACGTGCTCCCGCGCTTTTGCGGGCAGACCTTCGCCGAGCGGCCCGACAAGGAGCTCGCGCTCCTGTGCGTGCAGGCGTACAACGACTGGATGATCGACGAGTGGTGCGCCGGTGAGGGCAAGGGCCGCTTGATCCCCCTCACCATCGTCCCCCTGTGGGACGCCCACCTCGCGGCCGCCGAGATCCACCGCTGCGCCGCCAAGGGCAGCTTTGCCGTGGCCTTCTCCGAGAACCCGTCGCCGCTCGGGCTGCCGTCGATGCACGACAAGGACCGCTTCTGGGACCCGTTTCTCCAGGCCTGCGACGACACCGGCACCGTCGTCAACATGCACATCGGATCGTCGTCGCGCATGCCGGCCACATCGCCCGACGCGCCGTTCGCCGTCAGCTCGGTGCTCACGTTCTCGAACGCCCAGGGCAGCCTGTGCGACTGGATCATCAGCGGCACCCTGAGCCGCTTCCCGGGAATCAAGATCGCCTACTCCGAGGGACAGGCCGGATGGGTGCCGTACATCCTCGAACGGGCCGACAAGCTGTGGGAGGAGCGAGGCCGTGATACGAGCTTCGGCATCAACCTCCCGCATCCGCCGTCGACCTACGTGCCGGGCCGGGTGTACTTCTGCATCTTCGACGACGAAGTGGGTCTGGCCAACCGTGACCGGATCGGCATGAGCCAGCTCACCTACGAGGTCGACTACCCCCACGCCGACAGCACCTTCCCGCACTCGAAGGAAACCGCGACGCGCATCGTCGAGAAGGCGGGCCTGACCGACGCCGAGATCTACCGGTTCCTGCGCGGCAACGCCATCGACCTCTACGGCCTCGGGCGCTACGGCATCACGAAGTAGCGAGGACCACCAGCGCGGCGCGCCGACACGCAGCCGCCGACACGCAGCCGCCGAAGGTCAGGCCGGCCGCAGCGCGGTCAGCTCGCGGGTGTTGTCGCGCAGGATGAGCTGCTGCGCGGCGTCGTCGAGCTTCACCAGCTCGCTCACGTAGTCGAGCGGCTCGGGCATGCCTTCGATGTGGGGCCAGTCGGAACCGAAGATCACCCGCTCGGGACCCATCAGGCGGACGATCTCGTTGACATCGTCCTCCCAGAACGGGTTGATCCAGATGTTCTTGCGGAAGGTCTCGACCGGGTGCTCACGGAACCAGCCCGGCATCTTGTTCTCGAGCGACGCCAGCTTCTTGAACAGGTAGGCCAGGAAGTCGGATCCGTTCTCGACCGAGGCGATGCGCACGTTCGGGAAGCGGTCGAACAGCTTGTCGCAGATCATCGCGGCGAGCATGTCCTGGATGGGGCGCTCCATCGAGGTGAGCCCGACCGGGTTCGGCGCCGCCGGCTGGTTGCCGAAGCTGGCCGAGAAGCCGTCGCGGCCGTAGCCGTGGCTCGTGTAGCCCGAGTCGCCGGCGTGCACGACGACCGTGACCCCGGCCTCGTTCACCCGGGCCCAGAACGGGTCCCAGTACCCCCGTGAGACCGGCTGGGGACCGTCGACGGTCTGGGGGACGGCCACGCGCATCACGACGACCCGGGCCCCGTGATCGAGGGCCCAGTCGAGCTCACGCACAGCGGAGTCACGTTGGGCCATGGCGATGTAGGGGGCGCAGAAGATCCGGTCCTGGTAGGCGAAGCCCCAGTCCTCGAGGAGGTACTGGTTGAACGCCCGGAACGTGATCGACACGGCCTCGGGATCGTGCTTGAGCAGCTCCTCGTAGAGGATCCCCAGCGTCGGGAACAGCCACATGGCCTCGAGGCCCTGCTCGTCCATCACCCGGAGGCGGGCGTCGCGGTCTCGGTACTCCGGGCGGATGGGTTCACGCTCCTTGAGGTACTCGACGGGCGAGAGCTTGCGCGGGTTGCCGCGGAAGTACTCGTGGAGCACGCCCGCCTTGGCGACCGGGTCGAAGGTGGGGTTCACGACCGCGTGGCTGACCCGTCCCCCGACGACGTGGTACTTCCGGCCACCGATCTCCGCCCACTGCACGCATCGCGGGCCGAGCTTGGGATCGAGGTGGCGGGTGAACGCGTCGATCGCCTCGTAGTAGTGGTTGTCGGCATCGAACGCCAAGTAGTCGAGCGCTGTCATCGTCGCACCTCCGGTGGCGGTGAAAGGCGGTGACCTGCACCGTACCCGGTCGCCGGAGACCCGTCCGAACGACGGCGCTCGGGCGAGAGCCGGGGCCCGTTCGTGCGAATCGACGCGACCGGGCTTTGGTCTGCCGGCCGCCGTGTCGATGGAGCGGGCGTGACGATGACCTCGCCGGCCTCCACGCGCGTCCACCGACCCACAGACCTCGACGGTCGACCGCTCCCGAGCCTCGGCGAGATGCTGCGCCACGCCCTGCCGGCGATCGTGGAGGGCTCGCTCGCCCCGTTTGCCGTGTTCGTGATCACGATGCAGGTCGCAGGCCTGTGGGCGGCCCTGGTGGCGGCGTTGGTGTGCGCCTATGGTACCTGCGCCTGGCGTCTCGCGACGCGGCGGCGGGTCTCGGGGATGCTCATGGTCAGCATGTCGATGCTGACCATCAAGACCCTGGTCGCAGCCAGTACGGGAAGCCTCACGGTGTACTTCGTCCCGCCGGTCGTCACCGCCGCCGCCACGGCGCTGGTCTTCTTCGTCTCGGCAGGGATCGGACGACCCCTGGCATGGAAGATCGCCAACGACTTCTGGGAGATCCCCGACGAGGCAATCGACGATCCCCGGGTCCAGCGCCTGTTCGTCCGCATGTCGATGATGTTCGGCGCCGTCTACCTGGCCAAGGGCGCCCTGACGGCGTGGCTGCTGCTCAGCATGCCGGCCGAGGACTTCGTCTTCCTGCGTGGGCTGTGCACCCTGGCCATGATGGGCTCGTCGGCCGTGGTCGCGATGCTGTGGGCCCGAGTGGAGTTCACCCGGATGTCACTCGAGGATTCCCTGGTGACGGTACGTCCTTGAGCCCGAAACGACCCTGACCCCCAACCTGAGGGTCAGGGCAATCGGGCAGTTCAGGCCGGCACCGACCGGAGATGCCCGCGACCGCGTCGGGCCCGAGCCGTCTGCCCTGGAGCCTCGTCGAGGAACGAGTCGATGATCTCAGCCAGCGCCGCCCCGTCGTCGGCCAAGAGGAAGAGATGCCCTCCCTCGGGAACGACGAACAGGCGAGCGTCGGGGATCCGAGCCACGAGCACCTCGGAGTTCTCGATCGGGGCCGCCCGATCGCGCTCGCCGGCGATCACCAACGTGGTCTGCGTGATCTCGGGCAACCAGGCGAAGCTGGTGAACATCGCCATCGAGATTGCCTGGTACGAGTAACCGAGCGGGCTCGGCGGACGCTCCAGACGAGCTGCATCGGCCTCGCGATAGGTGTTGGAGGCCGGCTCGCCGAAGAGCCGCCGGCCCACGCGCTGGCCGAGCGGCGTGTAGTACCGGGCCGGGGTCAGCAGGGCGCCCAATGCCAACGGATGGGATTTCCAACCACCCCACCCCGCGGTAGCAGCGGCCAGCACGAGACGGCGGACACGGTGTGGCTCGCGCCGGGCCAACGCCTGAGCGGCCGCGCCACCGAAGGAATAGCCGAGCACGTCGACCTCGTCGATGCCGAGCACGTCGAGCGATGTCGCGATCATCCCGACGAGCCCCCCGATCGACACCGGGCTCGCCGGAGTCGACGATTCGCCGCAACCGGGAGCGTCGAACGCCAGGGTCGGCCGACCACCGAGCGCCCGGCGCAACGGACCCCACATCTCGATGTTCGCCCCGATCCCCCCGATCAGCAGGAGCGGACGACGGCCGTCGATGGAGCCGTGCAGCGACCAGCGCAGCCGCAACCCGTCGACCGACACGACCTCGGTGCTGTCGGCGCGAAACCGGCCCGAGGCCGTTGCCTGGGAGCGCGGCGTGGTCGTCATCCGAACACGTAGGTACCGGGCGCGGCGCCCGACGCCGGGTACTTCCGATTCCCGATCGACGGGGGCTTGGTGAGCTTGCCCGAATGCTCCTGGGCCCACACGACCCAGTCGTTCCACCACGTGTCGCTCTTTTGGGTCGCGCCTGCCAGCCAGTCGGCACCCTCGAGCGGCGTGTCGTCATTGGTCCACAAGCGGACCTTCGGTCCGGGCGGGTTCACGATCCCGGCGATGTGCCCGGCGGTCGAGAGCACGAAGCGCTTCTCGCCCGGGAAGAGCATCATCGAACGGTACGCGCCCTGCCACGGGACGATGTGGTCGTCGACGGCCGACACGCAGTAGACGGGATTCGGGATCTTCGAGACGAAGAGCCGTTCGCCCGCCAGCTCGAGCTCGTCTCGAGCCAAGGCGTTCTTGACGTAGCACTCACGCAGATAGAACGTGTGCATCTTCGCCGGCATGCGGGTGCTGTCGTTGTTCCATGCCAGCAGGTCGAAGGCCGGGGGGCTCTGACCCATGAGCCAATTGTCGACGACGTAGCGGAAGATGAGGTCGTTGGCCCGGAGGAGATCGAACGTGCGGGCCATGTCCTTGGCTTCGAGATAGCCCTTGCCCTCCATGCGCTTCGAGAGACCGTCGACGGTCTTCTTGTCGGAGAAGACCTCGCCCAGGGTGCCCGGCTCGGTGAAGTCGGAGAGCGAGTTCAGGTACGTCGAGGTGTGCACGACATCGTCGCCGGTGGCCTGCAGGTAGCCGAGCAGGGCGGTGTTCAGCGTGCCGCCGAGGCAGATGTTCAGCGTGTTGACCTTGTCGGCACCGGTGATCGAGCGGATCACGTCGATGGCCGCCCGCGGCCCACGCAGCATGTAATCGTCGAAACCGGTATCACGCATGGTGGAGTCAGGATTGCGGTACGACAGGGCGAAGACCGTGAGGCCGTGCTGGACCGCCCACTCGACCAGGCTCTTCTGCGGCGCCAGGTCCATGATGTAGTACTTGTTGATCCACGGCGGGCAGAACAAGAACGGGATCTCGTGCACCTGCTCGGTCTGGGCGCTGTACTGGATCAGCTCGATGAGCTCGTTGCGGTACACCACCCGACCCGGCGTCGCCGCCATGTTCTCGCCCAACGTGAACGGGCTGGTGTCGACCTGGCGGGGCCAGCCGCCGTTGGTACGCATGTCTTCGGTCATGAGCCTCAAGCCCGCCACGACGCTCGTCCCTCCGGTGTCGAAAGCCTTGCGGAGCGCCGACGGGTTGGTGAGGAGGCTGTTCGTCGGCGCGAGCGCGTCGCACAGCAGCTTGGCGGCATAGGCGGCTTTCGAGCCGGCCGGCTCGTCGAGCTCGGCTGCGTCGACGAACTCTCGAACGAAGCCGACCGTCGCCAGATGGGCCTGCAGGAGCCCGTGGAAGATCGCGTTGCCTTCCCATGCGGCGTCGGTGAACCGCTTGTCCTTCGGGTCGACGGTGAAGGGGCCCGGAGCCTTGCCCCCGAGCAGACGCTCCAGCGTGTTCAGACCCGCGGCCGAGAGCCCCACACCGAGCCGGCCGACGAGCGGGAGGGCCCGACGGGGTCGGCGGGCCGTGGCCACGACCGCGCTGCCGAGCGAGCGCACGAGCGACACGGGGTCGGCGCGATTGAGCGCGATCTCGGCGATTCCCAGCCGATCTTCGAGCGGCTCAGGGAACTCCTCGATGGCCTCTGCCGTGGAAATGCTCACTGAAAGGCCTCCTGGCTACCCGGTCGCGACGCTCTACCTTGCCATCCGAGAGCAAGGCCCCTGGAACCGGTCGCCGCTCACATCTCGAGTCCACCGTTCATCGACAGCACCGCACCCGTCATGTAGCCCGATCGCTCGTCGAGCAAGAAGCGCACGGCGTGGGCGATCTCTTCGGGAGTTCCCAAGCGCCGCATGGGTATCTTCTCAAGGATCCCCTCGAGGACCGCGGGCGGGACACCGGCAACCATGTCGGTGTCGATGAAACCGGGAGTCACACAGTTCACGGTGATTCCCCGGCGAGCGGTCTCCAGCGCCAGGCTCTTGGTGAGCCCGAACAGTCCCGACTTCGACGCCGCATAGTTGGCCTGGCCGATGTTGCCGCTCTCACCGATCACCGAGCTGATGTTGACGATCCGGCCCGACCCCCGTTCGAGCATGTGATCGAGCACCGCCTTGATCATGTAGAAGGTGCCCGAGAGGTTGATGCGCAGCACGGCGTGCCAGTCGTCGATCGTCATCCGTCTGACGGTTCGGTCGACGGTGACGCCCGCGTTGTTCACCAGGTGGTCGATACGGCCCTGCTGGTCGAGGACCTCGTCGACCACACGCTGACACTCTTCGGGAACTCCGACGTTGCCCTGGTGGATCGACACCGAGCAGCCCTCGTGGCTGAGTCGCTCGACGAGCGCCTGCGCTGCTGTCTTGTCGCGGGAGTACCCCGCTGCCACGTGGATCCCGTCACGGGCCAGCGCAACGCTGATCGCCTCTCCGATTCCCCTGGCGCCTCCAGTCACGATGGCCACCTTGGGCGTGTCCCTGTTTCCTGCCATATCGCCTCTCTCGTTGCCTCTCTCGTCGCCGCTCGCCGCTCGCCGAAGCGGTCGATTCGAGTGTGCCACCGGTCACATCCGAGGACCAGCGCTCCAAGCGCTCCGCGTGCTCCCAGTGCTCCCCGTGCTTCACGGGGGCGGCACACTGTCGGGAGATCACCTGGTGATCGCCGGGTGACCGCCACGTGCAGCCGCTCTCTCCGAGGTGGACCATTGCCCGAGTTCGTGTACCAGGACCTGCTCCCCCTCGGCGCTGACGACACGCCGTATCGGCAGCTCACCAGCGCTGGAGTGTCGACGTTCTCGGGTGGAGGGCACACCTTCCTCCGGGTGGAGCCCGAAGCGCTGACCCTGCTCACCCGGGAGGCGATGCGCGACATCGCCCACCTCCTGCGCCCGGGGCACCTGGCCCAGCTCCGGGCCATCCTCGACGATCCCGAGGCGTCGCCCAACGACCGTTTCGTGGCGCTCGATCTGCTGAAGAACGCGGCCATCGCCGCCGGCGGCGTGCTTCCCGGCTGCCAGGACACGGGAACGGCGATCGTCAAGGCCAAGAAGGGCCAGTACGTCGTGACGGGCGGAGGCGACGAGGCCGCCATCGCCCAAGGTGTGTATGACACCTATCTCACGTCGAACCTCCGCTACTCGCAGATGGCGCCGCTCGACATGTGGACCGAGATCAACACCGGCACGAACCTGCCGGCCGAGATCGAGATCGCCGCGGTCGACGGCGACGCCTACAAGTTCCTGTTCATGGCCAAGGGTGGCGGGTCGGCCAACAAGAGCCTGTTGTTCCAGGAAACCAAGGCGCTGTTGAACCCGACGAGCTTCGCGACCTGGATCGACGAGAAGATCCGCACGCTGGGGACGGCCGCCTGCCCGCCGTACCACCTCGGCGTCGTGGTCGGTGGCACCTCGGCCGAGTACGCGTTGAAGACCGCCAAGCTGGCCTCGGCCCGTTATCTCGACTCGCTGCCGACGTCCGGTGACGCCTCGGGACGGGGGTTCCGCGACCTCGAGATGGAAGCCGAGATCCTCAAGATCTCCCAGGCCACGGGCATCGGCGCCCAGTTCGGCGGGAAGTACTTCTGCCACGACGTGCGGGTGATCCGCCTGCCCCGACATGGCGCGTCGTGCCCGGTGGCGCTGGCCGTGTCATGCTCGGCCGACCGTCAGGCCCTCGGAAAGGTCACCCGCGACGGTGTGTTCCTCGAGCAGCTCGAGACCGACCCGGCCCGGTTCCTGCCTGAGGTCACCACCGACGAGCTCGGCGGCGAGGTCGTGCACATCGACCTCAACCGTCCCATGGCCGAGATCAGGTCGGCCCTATCGAAGCTGCCCGTGAAGACCCGGGTGTCGCTCAACGGCCCGATGGTCGTCGCTCGCGACATCGCCCACGCCAAGCT
Organism: Actinomycetota bacterium; assembly: GCA_009886115.1. GTDB lineage: Bacteria > Actinomycetota > Acidimicrobiia > IMCC26256 > VFJJ01 > VFJJ01. Next base: position 17,470 of record VFJJ01000019.1, read on the forward strand.
TCAAGAGCGCCTCGACGCCGGCGACGGCCTGCCGCAGTACCTCCGCGACCACGCGGTCTACTACGCGGGGCCGGCGAAGACCCCCACGGGCATGGCGTCGGGCTCGTTCGGGCCGACGACGGCGGGTCGGATGGACTCCTATGTCGAAGCCTTCCAGGCCGCGGGCGGCTCGTTGGTGATGTTGGCCAAGGGCAACCGCTCGAAGGCCGTCACCCAGGCCTGCCAGCGCCACGGCGGCTTCTATCTCGGCTCCATCGGTGGCCCGGCGGCCCGGCTGGCCCAGGACTGCATCATCCAGGTCGACGTGCTCGAGTATCCCGAGCTCGGCATGGAGGCGGTCTGGAAGATCGAGGTCCGCGACTTCCCGGCGTTCGTGGTCGTCGACGACAAGGGCAACGACTTCTTCGAGACCGTCTCCAAGCCCGTGGCACTGGGACGGAAGTAGCCGCTTCTCGGCGTCGGTATCGGCTTCGGCGGGCGGCCGGTGTCGACGGGCAGTGGTCGTGCGTTCGATCGCATCTGATCGATTCCACGACCGCTCCCCCCGCTGGCCTACCCGATGGCCGCCAGTCCGCCGCCGTTTCTCGGTTCACCCCGGCGTCACAACAACACCGAGCGGCCGGCTTCCCAGCGGCGGAGCACGAGGTAACCGCCTTCGAGGGCGCCGCGCTTCCAGTTGCCGAAGCCCATGATCGTGCCGGGCTCACCGAGCGCGGCGGGGATCTGCTTGACCCGTTCGAGACCGACGCGCATCCCGGCCGGCGAGACCTCCGAGGCGTGGACGAGCGCGTTGGCGACGAGGCGGGCCATGTCGAAGTGGCCGGGATGCGACGGGCCGACGGTCTCGCGGCCGGCCAACGCCGCCAGCCGTTGGAGCTCGGGGTTGGCCTCGTGGACGGCATCGACGTAGGCCCAGCCCTCGAAGTCGGCCGTCCAATCGGGATGCACATACCCGAACATCAAGGCGGAGTTGGTGATGACGGGCCAGGGACGTCCCCGCATCGCAACACCCAAGCCCCGTGACGAGAGGCCCAACCCGAAGTAGACCACGGCATCGATTCCCGCGCCGTCCGCCCCGCCCGCGAGCGCGTCGAGCCGGGCGACGGCCTCGGCGCCATCATCGCCGCTGGCCGAGAGCGGCACCACGGCGACGAGCTCCAGCCCGTAGATGGCGGCGGCGTCGTGGAGGAACTCGTTGTACTCGCGCCCGATGATCGACTGCTCCTCGACGACAACGATGCGGCGCGCGCCCCGTGCTACGAGGTGACGGGCGATCACGTAGGCCTCTTCTTCGAGCGAGCCGATCTGGTAGTGGAACATCCAGTCGCTGCGAGTGCGTTGCGAGCCCGACCAGTTCAGATGGGGCAGGCGCAGCTCGTCGGCCGCCGCGGTGCAGGCGATGGCATTGTCGGAGATGGCCGGACCGATCACCGCCACCACACCCTGAGCGGCGAGCGAGCGCGACGCCTCAGCGCACACGTCAGGCTCACCCCGCGGGTAGCCGGCCGCCTCGTGGTACACCAGCTCGACATCGTCGAGACGGGCGATCGCCGCGGCCATGTCGGGACGGTGCTCGGCCGCTCCGGCCCAGACCCGCCGGGTGTCGTCGAACCCCAGGCGGAACAGGGCCAGCATCTCGGCGCCCCCGTCGGCCTGGGCCAGCTCGTACAGGATCCCGATGCGGATGCTCACCGTCATACTCCCTCGTGGTCGTGGTCGTGGTCGTGGTCGTGGCGTGGCGGGGCGGCAACCCTCGTTCTTTGTGTCCTCGGTCATCGCCGGCGCGGTCGTGGACGCAAAGAAGCGGGATCGTGCGCTCATCCATCGCTGGGCCAACACGGAGCGCGCTTCTCGACGAACGCCGCGATGCCCTCCTGCGCGTCGGCCGTCTGCGCGTTGTCGGCCATGATCCGCCGGGCGTAGGCGTAGGCGGAGACCTCGTCGAGCTCGACCTGGCGGTAGAAGGCTTCCTTGCCGATGCCCACGGTCTCTCCGCTCGCCGCCGTGATCGTCGCGACCAGATCGGCGACGGCGGCGTCGAGCTCGGGGACGGGCACGACCCGATTCACGAGGCCCCAGTCGGCAGCCGTGGCGGCCGAGATCGGGGTACCGGTCAGGAGCATCTCCAAGGCCCGCTTGCGGCCCACGGCTCGAGACAGCGCCACCATGGGCGTCGAGCAGAACAGGCCGATCTTCACGCCCGGCGTGGCGAAGGTGCTCCGATCGCTGGCGACCACGAGATCGCAGCTCGCCACGAGCTGGCAGCCAGCTGCGGTCGCGACCCCGTCGACCTTGGCGATCACCGGTTGGGGCACCCGGTGCATCGTCAGCATCAGCTCGGTGCAGACCTCGAAGAGCCGGTCGTAGAAGCGATCGTCACGGCCGACCATCTCCTTCAGGTCGTGACCGGCCGAGAACGCCGGACCGCGCGCTTCGATGACGACCGTCCGCACGGTGCGATCGGGTCCCAGCCGGTCGAGCATGTCGATCAACGCCTGCATCGTCGCGAGTCCCAGGGCGTTGCGTCCCTTGGGGTTGTCGAGCACGACGACCGCCGTGGCGGCGTCGCGATGCACGGTCACCGACTCGGTCCCTGCTGGGTGCTCCATGAACGCGAACCGTAGCGGCCGCGGCGAGCGCAGCGCTCGGGCCGTCCCCGTCGGGCACTGCCATACTGGTCGAGCCACGATCGGCCCTCGCGCCTGCTCGTGGGACACATCGCCAGCGCTCACAGCGATCAGCAACTCCGAGGAGCCCGCATGTCCGAGTCACGGGTGAGGATCTCAGGGCCGATCCTCGCGGCGGCGATCGCGGTCGGTGTCGCCCTCGCTGCCGCGGCCTCGGGAGGACCCTCCGAGAGCTCTTCGGCCAGCCCCCTCGCCGCCGGAGCGGGCGCAATCGGCGCAGCGACCACGAACAGCCCCGGCGTGGTGGCTCCTGCCGCCGACGCGACGAGTGTCCCGGGCGAAGCCATGGCGCCCGGAGCGATCCCGAGCTCCGTCACGGTCGTGCACGACCCCGGTCCGCCGTCCGACGTGGCTGTCGCCCGCGGAGACGTCTCGGTCGCCGACGACGGGCATTCCCACGACACCGGCACCGGTGCCGGCACCGCGACGGGAACCGGTGGCGGCTCCTCGAGCGCAGCCGCGGCCCCTGGCGAGATCGTCAACCCCGATCACCTCGCCGAAGAGCAGCCCGACCAGCCGCTCTCGCGGTCTACACGCGACGCGCTCGCAGCTGAGCTCGTCGCAGCCCGCGAGGCCGCGCTGAAGTATCCGACGGTCGCCGACGCGGTGGCTGCCGGTTTCGTCCAGGCCGGCGAGTTCGCTCCCGGCGCCGGGGCCCACTACGTGCTCATCGGTGATCGACCGGCCGCGTTCGACCCGGCCGATCCCGACACGTACATCTACGACGGGATCAGCCCGGACTCGCGTCTCGTCGGGCTCATGTGGACATCGCTGGGCGACGGCGGAGCACCGGAGGGCTTCTCGGGGCCGAACGACCACTGGCACCGGCACGCCAACGTCTGCGTCATCTTCCAAGGCGACGAGATCACGGTGCCCTTCCCGGCCGACAGCGACATCACCCGGGAGATGTGCGACGAGGTCGATGGACGCTTCATGGAGACGACGACGTGGATGGTCCACGCCTGGGTCGTGCCCTCATGGGACAGCCCAAAGGGCGTCTTCTCGCACGACAACCCCAACGTGCGCTGCGCCGACAACACCCTGGAAACGAACGAAGCCGGGTTCTGCGAAGGCAGCTGAGACCGGTCGTCGACTGCGCCCGAGCACCGGGGGTCGACCGCGTCCCGCCAGGGCGCCCGGACGCGACCCGTCGCAGAGGATCAGCAGGTGATCAGCAGGCCAGGCGTCGAGGGGCGACTGGTCGTCGTGGGGTGAGGTCAACGAGATCGAGCGTGCCTACAGCGTTGGCCGGGAGGTGCTCAGGGGGCCTCGTCGACGGGGCGGAACCGCAGCAACGTCATGCCGTCGGCACCGTGGTCGAACACCGGCTCGACGGCCATCCCGACCCGGAGGCGCTCGAGCTCGGTGGTCACGAGCGTCGTGGAGATCCGGGCCCCCGCTGCCGACACGACGGTCGAGCCCTCGCCCGGGCCCTCGCCCGCACCGATCTCGACGACGGCGATGATCTGCGGGACCTCGTCGTCGAACGGCGGGGCCGTGGGCTGCCAAGCGATCGCGAACGTGTACACGGTTCCCCGGCCCGACACCTCGACCCAGTCGAGCGCGTCCGACAGGCACGAGACACAGCGCGACCTCGGGTAGTGGACCCACGATCCGCAGTCGCGGCAGTGCTGGAGGACGACCCGTTCGTCGCGCAGCGCGTCCCAGAACGGCTGCGACGTCGGCGTGGGCCGGGGGCGGGGCTTCACGATCGCCGTCGGCTGCCCGGTGATGGTCATCGCTCACTCTTTTCGTTGGCGTGGCGGTATCGCGGCACCGCTCAGCCGCCCTGCACGATGAGCGCACCCTGCTCGCTCATGACCCCGCCGGTGCCCGACACGTACGCGGTGTCGCACCCGCCGACCTGACGGTCACCGGCCTCACCTCGCACCTGGTGCACGGCTTCGACGACCTGCGACATGCCTCCTGCCCCGCCCGCTTGACCGAAGCCGAGCTGGCCGCCATGGGTGTTGACCGGAAAGTCGCCCCTGTAGGTGAGTTCGTGGTCGCGCACGAAGGCCATGCCTTCGCCCTTGGCGCAGAAGCCCGAGTCCTCGATCGTGAGGAGCACGGTGATCGTGTAGCAGTCGTAGAGCTGCGCCACGTCGACATCGCTGCGGGCCACCCCGGCCATGGCAAAGGCCGACTCGGCGGCCGGACCGATCGGGGTGTGGAGCATGTCGGCGGTGTAGGTGGGCGTCTTGTGCGCCAGATGCTCGCCACAGCCGGTGACGAACACCGGGCGGTGCCGAGTGCGTCGAGCCACCTCCCGCGACGCCACCACGACCGCGGCTCCGCCCGACACCGGCATCACGATCTCCAGCAACCGCAAGGGATCGGCGACCATCTTGGAGTTGAGCACGTCGTCGATCGTGACGGGCTTGCCGTGGAAGACGGCCTCCGGGTTGGCGCAGGCGTTGGTCCGCTGGTCGACGACGATCTTCGCCATGGCCCTCTCGTCGTAGCCGTAGAGCGCGCCGTAGCGCTGGGCGATCATGGCGTAGCCCGAGTTCTGGGCGATGTGCCCGTACGGCAGCTCGAACTCGGCCTGGGGCGAGCCCCACTCTGCGCTCGAAGCCCCGAACGCGTACTGACGCGCGATGAGCGGGTCGACGGCCCCGTCGGGCTGCGGCGGCGGGGGACGGCCTGCGATCGCCGCGACGACCACGTCGCACATCCCGAGCTCGATCGCCGCGGCAGCCCGCCAGACGGCCCCGACGGAGTTGGCACCGCCGAGATCGACGTGCTCGGCCAGGTTCACGCTCCAGCCGCAGTACTCGGCCACCGTCGCCGGGACGAAGTGCGGCGACTCCCGCAGCCGCGAGACGACGATCCCGTTGACGTCGCGGCTGGAGAGCCCGGCGTCGGCCAGGGCCAGCGCTGACAGGTCGGCCCACTGCTCGAGGTCGAACATGGGCCGCCCCGAGTACTTCCGTTCCGGTCTGTACTCGGCGATCCCGACGATCGCAGCCTCTCCCTTGAGCCCCATCGCCTCGTTCCCCGTCACGCGTGGTCATCTCGCCCGGACCGGTCGGCACCCTGGTGCGACCGGACCTTCCGATGCAAGCCGCCGGCCCGCTGGGGGTCGTTCAGCCCGGCTCGACACGAGGCGAGATGGCCATCAGGACGGGTTCGGCCCCGCTCCGATCGGTCCGCCGCATGGGGCCGGTGGCTGCGATGGCCAGCCCGCACCCGAGCGCGAGGACGGCGAGCACCACCCACGCTAGTCGGAACTCGCGGATCGTCCCGGCATTCGACGCCCCGAGGATGGCGATGACCGTGGCCAACCCGATGGCATTGCCGACCTGGAGCGCCGTGCGATTCGCGGCGCTGGCCACGGAGAAGTCGATGCCCCGCACGCCTTGCACACACGCCATCGCGATCATCGGGTACGTGAGCGCCATACCCATCCCGATGAGCGCGGTGGCCGGTACGAACCGGGTGAGGAACGCCGCGTCACCGCCCTCGAGCACCGCAGCCTGGATCGCCACGCCCAGGCCGACGAGGACGGCGCCCGGAACGCCGACGCGTCGGACCCCGAACCTGTTCCCGAGCCGTCCCGTGACCGGCGACATGAGCATCGACGCCACGGCGATCGGCAACACGCCCAGCCCGGCCCGCACGACCGAGTATCCCCAGATGTTGACGAGGAACTGCACGTTGGCGAAGAGCATCGCTCCGGTGGCCGCGCCGTACACCGCAGCGGCGACCGTGCCCGCCCCCACCGACCTGATCTTCAACAATGCCAAGGGAAGGATGGGCACCGGGTGGCGCCCGGCCCGCCACACGAACGCAGGCACCGTGATCGCGGCAGCGGCGAAGGCTCCGAGCACGCCGGCGCTGGCCCAACCCCAGGTCCGGCCCTGGACGATCCCGAGCGACAGGCTCGACAGACCGACGATGATGAGCGCCATGCCGGCCAGGTCGGGCCGGGCCGCCGTCTCGGCCGGACGATCGTCGGGGAGGGCGCGGCGTCCGGCCAACCAGGCGACGATGGCGAACAGCGGGCTCACGAGGAACGTGAGCCGCCAGCTCGACAACTCGATGAGCACCGCCCCGAACGTGGGCCCGATCACGCCGCCCAGCGATGCAGTGGCCGAGAAGAATCCCAGCGCGCCAGCGCGACGCTCGAGCGGCGTCACGTGGAGCAGGAGCCCGAGCGCCGAGGGGGTGATGCACGCCGCACCCGTCCCCTGCACGACCCGTCCGGCGATGACGACCCAGAGCTCGGGGGCGGTGCCCACCACGACCGAGCCGATCGAGAAGACCACGAGCCCGATCATGAAGACCCGGCGGCGCCCGATCCGGTCTGCGAACCGGCCCGCAGGCACGAGGGTGGCGCCGAACACGATCGTGTAGGTCGACAGCACCCAGCCCAGGTTCGTGAGCGACTGCTCGGGGAACGTTCGCCTGAGGTCGGGGAAGGCCACGTTCGACGAGGTGAGCGTGATCGAGACGACCATGTGACCGAGCGCGATGGCGATACGCACGAGGCGCTCCTGCCGCCGCTGATCCGTCACGTCACCCCCCTCCCTGGCCTCTCACCGCTGCGTCACCGCCGAAACCCCGTCCCGTCACCGCCGGATCCCCACGACGGAACGCACGCTAACCTGACGCCCGCGTCAGTCGAGGTGGCCGGGTCCATGGGCATCCGACCAACAGCCGCAATGCGAACGACGGGCCGAGCATCGACAGGTCCACCAAACACAGGGAGCGATCATGGCCTACGGAAGCCCCGGCGACACAGCCCCGCTCGACGCGTCGAGCGATACCGCGATGGCTCTGGCCGCTGGCATCATGAGCGCCGAGTTCTCGAAGGAGCCCCAGGAGTACTTCCGGCGCATGCGGGCCGAGGCGCCGGTCGTGAAGATCGGCACCATGGTCGTGCTGGCCCGGTGGGACGTGATCAATCAGGCCTTCCGCAACCCGGCCGTGTTCTCGTCGAACAAGGACGCAGTCGATCTGGGCAACGTCCGCCCGCTCATCCCGCTGCAGATCGACCCGCCGCAACACAAGAACTACCGGAAGCTCCTCGACCCGCTGTTCGCCCCCCGCGTGATGGCCGAGCTCGAGGCCGACGTCGCGAAGCTGGCCAACGAGCTCATCGACACGTTCATTGCCAACGGATCGTGCGACTTCAACACCGATTTCGCCGTCCCGTTGCCCTGCACCGTGTTCATGCGCCTGCTCGGGCTCCCTTCCCAAGACCTGGCGCTCTTCTTGCGCTTCAAGGACGGCATCATCCGTCCCGGCGGCCACGACGCGTCGCTCGACCTCGACGCCCAGACCCGGATCCGGACCGAGATCGCGCAGGAGATGTACGCCTACTTCGAGAAGATCCTCGACCAGCGCGAGATCGAGCGGCGCGACGACCTGCTCAGCAAGCTGCTCGACGCCGAGATCAACGAGGACGGCGATCGGGTTCGCCTCACGCGCGACCAGATCCTCGACATCTGCTTCCTGCTCCTGATCGCCGGCCTCGACACCGTGACGGACTCGCTCGACTGCTTCTACGCCTACCTGGCGCAGCATCCCGAGCACCGTGAGCAGATCGTGGCCGACCCGGCGATCATCCCCTCGGCCATCGAGGAACTGCTTCGTTGGGAGTCGCCGGTCCCCGGCGTGGCCCGCATCGCCGTGGCCGACACCGAGCTCGCCGGTTGCCCCATCCACACGGGCGACAAGATCTCCGTGCTCGTCGGCGCAGCCAACACCGACGAAACGCTCTTCCCCGACGGCTACACCGTCGACCTCCTGCGCAACCCGAACCCCCACGTGGCCTTCGGCGGCGGCGTGCACCGCTGCCTCGGCTCGCACCTCGCCCGCCTCGAGCTCCGGGTCGCGATGCGCGAGTGGCACCGCCGCATCCCCTCGTACTCGCTGGCCCCCGACACCGACCTCGAGTACACCCCCGCCCTCCGCCAGATCGAGTACCTCCCCCTCGTCTGGAGCTGAGGTTCGGGAGCTGAGCACACCTGTCAGCTCCCGCGAGAACAGGCTGTCCCCAGGCTGCGGGCTGCGGGGGCCGCGGCGTAGTGTCCGGGCACTCCGACGACGCCGACGAGCGGCGTGCGTGCGGACACCAGAACGCGGGAGAGCCTGTGGGGCGCTACGACGGCAAGGTCGTGTTGGTGACGGGGGCCGCATCGGGGCTGGGCCGGGCGGTCGCGGTGCGCGTCGCTTCGGAAGGGGCCATGGTGCTCGGCGTCGATGTGAGTGCAGCCGGGCTGGCCGAGACGGCCGACCTCGTGGCCAAGGCGTCCGTCGAGACCAGTGGCGGCACAGCCGAGATGAGACAGCACACCGGCGACGTTTCGCTGCCGGCGACCGGGCGGGATGCCGTCGCCGCCGCTGTGAGCGCGTTCGGGAAGCTCGACGTGCTCGTGAACTGCGCTGGATTGATCCGTTCGGCCCGTCTCGACGACGTGACCGAGGCCGATTGGGATCTCCAGCTCAACGTGAACCTGAAGGGCACGTTCTTCATGTGCCAGGCCGCGATCCCGCACCTTCTCGCCTCGCACGGCAACGTGGTCAACGTGGCCTCGAACGCCGGTCTCATGGGCGTGAGCTACGCGGCCGCATACAACGCTTCGAAGTTCGGGGTCATCGGCATCACCAAGTCGTTGGCGATGGAGTTCATCAGGGAGCCCATCCGCATCAACGCCGTCGCGCCCGCCGGCATGGTCACCCCGCTCACGACCGGGTACGTGATGCCCCGTGATCCCGACTTCGAGCTCATGGCCCGCTACACGGGCTTCCGGGCCATGGCCCAGCCCGAGGAGGTCGCCGCGGTGATCGCCATGCTCGGCAGCGACGACGCCGCAAACGTGCACGGAGCCGTCTGGGCCGCCGACGGCGGCGTCACCGCCGGCTGAGCGCCGCGCACGACCGCCCCGACCGCCCCCGATCGCCCCCGAGCCGAAAGCGACAACGACCATGGCCATGCCCACCGACATCGGGATCGTCGACCTGGGGATCGGGTTCCCCTACCAGAGCGTCGAGGAGAAGAAGGCCGCCTACGACTTCTTCCGTCCGCTGCTGAAGGATGCGCAGAGCGTCGAGGAGTTCGAGTTCCCGGCGCAGTACATGTTCAAGGACGTACCCGATGTCGTGGCCCCCGATGTCGACCCGGTGGCCTGGGTGCTCGAGAAGATGGATGCCTTCGGGATCCGGGTCGCCAAGACCCACATGAGCCCCAAGGGCATCCGGGCCAAGGCCGAGCACCCCGACCGGTTCGTGCTCTCGATGGGCGTCGACCCCAACCTGGGCATGGACACGCTGCGGAAGATGGACCAGGCCAAGGCCGAGCACGACATCGTCGCCGTCACCTGCTTTCCCTGTGGCTGTTTCCCCCAGGTGGCCGTCGACGCCAAGTTGATGTACCCCATCTACATGAAATGCGTGGAACTCGACATCCCCATCTGTATCAATGGTGGCATCGTGGGTCCCCGCATGCCGAGCTGGCCCCAGGAAGTGATGCGATTCGACCAGGTGTGCTACGACTTCCCCGAGCTGAAGATCGTCATGATGCATGGGGCCGAGCCCTGGACAGCGCTGGCCGTCAAACTCATGCTCAAGTGGCCAGGCCTGCACTATATGACGAGCGCTTTCGCACCCAAGCACTACCCCAAGGACATCATCAACTACGCGAATACCCGGGGCTCCGACAAGGTCATGTACTGCGGTTACTTCCCGGCGGGCCTGACCCTCGAGCGCCAGTTCAGCGACATGCCCAAGGTGCCCTTCAAGGACGAGGTGTGGCCCAAGTTCCTCCGCGAGAACGCGCTGCGCGTGTTCAAGATCGGCGAGGCCCTCGAACGGTCGGCCAAGAGCCGGGCCTGACAGCATGGCCTCGTGACCGCAGACACGACGTCCCCGCTCGGGTTTCCGCCGCCGCCGAAGCGCCCGTCGATCGAGGTACCCCAGCTCCCACCGGGGGCCGTCCGTCGGTGCACGGCGATCGACATGTCGTGGCCCGGGTCGGAGACGGTCGACGGCACGCCGGCCAAGCTGCTCCTCCAGGCCCGGGCCCGTGACGTGGTGTGCGACCGGGACGGGCATCTCCACCTGGTGGCCGAGGCTTCCCTCACCGGCTGGGTGAACGAGGCCGACCAGCTCGTCCGCCTCGACGTCACGCCAGACGACGAGCGCGCCCACGGCCTCGTGGGCCGGTCGGTGCGCCAGGGGTTCCGGGCCGCGGCCGGGGCAGCCGTGCCCGATCGGCGCGACGAACCGCTCGGCCAGATCCTCGATGACGTTCCCGTGGCCGTGCTCATCAGCGGCTTCGCGTGGATGGTCGCGCACGCGGCGGGCCGCGACCGCGTCGACCCCACGCAACGGCCCGATGTACCGTCCAACGCAGCGTTGCTCAAGGCCGACATCTGCTCGGGCTGGCGTTCCGACGGCTCGATGATGGTCGGCCTGCGGACCAAGACCGGTATGCCGGTTCCCACCACGCCCCCGGTCCCGCCGTCCCCGCACGTCCAGGCTCCCCTGGCGGTGCTACCGCTGCTCCCCGTCCCGCCCGGGAGCATGCGCCGGTATCGCCGCATCGACGTTCACCCCGGCGACCCGTTCCACGTCGAGGCCTGGTTCCGCGACAGTCATGTCCTGGCCGACGGCGTCGACGGTGGCCTCCACGAGTACACCGTGCGCGGTGACTTCTCGGGGACGGGCGACGCGTGCACCGTGGGTTCGATGACCGCCACCGCGCACGTGCTGCCGCACAGCGAATGCCCGGCCGCGGCCGAGAACGTGGGCGATCTCGCCGGGCTGGCGGCGCGCGGGCTGCGCACCTCGGTGCTCGAGACGCTGAACGGGCTGCGCTGCTGCACCCACCTCAACGACCTGTTGCGGTCGCTCGCCGCCGTCCCCCACCTCGCGACCGAACGCGCTGAACCCCGCTGAACCCCGCTGAACCATCGGTGTACGTCGCGGTGCATCGTTGAACACCGCTGAGCATCAGCGAGCCCGGGTCCTCAGCGAGCCAGGTCCGTGAGCCAGGGTCAGTGAGCGTGATACTCGGTGTGGACGTGCTCGCCGAGGGCTTCCTGGAGCCGGCTGATCGTGAGGTTGTCGAGGTTCGCGTACACCAGCTCAGCGCCGGTGAAACGGTCAGCTTCGGCGACCAGCGCGTCGCGGTCGAGATTCTCGACGAGCAGAGCGACCGTTGCCGAGTTGGGTTGGACCGCTTGCTTGAACCAGTCGACCCACTCGTCGGTGATGCCGAGGTCGATGAGCTTGGCTGCTCCGGCCCCGGCTCCGGCTCCCACTGCGAGCCCGGCGATCCACCCCACGGGCCCGCCGAGAATGAGGCCGAACAGGCCGGCCCACAACGCCCCCGACAGAGCCGTTCGACCGGGCTGCGGGTCGATGGTCTCGTGCACGTGCGTCGAGCCGTCCTGATCCTTGACCACGGTCACGGCATCCTTCAGCGTCAACTTGCCGTTGGCGGCAAGCCCCATCGCTGCGGTCAGAAATTCTTGGGCACGGAACCGGTCCGCGAAGGAGATGCCCACGAGGATCTGCGCCACGTTCTGTTCGTCACGGTGTTCGCTCATGCTTCGAGTGTGACACGAGCGTGCAGCCGATACGCCTCGAGCGACTGATTTCTTCTTGTTGCTCGAACAAGAAGAACTCGCGCTGGACTCGCCTCGCACCACAGCCCGACTCCGCGGGCCCGGGCTGCGCATCACAGGCCATAGAGCTCGACGGCGTTGGAGCCGAGGATGCGGACCTTCACCGCGTCGGTGAGCGCCGGGTAGCCGAAGCGCTCCTGGTACTCCTCGGAGATGGAGAAGGTGCGGAAGGCGTCGATCTGGGGCTGCGGCGAGCCGTACCAGATCGAGTCGGTTCCCCACAGGATGCGGTCGGGTCCGAGGTTCACGAGCAGCTTGCCCAGGACGTGTGCCGCGGCATCGAGGTCGTGCGCCAGGTTGAACCAGGTGCTGCCGAGCTCGGCGTACACATTGGCGCCCGGGCCGATCCCCTCGGCCGCCAGCGAGCCGATCAAGCGGTCGACCCCGCGTTGCTCGCCGAGCGCACGAGTCGGGTCGTACGGGCCCTCGGGTGAGGACGTCTCCCATCCCGAGTGGTAGACGACGATCCGAGCCTCGGGGTGGTCGCGCGCCGCCGGTCCGACGTCGACGGGGGAGGCTGCCGGGTCCTCGCCGCTCAGGCCCTTGTGCACGGCCACGATGGGCCGGTCGAGCTCGACGGCTCGGGCGAGCATCGCCGCCCCCCGTTCATCGTCGAGTCGGAAGGCGCCGGGTGCATGGGTGTAGGTCTTCCACGCGGCGACGGGATACGTGGCGGCGTCGTGGCTCATGGCGTCGAGCACGGCGGCGAGCTCACCGGTCGCCGGGAACACGGGCGCCTGCAGGAGGAGGCGCCGACCGCCACCTCCTGCGCCGGAGCCGGAGCCGGTCCCGGTGCCGGCCTCTGAGTCGGCCAGCGTCACGCGAGCCTGGTCCATGATGTCGAGCGCCAGGGCGCTGGTGCGGTCGGCGATGGGAAGCCCCGAGAGCACGCCGACATGCGTCTGGCTCTGGTCGAAGACGAGATCGAGGAACGCCTCGAGCGCGAAGCACGCGGCCACGCTCCCCCGGGGGCAATCGGCCTGCGGGAAACCGGCACCGAACCCGCCGTCGGCGTTGCGTTGCTCGTCGAGGAAGTGGAGCTGCACGTCGACGATCATCCCGCCCGGCAGCGGAGTATCGAGGACGGTCGTCGCGGCCTCGGGGTCGATCACCGTCGCCGCTGACGTGCTCGACGTGGTGCGCGAGGCGGGGGTATCGAAGGTCCCGCCCGGCGATGACGTGGGGAGCGTCGACGATCGGCCGTTGGTGGCCGCTCGCTCCTCGTTGGTGCAGGCGGCCAAGGCCGAGAGCACCGCAGCCGATGCCGCCGCCGAGCGGAGCACGTCGCGGCGCGACACCGCGCCACGACGCACCAGCTCGTCGATCTCGATCCGGGCCCGGCGCAGGGCCTCGGCCACGACCGGCGTCAGGGGAACCGGTTCGTACTCGTCACTCGACCGCCGTCCGAACCCGAGCAGGCGCACCCGCTCATTGTTTCACCGTCTCGGTGACGGAGGGATCAGGAAGCTGCGACGAGCGCGATCTCCATGCGCCATGCCGATTGGGCCAGGGCGGGGACCACGACCAGGGTCGACGAGGCCCGGTGCCCTCCGAGCGCCGAGTCGCGGGCGGCCATAACCGTCGTGAGGTCGTTGCCGGCCACGACGTACGTGGTGATCGAGACGATGTCGGTCATGGCCATGGCGGCTTCCGCCACCAGCGCAGCGAGTGTCGCCCAGACCGTGGCCGCCTGCTCTGCCAGCGACTCGGGCACCGTCCCGTCGGCTCGGACCGGCACGATGCCCGACGTGTGGAGGATCCTCGCCGGCTGCTCGCTCAGGACCGCGAGGGCGTACGCGGCCGCAGGAGCGGCGACACCGTCCGGTTGGAGGGCACGGTTCATCCCCCGATCATGCCAGCTCCCGAATGCACGCCCGGTCCGCAGAGCGCCAACCCCTGCGAGCACGGTCAGATGGACGTGGCACAGGACGTCGTTCTGAGCACTGCTCGATGGAGTTGGGGAGTGCGTCAGAGCACTGCGAAGTCGTGTCCGTCGACGGACACCGTGCGGCCACAAAGCTCAACGTGCGTCGCCTCCCCGGCCGAGACCGGGTCGTGGCACAGCGCGACCACCCGTTCGGTGGGCGAGACATCGATCACCGCGGCGATCGTCGCGGGTGTGAGGCCGTCGTACAACACCGTGTAGGTGGCCACCGTGCCCTCGCCGGCGTGCTCGCCGACGAGAGCTCGGACAGGTGTCGCGCCAGCAGCTTCGGCGGTGCAGTCGGCGAAGGCAAACCCGGGCTCGGCGTGCCGTCGATCAGTGCCGGCACTGGTCCCGGGCGAGAAAACAGCCGATCGTGCGCCTGATCCCGTCCCGAGGACGACGAATCCCTGCTTGGTGAGCATCCCGCTCACCGCGGTCACCAGCCCGTGCGCCCCGGGGCCGAGTGCCAAGAGCGCCTCGACCATCTTCACGGTGGCCTGCAGCACGAAGTTGTTGAGCGGCCCGCCGGCGAAGGTCATCCCGCCGGTGACGGTGAGCGCCCGGCTCCCGTCGTCGGGGAGGCCGAGGGCCCGGGCCTGTTGGCGAACCGCAGCGGGGAAGCAGCTGTAGATCTCGAAGAGGTCGACGTCTGCGAGTGAGAGACCCGCCAGTCCGAGCGCCCGTTGCCCGGCGATCTCGACCGCCGGGCAACGCCAGAGCTCGCCGCGGGCCGAGACCGGCACCATCTGGTTGGCCTCGGTCCCGGCTTTCACCCACACCGCCGAACCCAGGTCGACACCAGCGTCACGAGCAGCCGCCAGCGAGCACAGCACCACCGCAGCCGCCTGATCGACGTTCCACTGCGAGTTGTGCCACTTCTGGTACGGGAAGGCCAGCGGACGGTTCTGCTGCGATGGCGTCGCGATCTCCAACGGCCCCATGGGCACGCGGTGCCACGCATCGGCGTTGCCCTGGGCCACCAAGTTGAACGATGCCCACAACTGCGCGATCGAGGTGGCGTGCTCGGCGATCGCCTGGCCGTCGTGGGCCCGCATGGCGTTGTCGAGCATGGCGTAGTGCTGCACGGGCGCCACCAGGCCGCGGGCGATCTCGTACGGCGAGATGATGTCGGCGGCAGGCTCGAGTATCTCGTCGGGACGGGAATCGGGCTCGTCGGGGCCCTGTGCGGTCTCGGAGACGGCAACGCCGGTGATCGCCGATCGGAGCGCCCGGAAGCGGGCCTCGCCCCCGACGACCACGACCACCTCCGCCGTCCCGTCGGCGATGAGGGCCGCGGCCCGGTTCAGCAGGGTCGTCTGCAACACGCCGATCTCGCTGCGGACGGTCCGGGCCCGATCGGCGCCCACCCGGCGAGCCACGAGCCGGCCGGCGTCGCGGTAGCCCCACATCCCGGTCGGGACCATGACGACATCGGCCCGACGCACCAAACTCGGGACCGACGCCGCGTCGACGGCCCGCGCCATGAGCTCGACGGCCTCGACGGCGGCCATCGGGTCGTCGAGACGCTGCATCACGGCGCCAGCGCCCCCGATGACGACACCCCGCTCGCTCACCCGGACAGCGTAGGCCGATGACCGGCGCCCGGACGGGAGCTACGACCCCGGTGCGGCGGCGGGACGCCGACCCTCCGACCGACGCCGGCCCGCGTGCAGCCGTCACCTGAACTCGGACCCGCTCACTCCCCGGTCAGGTCGACGTGATAGGCCTCGTACACGAAGTCGGCACCGAGATGGCGGTGGCGGTGCAGGCGGGCGAGCAGGGAGACGAGGTGCGCGCCCCGAACAGGGGCCGCGGCGAGGGCGGTCTCGAGCAAGGTCGCGATCTCGCGATGGTCGTCGCGGATGCGCTCGGCGGCGCGCACCATGCGGGGTGCGTGCTCCACGGTCTCGGCCAGCAGCCCGTCGGGAGCCTCCGTTGCGCACACGTGCTGGTCGAACACCGCTTGCAAGGTAACGATGCAGCCGTGGATCGCCAGGTCGATCGTCGCATCGGCCGGTGACGACATGAGCGACTCCTCCAAGGCGACGATCGCCCGGTGGAGGCGGTCTCGACGTTGGCGGATCTCGACGACGGTCGTGGTGTCGACGACGGTCGTGGTGTCGACGGCGGTCGTGGTGTCGACGGCGAACTCGGAGCGCAGCAGATCTGACGGCATGGGCCACTCCCGGTGAAGGCGTCCTGGCACCTTAGAACCATCGGTGAGACCGCGCAAGACCATCTTTCGCGCCGATGCGGTGGGCTTCGAGATGCGCTCGGCGTCGGTTGTGCGGGCACCGCGTGTGAAACTCCACACCAATGTCCCGACTCGATCGGCGTTCAGGCACGTTCGCCGCGCTGGCCGTGGGCAACTACCGCTCGTACTTCTTCGGCGCGGCCGTTTCGCAGACCGGGTCGTGGATGCAGACGATCGCGCTGGGCTGGATGGTCGTGCGCCTCGGTGGCGGCGGTGTCGAGCTCGGGATCATGGCCGTCCTGCAGTTCAGCCCGGCTCTCGTCGGCGGCATGATCGGTGGCGTGATCGCCGACCGCTACGACCGGCGGCGGCTGCTCGTGGCGACGCAGGCGGCTTTCGCCGGCGTCGCTGCGTCGCTGACGGTGCTCTCGGCCATGGGCGCCGCCCGCATGTGGAGCCTGGGGCTGTGTGCGTTCTGCGCGGGCTGCGTGATGACCGTCGACAACCCGACCCGCCACTCGCTGGCCATCGAGCTGGTCGGCCCGAAGCTGGTCGCCAACGCGCTGACGCTCAACAGCGTGGCGTTCAACGCAGCTCGGGTCGTGGGCCCGGCCATCGCCGGCGTGGTGATCGGAACCGTGGGCACGAGTTGGTGCTTCGGCATCAACGCCGTGTCGTTCGCAGCGGTGATCGTCCCACTGATGCGCGTCGATGTCACGAAGCTGTACCGACCCGAGCGAGCTGGCCCGGCCGGTACGGGGCGCATCCGCGACGGCCTCCGCTACGCGCTCGAAACGCCCGAGGTTCGCGTCCCGCTGGTGATGATCGCCGTCGTCGGCACCCTGGCGTTCAACTGGAACGTGTCGGTCCTGCTACTCGCCCGGGCGCTCGACGGAGGGGCCGGGGCATACGGCGCGCTGATGACGGGCATGGGCGTCGGCGCAGTCACCGGTGGTCTCGTGGCGGCCGGGCGGGCGGCGTCCGATCACCGCCGGTTGTGTCGAGCAGCCATCGCGCTCGGCGTGCTCCTGCTCGCCGCGTCATTGGCGCCCAACCTCCCCTTGGCCGTCGGGCTCCTCGCAGCGTCGGGCGTGGCCAACATCACGTTCGTCGCCACGGCCAACGCCCGCCTCCAGCTCGCGGCCCGTCCCGACATGCGCGGGCGGGTGATGGCCCTGTGGACCATGGCCTTCGTCGGTTCCACGCCCATCGGCGGCATGCTGGCGGGCCTCGCCGGCGAGCTCATCGATCTCCGGGCCGGCCTGGCCATCGGCGGCATCGGCGCCGCCGCAGCCGGCATGGTCGCCCTGGCTGCCGACGCCAGCGACCGCCGAGATCGAGGCCCGGCGACCGATGACCGTCCCGTCAGGCTCAGGCCCGGACGACGACGACGCGAGGTTGCACATCACGAACGAGAAGCGTGAGATCATCCGGGTCGCTGGTGAGCACGACAGGGTTCGAGGAACGGGCGGCGAGCGCCGCAACGACCGCATCGACCGCCGAGATCGAGGCGGCGCGACCGGTGGTTGAACGCAACGCTGCCGCATCCCGGGCGAGCTGTTCGGTCACCTCGCGGACCAGGCACATCCCCAGCATGTGGTTCGCATGGAAGTCACGGCGGTGGTCGCCTGTGAGCGCTTCGGTCAACACCACGGTCGGGACCTCCGGCGGCCACACCCCACGTCGTCGCAGCTCGCTCAGGCGGGCCCGATTCCCGGCCAGGGCGCTCACACCACCGCTGTCGAGGATCAGCGTCATGCGCTGCGACGCCGACGTCGGGCGCTCGGCGGTTCTTTCGAAAGCACCTGCGAAACCCAGGTCGCTGCCGCGGCAGCCTCCTCGGCGGGAATCGGGCCGAGCTCGACCTCAAGCTCCGCGAGATACGTGTCGAGCGCGGAAACCTTGCCCAGCCGATCGAGCTCGTCGACGAGGGCCCCGGTCGCCACGCGCGACACGTTCAGGCCCTCCGCACGCGCCCGGGCGATGACATCGTCAGGTACCGAGATGTTGACTCGCGCCATACGCACAGAATACACATCGGTCACTCGCGGGGAGCCGAGTTCTCCCCTGCCGTCTCCGGCATCGGGCAAGCGCAACGATCACGGAGGTGGTCCCGCCTGGGTTTTCTGCGACGACCCTGGCGCACGTTGCATGCCTGCGCCACGTCTGACGCGTCGGTGGCCCGACCGAGGCTTTGGTCAGGCGACGACAGTGACAGCTGCGGGCAGGGTGGTCCCGGGGAGCGACGGCTCGAAACCGGGTCACGACACCACGGAGCGACACGGAGCCGCTACAGGATCGCGCCGCTGATCTTGTGCTCGATGATCTCGTCCATCGACAGGCCCAGCTCGGTGAGCACCTCATCGGTGTGCTCGCCGTGGCCGGGGGCGGGCCGGAGCGAGGACGGCGTCTCGTCGAACTGCACGGGGTTGGCGACCAGCCCGAGCGGCTTCGAAGCACCGGGGAGCTCGACGGGCAGCACGTAGCCGTTCGCCGCGACCTGCGGATCGTCGTGCACGTCGAGCGGCGTCTGGTACACCGCCCACACGCCCTTCACCGTCTCGAGGGCCTCACGCCACTGGGCCACGGTCCGCTGCCCGAACACCTCGTCGAGCGTCTCGACACAGGCCCTGGCGTTCTCAGCCCGGGCCCGCGAGTCGACGAAGCGCGGATCGTCGATCAGCTCGGGACGGCCGATGTGCTGGCACAGGTCACCCCAGAAACGGTCGGATTCGAGCATCACCAGGCTGATGAAACGGCCGTCCTGGGTGCGGTACGTGTTGACGATCGGGTTGGGCATGTCGCGCCGGTCGCGACCGCCACCGGCGGGCATGTCGAAGAGCTTGGCGGCCACGATGAACGGCGACATCGCCCACATCGCCGTGCCCAGCAAGGAGATGTCGACGATCTTGGCCTCGCCGGTGCGCTCACGGTGGAAGAGCGCCGCGGCGATCCCCCCGGCGATCGTCTGCGCCCCTTGGAGATCGCCGAACGCCGGAGTCTGCATGATCGGCCACTCGCGGTCGCCCGGCGTCAGCTGCACGCCTGCCGTGCCCCGGGCCCAGTACGAGGCGCCGTCGTAGCCGCCCTTGCTTGCGTCGGGGCCACGGATGCCCTGGCCGGTCCCGCGGGCGTAGATGATCTTGGGGTTGCGGGCCCGGATGTGCTCGACGTCGATCTTGAGGCGGGAGCGGGGGCCGGGCAGGAAGTTCGTGAGGAACACGTCGGCCGTCTCGACGAGGCGGTACAGGAGCTCGCGACCGGCGTCGGTGCCCATGTCGATCCCCACGGAGCGCTTGCCCCGGTTGGGTTGCTCGATCATGAAGTTGGGTATGTCGGCGCCGCCGGGGACCAGCCCCGAGGTGATCAGACCCCGCTGTGGATCGCCGCTCTCGGGGTGCTCGATCTTGAGCACGTCGGCTCCCCAGTCGGCGAGCACGGCGCCGGCTGCTGGCACGAACGTCCACGACGCCACCTCGACCACCCGGATACCGCTCATCACGTCGCGCATCGTCAACTCCTCGTCGGGCCGGCTCAGGCGTCAACGTAGGCGATCACGCATGCCGTCGTCATGGATCAACCCGATCCCGTGCCCGCGCGCAGATGGTCGTGGCGGCTCATCGGCAGCAGGTAGAACCACAGCGGATGGGGCGCGCCGCCGGCCTTCATGGCGGTCTGCGCGCGCTTCATGACCCGGCCGGCCTCGGTCTGGTCGACGTACCAGCCCTCGGTCTGACGGGCTGCGGGCACGTGAGCGACGAGTGACAGCGCAGCCTCCTCGTAGAACGCCCTGATGTCGGCGGCACACGAGATCGGATCACCCGGGATCGCCGCCTCCTTCCACGCCAGCCCGTCGGCCACGGCAGCGAACCTCCCGAGCGCGTCGGGGACCTGCTCGGCCGTGAGCACCTTGCCCAGCGACGTGCGACCGGTGCGCTCGAAGGTCCGCCGATACGCGGCCAGCAGTCCTCGGGCCTCGTCGACCGCCGCTGGCACCCCGGCATCGAAGCGAGGCGGGAGCGGGCACGACAGGGCCTCGTCGGCCTCGGCGACGATGATGTCGGGGAAGTGAGCGAGCACCGGGATCTCGTCGGCCGGGGTGGCCAACAGCGCGAACGCCGCCGCCAGCACGCCGTGCTGGTACTCGGGATCAAGGGGACGGCCCAGCGGGCGGCCCAGCGGGAACTCGCAGTAGAGCGCTCGCGGGGCCCGCATACGTCGGGCCTGACCGAGCACCGATGCCAACGCCACCGTCGCGATCCCGGCGGCCTCGAAGATCTGTGCGAGCACACCCACGGTGCGCGTGCACAGCGGTCAGACGGGGGTGAGCAGGACGACGTCGACCTCGTCGTCGATGAGCAGCTGCGCGGCGGCCGGGCCGGTGTCGAGGCGCATGGTCGAGAGCTCGTGATCGAGTTGGGCGCCCATGAACGAGATGTGCCGCGGAGCCACCGAGCCGATCACGCCGCGACCCGCCAGCTCATGGAGACGATCGATCGGGAACACCACGTTGGCGTCGGCCATGAAGCCGCTGCGATCGAAGTTGGGCGACATGTGGCCCAGGCCCAAGCCCGACATGTGGCCCAAGCCCGAGCCCGAGCCGCCGTCGATGGTCGTGGGGAGCGGGTCGGCGATCACGGTGAACGACTGATCGCCGGCCATCCAGCGCAGCGAGCCGTCGGTACGGAGCCCGGCCGTGGTGACGATCGCCACGCGGGCCTCGGCCAAGGGCTTCGGCGCGGTGTACGCCACCGTCGGGAACTCGTAGACGGCGAGACCGTCGACCGCCGCTCGAACCTTTGCGTCGCCACCGTGATCGTCGCCCATGGGGCCTCCCCGCCGAGGGTCGAGGCTATCGCTCGCGGGCCTGAGAGAATGGGGTCGTGACATGCCGGCGCTGGTGCCATCCCGAGTGCTGATTCCCGCGCTGGCTCCCGTCTCCACACGGGCCCCGAGCCGGACATGATCGTCCCCCGGTCGTTTCGCGTGCTGCGCCACCGGGACTTCGCGCTCGTCCAGGTGGGCAACGCCGTGTCGAACCTGGGGACGTGGATGCAGTACGTGGGTCTGGGCTGGGCGACCCGCGAGCTCACCGACTCGACGCTCGTGCTCGGTCTGGCCTTTGCGTCGCAGTTCACCCCGTTCCTGTTCGTGACCCCCATCGCCGGCGTCGTCGCCGATCGGTACGACCGGCGCCGCGTCGTCCTCGCCATGAACCTCTTCATGGCCGTCCCCCCGATCGTGATCGGGCTCATGGTCGCCCGTGGGACGATCACCGTGGCCTGGCTGCTCGTGCTCAGCCTGATCCTGGGGACGGCCAACGCCATGGCCGCCCCGGCCTCGCAGGCGGTGGTGCCCGCGCTGGTCCCGGCGGCGGAGCTTCCGCAGGCGGTCGGGTTCCAGACGACGGCCATGAACCTGGCTCGCATCGCCGGACCCTCGGTCGGAGGGGTGGCGATCGGAGCGTGGGGCCTCGACTGGGCCTTCTACCTCAACGGGCTCAGCTTCCTGGCCGTCGTGGTGGCCTGGGCCGCTGTACGTCCCGAGGGGACGCGCGCCACGGGCGTCGCCGCGGAACCCTTCCTCTCCAGCCTCCGCCGGGGCGCGGCCTACGCCCGCAGCGAGACGGTGATCCGCCGGCTGGTGATGCTGTCCGGCGTGCTGGCGCTGTTTCCATACCATGCGGCGCTGATGCCGGTGATCGCTCGGGACGTGCTCGACGGGGGCGTCTCGGCGTACGGCATGCTGTCGTCGGCCACCGGTTTCGGTGCCGTCGTCGGGGCCTTCATCGCCACCGAGATCAACACCGATCGTCAGCGACGGTTGACGATCACCAACGGCGCCATGGCCGCTGGCCTGGCCATCGTGGCCTTGTCGTTCTCGCGCAACCTCACGCTCTCGGTGTGTTGCCTCGCGGTGTTCGGGCTGGGATTCTTCTCGTTCATGGCCCCGTCGACGACGGTGATCATGATGATGACGCCTGACGGGTACCGCGGTCGCGTCCTGGGCCTGTTCACGATGGTCAACACCGGCGGCGTACCGATCGCAGCCGTGACCGGTGGCCTGCTCAGCGCCTGGCTCGGCCCGACGACGACCGTGCTGATCGGAGGGACCGCCATGGCGTCCTTCGCGATCTGGTTCGCCGCCTCCCGGTCACTCCGGCTGCTCGGAGCGCCAAGCCCGCCGGGCGAGGCCGATCAACCGCTGTCTGGCGTTTCGCCCAGCACCTCGTAGGCGCCGCGGAGCAGCTCGATGACGGGGCGCTCGGCAACGGTGAGCGGAAGTGGGTCGAGCAGTCGCAGCAAGGCATCGGGGACCGACGCCGCGGCCGCGCCCACGGGCGATTCGATGGTGCCCTGACGCCAGAACTCCCGCGTGGCAGCCGAGCCTGCGGCCTCGCCGCCCGAGCCCGAGCCCGAGCCCGAGCCCGAGCCCGAGCCCTGCGCGGCGTTGACGGTCGTCGCTTCCACGGACGGCCAGCCGAGGTCGAAGCTTCGGCGAGCGCTCTGGTGAGCCGTCGGCGCGGCAGCCGCGGACCGCACGCTCGCCGACCGGAGCTGGCGCAGGCGATCGAGGAGGTCGTCGCGCCCGAGCCCACGCCAGGCGAGGATGAGGAACGGGTCGTCGTCGAAGGCCTCGGCCAGGAGGAACAGCACGGCCGCAATGTGCTTGCAGGGGTTGGCCGAATCCGGGCACGAGCAGTCGGTGCGCATGTCAGCCGGACGGGTAGGGAACA
Source organism: Actinomycetota bacterium (assembly GCA_009886115.1). Lineage (GTDB taxonomy): Bacteria > Actinomycetota > Acidimicrobiia > IMCC26256 > VFJJ01 > VFJJ01. The sequence continues at coordinate 40,652 of VFJJ01000019.1, forward strand.
ACGACACGGACGACTCGGTGAACGCCTCCTCGATCGCGTCCGGCATCTCGCCGCTCAGCAGGTGCGCGATGAACGCCGCCCGGGCGGCCATCGCCACGGTGACCCGGGCCCAGTCGTCGTCCGACAAAGGCGTGAGCGCCACCGACACCTTGTAGGGCCTGGGCCGCGAGCCCTGCACGGTCGCGGTGACCACTCCGTGGTCGATGCTCATCGACACGACCTGACCCAGGCGGGCGTACCGCCGGCCCCGGACCAGCCGGGCGCCCATCCCGAACGACTCGAGCACGGCGGTGAAGCGTTTCGACCACCAGTGCTCGCCGATCGGACCGCGCTGGCTCCGGGCCTTGATGCCGTCGACGGCGATCGGTGGAGGCGATATCGGCGGACGTTCATACCGGGAAGGCGGGAAGGCCATGGTCGTCCTACTCGCTCATGGCTTCGGAGGAGAGCGCGAAGACCTCGCGCAGCTCGGAGGTCGACAACTCGGTGAGCCACGACTCGCCCGTGCCCACGATGCGATCGGCCAAGGCCCGCTTGCGCTCGATCATGGCGTCGATGCGCTCCTCGAGCGTCCCGACGCAGATCAGCTTGCGCACCTGCACGTTACGGACCTGGCCGATGCGGAACGCCCGGTCGGTGGCCTGCTCCTCGACCGCGGGGTTCCACCACCGGTCGAAGTGGATCACGTGGTTGGCTGCGGTGAGGTTCAAGCCGGTGCCTCCAGCCTTGAGCGAGAGCAGGAAGATCGACGGGCCGCCCGGCGCTTGGAACCGCTCGACCATCGTGTCACGGTGCTTCTTCGGAACGCCGCCGTGCAACCACAAGGCCTCGACGCCCAGGCGCTCCTGGAGGTGCGGTCGCAGCAGCTCGCCCATCTCCGCGTACTGCGTGAACACGAGAGCCCGGTCTCCCTCGGCCACGACCTCTTCGAGCGTCTCGACGAGACGTTCGAGCTTGCCCGAACGGCCATCGAGGCGTGAGTGGTCACCGAGCAGGTGAGCCGGGTGGTTGCACACCTGCTTGAGCTTGAGCATGGTCACGAGCACCAGACCCTTGCGGGCCATGCCATCGCGCTCGTCGAGACGATCCATGGCATCGTCGACGATCGCTTGGTAGAGCGACGCCTGCTCGGCCGTCAGGTTGCAGAACACCTTCATCTCGATCTTCTCGGGCAGATCGTCGATCACCGTCTTGTCGGTCTTCAGACGGCGTAGCACCAGCGGACGGGTGACCTGCCGGAGCCGCTCAGCGGCCTCTTCATCGCCCTGGCGCTCGATGGGGATCGCGAAACGCTCGCGAAAGCGCGCCTGCGCGCCCAGGAGCCCGGGGTTCAGGAACTCCATGATCGACCACAACTCCTGCAGCCGATTCTCGACCGGCGTGCCGGTGAGGGCCACACGATGCTGCGCCACCAACGATCGGACCGCCTTCGACTGGCGAGCCGCCGGGTTCTTCACGTTCTGGGCCTCGTCGAGCACGATCCGCCGCCAGCTCACGGTCGCCAGACCGGCGTGGTCGCGCACGACGAGGGGGTAGGTCGTGAGCACCAGATCAGCGTCGAGGACGGCCGCGGTGAACGTGGCCCCACGCAACCGTTGGGCGCCGTGGTGTACGAGCACCCGCAAGCCCGGAGCGAAGCGTTGCGCCTCCCGTTGCCAGTTGCCGACCACCGACATCGGGCACACGACCAGCGTGGGTCCCGTCGCCGCCGGGTTCAGCGGCTCGGGCGTCGTGGACGGAGTCGACTCCGCCGTTGGCGCAGACCGGGCGACGGATCGGGCCCGGGTCTTGGGTCGGGCGGGAGCCAGCAACGCCACGGCGGTCAGCTCGGGGCGTGGCGCTTCCTGCTCGGCCACCAGCAAGGCCAGGAGCTGCGCGGTCTTGCCCAGACCCATGTCGTCGGCGAGGCACGCTCCCACCCCGAGGACGGCGAGGAAGCGCAACCAGGCCAGACCCCGCTCCTGATAGGGCCGGAGCGTCCCGCAGAACCCGGCGGGCGCCGTGCCGAGCTCGATCCTGCGCTCAGCGCTCCCGTCGAGGAGATCACCCAGCCAGCCGTCAGCCGCGACGCCGACCACGTTGAGCCCGGTCTCCGACGGCCGAACACCCAGTGCGGCCTGCAGGGCATCGGTGACCGACATCGCACCGTCGAAGCCTTCGCGCTCGTCGCCCGCCGGGATCGCGGCATCGATCTTGGCCCGCTTGCGCAGGAAGCGCAGCGCTGCGTCGACATCGCGCTGGTCGACGATCGTCCACCGGCCCTTGACCCGTACGAGCGGCTGCTTGAGCCGGGCCATCTCGGCCAACTCCTCGGCGTCGAGCGAGTCGTCGCCCAGCGCGATCTCCCAGCGATAGCGCACCAGGCCGGCGAGACCGAGCTCGCCTCCTGTCACCCCGCCCGTCGGGCTCGGGGTCGAGAGCCGGAGACGGGCCCCCAGCCGACGCTTCGACTCCCGCCACCACGGCGGAACCAGCGCTGCGACGCCGATGGTGTCGAGCAGCGAAGCACCATCCTGGAGGAAGTGCAGCGCGGCAGCACCGTCGAGCTCGAGCGGGGCCGGACGGGCGCCGGCGAGCATCCGCTCCAGCGGCGGGTACAACCGGGCGGCGCGAGCGAGCTGTTCGAGCAGCCGCTCCTCGGGAAAGGGGTCACGGCGCGCGAGCAGGTCGCGCGCCGGAGACCCGTCCCAGAGCTCTGCGGCCGGCACCAAGAGCGAAGGCTCGGCGACATCCTGCAGGAGCGCTTCGAGGCGGAAACCGCCGGGGTCAAGCGTTGCCGCAACGACATCGCCAACGCCGGCCTCGGACTCGGGCTCGATCTCGGCGAGCCGGAGGCACAGTCGAAGATCGGCGACGCCCACGTCGGCACTGGCGTGCCAATCTTCGAGCACCGAAACCAGCGCGTTCAGGTCGTCGTCGCTGGCCTGGCGCACCCGCCCGTCAGGCGTGGTCAACGCTGCGAGCCAGGCTTCGGTCGCGCTCCGGCGGCCCCTCCGGGCCACCACGACGGGGAACGACGACAGCGTCTCACGCACCGAGATGTCGGCGATGGCGTCGACGATCTCGCGCACGACGGTCGTGGCATCGGTGCGCCCCGGCGACTCGCACATGACCGAACCGGGCAGCGACTCGGCCAGCGCCAACGCCGACTGGAGGGCGGCCGGGGTGGGCACGGCACGCCAGCGTGCTCTCCAGCCGTCGTCGACCTTCACCAAGGCCGGCAGCACGCGACCTCCCCGCGCCAGCTCGACAGCCAGCTCGACCACCTGAGCGATGGCGGTCACCGACTCGCCGATCGCCACGCCCGCGCTGGCGTGCAGATCGCCGAGCACGTCGATCGCCACACCCGTGCGCACGATCAGCGCCGGGACCGACCACTCGCGTCGCCGCGCCCGACCGACAGGCAGCGGGGCATCCCAGAGCTGGTGTGAAGCGTCGGGCCGGTCACCGTGGCTCGGCAACGAGAGCACGAGCGTCGTCGCGGTCGTGCCGACTGTTCCCAGATGCTCACGCAACCTGGCGGTCTCGGCTGTGAACGGGTGGCGGGGCGCGTCGGGGGCACCGGTCACGCCGGCATCGGCATCGGCATCGGCGCCGACGCCGACGCCGGTGTCGGCGCCGACGTGAGCACCCGGGTGGGCGTCGTCGTGTGCGTCCGGCGGAACAGACTCGGCCCAGATGGCGAGCGCGCCGGGACGCGCCCACAGCCCATGCAACACCAGCATCGTCAGCGCGGACCCACCCCGGCCGCAGCCCTCGTGATCTGGCGCCAGGCATCGAGATCGGAAGCGTCGGAACGACGCCCGACCCGGGTCACCGTGTCGACGTCGGTGGCCTCGGCCCGCAGCGCGGCCGACGTGCACCGCTCCTTGGGACGGGTGGCGAACGGGTCGAAGTGATAGTGGCGCATGGCGTTCTCGTGGGTGATCTTGTTCACCACGTCATCGGGGACACCTTCGAACAACACCGCCAAGCTCTCGGGGCCGTTGGGCCACGAGGAATCGGAGTGGGGGTAGTCGGACTCCCAGCAGAGGTTGTCGATGTTGAACTCGTCGAGCAGCTTCACCCCGACCCGATCGTCGATGAAGCAGCAGAGGATGCGATCACGGAAGAGCTCGGACGGGGTCATGCCGTTGAGGAGCTCGGCGCCGATCCAGGCATTGTGACGGCGATAGACGTGCTCGGCTCTCTGCAAGAAATACGGGATCCATCCCACATCGCCTTCGGTCAATGAGAAGCGCAACGTTGGGAACCTCGTCCAGAATTCAGCCCAGATAAGGTCGGCCATCGTGTAGATAGACATGCTTGACGAGATAGCCATGGGAACACTCAGTGGAGCATCGGGAGTGGTCATCGCTCCCTTTGACGACGACCCCACGTGGCAGCACAGCACCGTCTCGGTGTCGACACACGCAGCGAAGAGGGGGTCCCATTCGCCGCTGTGGATCGACGGCGCTCCGATGGCCGACGGGTTCTCGGAGAACGTGACCGCATGGCAGCCCTTGGCCGCGAGGCGGCGGACCTCCTTGGCCGCCTCTTCGACGTCGAAGTACGGCAGCACTCCACAGGGGATGAACCGATCGGGATGGGCGCCGCACCACTCGTCGACGTGCCAGTCGTTGTACGCCTTGACCATGACGAGGTTGACGTCGCGATCGGGGCCCTGGTTGAGCACCTGGCCGGTGAAGCCGGGCCAGTTCGGGAAGTTCAACCCGGCCAGGACCCCACCGGCCGACATGTCGCGCACCCGCTCGTGAACGTCGTAGCACCCCGGGCGCATCTCGTCGTACCGGTTCGGGTTGACGTTGAAGAACTCGGGCGGCTTCCCGGCCACGGCGTTCAGCCCGAGGTTGCGGCCCTTCAGCTCGCCGTACCACCACTGCTGGTAACCATGCTCGTCGGTCTCGACGCGGGGTGCCCGGTCGCGGTAGCGCTCGGGCACGTGGGCGTGGAACATCTCGGCCGGTTCGGCGATGTGATCGTCGACCGAGACGAGGATCATGTCGTCGGCGTTCATGGGTGTCCCTCCCTGTCCCAGGTGTCGGCGCTGAGGCCGCGGGCTCGGATCTCGTGCTTCTTGACCCGCATCGAGGTCTCGTTCCGGGGGAAGTCGTCGACGACCTCGACGTAGCGGGGGATCATGAACCGGGGCATCCTCGGTTCGAGGAACTCGATGAGCTGGGCCGGCTCGAATGTTGCCCGATCCTTGACGATGACCATCACGAACACGTCGTCTTCACCATATTGTGCCGGCATCCCGACCGCGGCAACATCGGATACAGCCGGATACTCGAGCAGGAAGTTCTCGACCTCGAAGCTCGAGATGTTCTCGCCTCGACGACGAATAGCGTCGTTCATTCTGTCGACGTAGTAGTAATATCCGTCATCGTCGACCTTGAAAGCATCACCCGTGTGGAACCAGCCGTTGCGCCACGCGGCGACGGTCTTCTCGGGCATCTTGTAGTAGCCCACGTTCAACGCCCAGGCCTCGGCCGAACGCACCAGCAGCTCGCCCACCTCGCCCACGGCGACGGGCTCGTCGAACTCGTCGGCCACGCGGCACTCGGTGAAGGGGTAGTCGAGCCGGGGCCGGCCGCAGTTGGCCCAGGGCCCGTGGGTCCACCCGACGGTGGCCACGGGAGCGCCGATCTCGGTCTGGCCGTAGCACGTGCCGACCTCGACGCCGAAGCGGCGCTTGAAGTCGTCGATCTCAGGGATCATCGGACCGAGGAGGATGCAGCGCAGCGGGTTGTCGGCGTCGTCGGGCTGTTCGGGCTGAGCGTGCAGCAAAGCCGTCATCGGCCCGACCGTGGTGGCGACCTTGCAGTCGAAGGCCCGGACGTCGGCGAGGAAGTGCGCCACGCTGAAGCGATCGCGCATCACGAACCGTCCGCCTCGCGCCATGCAGGAGTTGAACGCCGACTTGCCGCTGTTGTGGAACATGGCGAACGCGCAATACAGCCCGTCCCCCGGCGCCAGGGCGTCGGCCGGTACCCACGACCACATCTGGTAGATGATCGCCCACGGGCACAGCACGCCCTTGGACGGTCCGGTCGTGCCCGAGGTGAAGAGGATCGCTGCGATGTCGCGGTACTCCGGGCCGGCTCCCGACTCGACGAGGTCGTACGCCGGCTCGACCCCGTCGAGGAACTCCGCCTCGGTGACGCAACGGAACGGGAGCTCGCCCGCGCCGGCGGGAAGCTCCGACACCTGTTCGTTCGCCTGGCCGCTGACCACCACGACCGTCCGCAGCGTGGGGAGCTCGGTCGCGATCTCCCGGAGCCGATCGAAGCACTCGACGCCGATCACCAGGGTCGTGACGTCGGCGTAGTCGAGGGTGTACTGGAGCATGCGCCCCACGTAGGCCGGATTGAGCGGCACCTCGACGGCCCGGGTCCAGGCGAGGCCGATCCACGCCAGTGGCACCTTCAGCCCGTGCGGGATCATCGTGCCGACGTGCTCGCCGGGGCCGACGCCGAGCCGTTGGTACGCCGCCGCCCAGCGCAGCACCTCACGATGCAGCTCTTCGTAGGTGAACTGCTCACCGTCGACGTGCGCCAGCGCGATCGTGCCGGGAGTCTCGTCGGCCCACCGGGCGATGGCGTGCGGTGCGAGGAAACGGCGCTCGAGCATGATGCGAGCCTGCCACGCCATGAGGCGCTGCTGCCGGACGGTGACCGGTCACACGTCCCATTCGTGAGCGCGCCCGCCACCGAGCACGGGGATTCGTCCGAGGTCATGGTGTACGGTCGGAAGGAGATGACCCTCGACCTGCCAGACTGGCCGGATACGGCATGCAACTGGGCGCCGTCGGGCAGCCAAGGAGCGCCGAATGAACGCCGATGAACGACTGATCTCGATACGCGAGGGCGAGACCCGAGGCGATCGCCAGACGTACCTCTTCTTCTGGGGACATCAGCCGACGCCGTCGGGCCAGCTCGGGCCGTCGTGCCTGAGCCAGTGGTGGGAGTCACCGTTCCTGGTCGACGGGGTCAAGTACCAGACCGCCGAGCACTGGATGATGGCAGCCAAGGCCCGCCTCTTCGAGGACGAGACCGCACTGGCTCGCATCCTGGCGTCGTTCGACCCCCACACGGCCAAGGCTGCCGGGCGCGCCGTGAAGGGCTTCGACGACGCGACCTGGGCCGCGCAGCGCCAGGCTGTGGTGATCGAGGGCAACCTCGCCAAGTTCGCCCAGCACGACGACCTGGGGGCCTTCCTCCTCGGCACCGGCGATCGTGTGCTCGCCGAAGCCAGCCCCGACGATCGCATCTGGGGCATCGGCCTGGCGTCGAACAACACCTACGCCCGTCGACCGCTCAAGTGGCCGGGCAAGAACCTCCTGGGCTTCGCGCTCATGGAAGTACGCGATCGTCTGCGAGCCGACTGAGCCTGCCTGGCTCGAGGTGTCCACCGTGGCTTTTCGGGGATGGCCGACCGCTGCGCTCGAGTTCTACGACGGCCTCGAGATCGACAACTCCCGCGAGTACTGGCTGGCGCACAAGCCCGTGTACCAGGCGTCGGTGCTCGGGCCGATGGACGACCTCCTGGCTGAGCTGGCCCCGGAGTTCGGTGAGGGACGGGTCTTCCGCCCGAACCGCGACGTGCGCTTCAGCGCCGACACGTCGCCCTACAAGACCGCCATCGGGGCGATGGTCGGCGACTCGGGCTACGTGCAGTTCTCAGCCGAGGGTATGGCCGTCGGGTGCGGGTACTACGTGCCGTTTTGCTCACGCAGAGTAACCAACCCGTGCCTCAGCGCACCCGCCAGGCGGGTGCACTTGCGCCGTTCCCCGTGGCTCGAGGAGTGCGCACAGCCCAACAAAGCGTCAGAATCGCTGCCTGATGACCGACAACGTGAAGTCAACCACCACGGGTTCCCGTGGCTCACCCGTACGAATCGACGACCTCGCCGCGCCGCGCTTCACGCCCGAGATCGTGGCACTGATGGCGGCTGCGGTCGAGGCTTCCGGTCCGATCTCGTTCACGGAGGCGGCGGTCTTCGCTGCGGTCGAGCACCAGACCGGGCTGTCGATCGAGCACGATGCCATCGGCGGCTTCGGAGACGACGATCGTTTCCTCACGCCGCTGCGCATCCTCCTGGGTGACCTCGACGAGCATGCACCCCTCTCGGCGTTCGGCCGGGTCAACGTGTTCGCGACGATCGTCACCTGGCTCTCGAAGCGGGCGCAGTTCGGCGCGCTGCTGCGCGAGCACCCCGAGATCCACGACGTGGAGCTGGCGCCGCCGATCGTCATCTGCGGCCAGCCGCGCACGGGCACGACGCACCTCCACAACCTGATCTCGGCCGATCCGGCCATGCGCTCGCTCCCCTACTGGGAGTCGAACGAGCCGGTGCTCTCGAGCGCCGACGCGGCCGAGGTGGCGGCGGGCCGTCCCGATCCTCGGCGGGCTCGCACAGCCGAAGGGCTGTGGTTTCTCAACGCCGCCATGCCCCTGTTCCAACGCATGCACGAGATGACCACCGACCACGTGCACGAGGAGATCGACCTGCTCGGCTCCGACGTGTCGACACAGCTCGTCGAGACGATCGCCGATCTTCCGTCATACCAGGCCTGGTACATGGCCACCGACCAGCGACCGTCGTACCGCTATCTCACGACGTTGCTCAAGGCACTGCAGTGGCAGCGGCCCGCGGGGCTGCGCTGGATCCTCAAGTCGCCACAGCACATCGAGCGGTTCCCGGCGTTGGTCGACGTGTTCCCGGGTGCCACGTTCGTGGTCACGCACCGCGATCCGGTGGCGGTCACCGCTTCGGTGTGCACCATGCTCTCGTACACGGCCCGGCTACGGCTCGATCCGTGCGACCCGGTCGACATCAGCCGGTACTGGTCGCAGCGCATGGAGGACATGAACCGGTCCTGCGTGCGCGATCGTGAGGTCCTCCCGACCGAACGTTCGATCGACGTGCTCTTCCACGAGTTCATGGCCGACGACCTCGCCATGGTCGAACGCATCTACGACATCGCCGGCCAGCCGATGACCGAGCACGCCCGCACGGCCATGCGTCGTTTCGTCGTCGAGCATCCGCGGGGCCGCCACGGCGCCATCCAGTACGACCTGGCCCAACTCGGCCTCGATGCCGGCGAGCTCCGGAGCCGGAACGCCTTCTACGAGGAGCGCTTCCCCGTCGCCCGAGAGTGGTGAGCCCGCCCGGTCCGAGCGCAGCGTCTACGGGACGCGGCCGGCGCCGGAGCCAGGGTGGATGGGCGGACGGTCGGGCCCGGGCGGGCCGGCGAATGCCTGCGCCAGCGTCAGCGAACGCCGGGCCTCAGCGCCGCGGGCGACGAGCGTCGTGTCATCGAGATGGCGGCGGCGTGTGACGATCAGCGCGAAGTCGAGTGCCGGACCCGAGACCGACTGCACCGACTCGCCCCCGGGGCCGTCGACGGTCGCCGCGTCGGGCCCCCACGTCCAGGTCTCGCCACTCGGGCCGGTGAGCACCACACGGAGCGCGATGTCGGGGACGTCGAGCCCGCGGACCCGGTAGCCGTTGGCGAAGGCCCGCACACCGATCTCGCAGACGTGGCGGATGCGGGCCGTGGCCGGGCGGTCGATCCCGAGGGCGTCGACGATGTCCTGGCCGTGGGCCCAGGTCTCCATGATGCGAGCGGTCACAGCCGAAGCCACGCTCATGGCCGGGCCGAACCAAGGCACCCGAACCGTGGGATCGCCGGCCGCGATCGCGTCGAGGAACAGCCCGCTCTCGTCTCGCCACCACGCGCCCATCCCGGCACCATCGAGCCGAGCGGAACGGCTCGTCATCTCGGCGAGGAACCCCGTGCGGTCGAGGGCGTGCTGCGCGCGCATCTCGTCGAACGCGCCCGGGTCGACGATCGCCACCCGCATGAGGCCGTCGATGGCGGCCAGATGGGCCACCTGGTCGCGCACCGTCCAGCCCGGCGACGGTGTCGGCGCGTCCCACGCCGGCTCGGGCAGCGGATCGAGCACCGCCAGGAGGGCATCGCGCTCGGCCACGAGGTCGGCGCACAGCGAGCTGAGATCAACCACGGAGGAATCCTGCCCGGTCGGTCGGTCGGTTTGATCGGTCGGTCGGTCACGTTCCGGGTCGTCCGCCCCCCGGGTCGGTCACACGCCAGGCGGTCGGTCGGGGGACGTCAGGTCTCGGGGGACGTCAGGTCTCGGGGGACGTCAGGTCTCGGGGGACGTCACATGCCAGGGAAGGGTATGGGGGCCATCGCCCGCCGCCGCAAGGCTTCCAGCGCGACCACTCGGCCGGCCCCGGTGAGGCGTAGCGAGGCGTTGGGCCAGGCGTGGTCGGTCTCGAGCAGTCCCAGAGCGATGAGGAGGTCCTTCAGGTTGGCGACGGTCCAGCGCACCGCGTCGAGGTCGGGGGGCTCGCCGTCGACCTGATCGCGCCAGCCCTCCTCGGCGGCGACGATCCGGATCGGCTCGAGCGCGGCGTCCTCGGTCATCTCGTCACCTGCCGACAAGACGGCGAGGAAGAGCTCGCCGGTCGTTGCCGCGAACCCGGGCTCGCCGAACAAGGCCCCCGCCACGGAACGCCAGAGCGCTTCGGGATCGTCGAGGAGCGTGCGTCCCTTGGCCGTGAGCACGAGGGTGCGTCCCGAGCGCCTGACCAACCGCATCTGCTGGAGCAGCTCCCTGACCCGTTGGAGGTCGAAGAGGTCGTCCTCGGTTCGCGGCGGTCCACGGGTGTCGGCCACCCACCAGGCGAACTCGACCGCAGCCTCTTGAACCAACGCCCGGTTGAGGTTTCCGGTCTGGGTGAGCGTGAGGCCGTCGGCGGCTCGGGCGAGCAGCCACGTCACCGGCACGACGATGTTGCCGACCCCGTCGGGAACGACGACGGGCTCGGGGAGCCGCCCGACGACCGGCGCAAGGAGATCGCGGCGCAACTCCGAGCCCCGGCCGTCGAGCCAGTGCTCGGCGCGCTCGGCCAGCACGGCGACGCGCCACGATCGTCCGCCCAGGGTGATCTGGCTCGCGTCGATGAACGCCTCGGCGATGGCCACCTGACGGGTCTTCCAACCCCGGGCACCATGCACGATGTCGCCGGCGGCGATGGCCAGCTCCAGCATCGCCGACGTGGCCGAGAAGGCCGCCGATTCGACCTCGCCCACGAGCGGACCCCACACGAAGTCGTCGAGGTCGGGCGGCACCACACCCGAAGCCTCGACGGCCTTGCGGAACGCGGCCACGCCGCTGGCGTGATCGACCTCGTAGGCGTCGAGCACGGCCACCGTCGTCGAGGAACGGCAGATCGCGGCGTAGCGCCCCAGGTCGAGCAGGTCGAACAGACGGGCCAGCGCGACGGCCATCCGCCCATGGTGGGCGCGATCGGTCAGGACCTTGACGGGGAGCTCGTACCAGAGCAGCTCTTGGAGCGACTGCTGGTCGGCTGCTTCGGGACCCGCCCCGAAGAGCAGGATGTCGATGAGCACCCGGGCGTCCTGGGCTGCCACCGGGTCGAGCTCCCGGAGCTTCGCCAGAGCCTGAGCCACCAGGGGGTCAAGGGTGTCGACCATCGCCCCTAGTCTGACCCCGACGCTGGGCTCGGCCCGGCTCCGCCGACTCGACACCATGCTTCGGCAGACGGAACAGTTGGCGGGAAACGCCGCGCGGCCGCGGGGCGCACCACCTTCGAGGAGCGTTCTGTGGCGACGATCGACGTCTCAGGTGACACCGTCAGCGACGACCTCGTCGCCGACGTCCAGGCCCGGGTCGCCCGGCTGATCGCCGACAACGCAGCCGCGGACGCCGACGAGAGGACGTTCCTCGGAGCCCAGTTCGACGCGGGCCTGGCCCGTATCCAGAACCGGATCGGCGACGGCGGTCTCGGCCTCCCAGCCAGGCTCCAAGAGCACGTCGACGAGGCGCTCGAAGCGGTCGGCCGGCGGTACCCGTGGCTGCGCAACCCCATGGGGATCGGCATGGTGGGTCCGGCGATCGCCGCGCACGGCACGGCCGAGCAGCGCCAGCTCCTCCGGGCTGCGTTCACCGCCGAGGAGATCTGGTGCCAGCTCTTCAGCGAGCCCGGTGCCGGCTCCGACGTCGCGACGCTGGCCACGACGGCCGTGCGCGACGGCGACGAGTGGATCATCAACGGCCAGAAGGTCTGGACATCGCTGGCGCATCGAGCCAAGCGGGGGCTCCTGATCGCCCGGACCGACCCCGACGTGCCCAAGCACGTGGGCATCACGGCGTTCATCGTCGACATGCACGCGCCTGGGGTCGAGATCAGGCCGTTGCGCCAGATGAGCGGCGGCGCCGAGTTCAACGAGGTGTTCTTCACCGATGTTCGGGTGCCCGACGCCAACCGGGTCGATGCCGAGGGCAAGGGCTGGACGGTCGCCGTCACCACGCTGATGAACGAGCGGGTGTCGATCGGGGGCGTGGTCGAACCCCGCAACAGCGGTCCGATCGGGCTGGCCCTCAAGGTGTGGGAGACCTACCTCGCCGGCGTCGGAGCCGGCGGCGGCGGTGTCGCCGGGCAGGTCGGCGGCGACGGGCGCGGCGACGCTCGGCGCGACGAGCTGATGAAGCTCTGGGTCGAGGCCGAGGTGTTGCGTCTCGGCAACATCCGGGCCCAGGCCCGCCGCGAGCTCGGCACCCCCGGGCCCGAGGGTTCGGTGCTCAAGCTCGGCGGAGCGCTCCTCTCGCAGCGCATCGCCCACTTCACCGTCTCGGCCATGGGCCCAGCCGCGTTGCTGCACGACGGCTACGCCCTCGGGCGCCAGGACGGGGATCCGGTCTCGTCCTTCCTGGGCGCGCAGGCCAGCACGATCGCCGGGGGAACCTCCGAGGTGATGCGCAACATCCTGGGCGAGCGGGTGCTGGGGCTCCCAGGAGAACCCCGGGTCGATCGCGACGTGGCGTGGAGCGCGATCCCGAAAGGGGTGTGAGCCCCGATGGCCCCGTCGGCGTCTCGCTCGGGCGCGTCAGGCGCGGCGGGCGGCGCGTCAGCCCCGTCGGGCGCGGCGGGCGCGGCGGGCGCGGCGGGCGCGGCGGCAGCTCGGTCGGGACGGCTGGCCCAGGTCAGCTCCGGGGCATCGGGTTGGGTCGAGGATGCCTCGGCCGCAATCGAGCGCGACGGCTGCGTGATCGTCAACGACGTGATCGACGCCGAGACGTGCGACGACCTCGTCGCCGAGATCGAGCGGGCCGAGCGCGAGCACGAAATCGGCGAAGGCACCAACGACTTCGAGGGCTTCCACACGCGGCGCATCTTCAACGTGTTGGCCAAGGCGCCGCTGCTCGCGATGGCACCAGTCCATCCCTCGCTGCTCCCTGTCGTGGAAGCCGTGCTCGACCCGGGATTGTTGCTCTCGGGCATGACGGCCATCACCATCGGTCCCGGCGAGACGCCCCAGCTGCTGCATTCCGACGACGGCATGATCACCCTGGCCCGTCCGCACCCGGCGACGATGGTCACGACGATGTGGGCGCTCACCGACTTCACCGCGGCCAGCGGCGCCACCCTGGTCGTGCCCGGCTCGCACCGGTTCCCGGGCCAACCCAAGCCCGGCGAGCACCACGACACGGTCGCCGTCGAGATGGCGCGAGGGAGTGCCCTCGTGCTCCACGCGAGCCTCTGGCACGGCGGCGGCGCCAACACCAGCGATCACCGACGCTTCGGCCTCTCGGTGCAGTACGTGGCCGGATGGTGCCGACAGCAGCAGAACCTCATGCTGGGCCTCGACCGCACGACCGTGGCCGGCTTCCCACGCCGGCTGCAGGAGCTCATCGGCTACTCGATCTACCGGGCCGTCATGGGCCACGTCGACCGCCGCCACCCCTCATTCCTGCTCGGCGACGAGCAGCCGCTGGCCATGGTCTGGGACAAGCTGGGCGGCGTCGGTCGGGGCGAGGCACCCGGCTCGCTTCCGGGCTCCGGGGAACACCGATAGTCTCGGCCGCATGCTCAGTCGATTCGACGACTATCCGATCCATCAGGTCCCGATCCCCATCGCCCACACGGGATCGGCCGATCGCAACCACTACGACCGCTACTTCTTCAACGGCTACCTGCCCGAGGGCGAGATCTTCTTCGGTGGGGCGATGGGCCTGTACCCCAACCGCCACGTGATCGACGGGGCCTTCAGCATCATCCGTGACGGTCGCCAGAAGAACGTCTACGCATCCGGCAGAGCGCCGGTCGAGCGCAGCCACACCCAGGTGGGGCCGATCCGGGTCGAGGTCGTCGAGCCCATGGAGCGCATCCGGCTCATCGTCGAAGGCGCCGAGCACGGCGTCGAGGCCGACGTGACCTTCGAGGCCCGGGCCGTGGCCGTCGAAGAAGAGCGCCAGGTCCGCAACTTCGCCAACGTGCAGGTGATGGACGTCACCCGCTTCACCCAGAACGGCTCATGGTCGGGCTGGGTGGCGATCGACGGTGTGCAGCACACGATCGACCCTCGAGTGGCCCGCGGCACACGCGACCGGTCGTGGGGCATCAGGCCCGTCGGCGAGCCGCCTGGGGGCGCTCCGGCGTCGATGGGGAACCAGATCTTCTGGCTCTGGGCCCCGCTCAACTTCGACGATCGCTGCACCTACATCGCGTTGTTCGACGACGCCGAGGGCACGAAGTACTACCAGCACTCGCTGATCGCGCCCGTCCGCCAATCGGCCACCGACCCCACGATCGACCCCGGTGGCATCGCCAAGCTGATGCGCAACACCGACTTCACGATCGACTGGGAACCGGGCACCCGGCGGGCACGAGCGGCCACGATGACGCTGCAACCGTACGGCTCCGAGGCGCCGCATCACCTCACCTTCGAGGTGCTCTACACGTTCCAGATGTGCGGCATCGGCTACTCGCACCCCCACTGGTCGCACGGCACGTGGCACGGCGACCTCGAGGTCGGCGGCTCCGAATGGAAGCTGGCCGACGTCGACCCGATGGAGCGCCACAACCTGCACATCCAGAACATGTGCCGGGTCACGATCGACGGCCAGCCCGGCTGGGGCATCCTCGAGCAGATCGCCGTCGGTCCCCACGGCCCCACCGGTCTCACCGGCATCCTCGACCCCGCCACCGGCTGAGCCCCACCCCACCCCACCCCACCCCACCCAAATTTGTGCAGTTTGCGTCGCCGGGCGACGCTGCTTGCACAAATTTGGGCGGGATTCGGACACTGGCGAGACTGTCACACCCCTGTGGTGACATAGGGGCATGCGAGATCCGGCTGTCCACGTCATCGCCGACCGCCAACTGGGCCTGGTCACCCGCCACCAGGCCCGCAACGCGGGACTGCATCCGAGAACGATCGACCGTCGGTGCCAGGCCGGCATGTGGGAACGGGTGCTTCCCGGGGTGTACCGCATCGTCGGGGCAGCCACGTCGTGGGACCAGCGAGTCAAGGCCGCCGAGCTGGCATCCAGGGGCGTCACGTCGCACCGGGCCGCGGCCCAGATCTGGAATCTGCAGGGCATCAACACAGGCGGGCCCGAGGTGACCGTCGGCTACCGGTCGAGCGCACGGCTCGAGCGGGTCACGGTCCATCGCAGCGCCGACCTGGTCGAAGCGCACGTCACCGAGCGACGCGGCCATCGCGTCACCGTGCCCTGGCGGACACTGGTCGATCTCGGCGCCGTCGTTCGCCCCCACCTCGTCGAGGTCGCGCTCCACGGCGCCTTGCGCCACAAGCTCGTCACGCTCGATCAGCTGATCGTCGAACGAGCGGGCATCGCCCGGCGGGGCCGCGACGGCGTGGGCGTGATGCGACTCGTGCTCGAACTCCAGGAAGGCACGCCGCCCCAGCTCGTGTTCGAGTCACAGTTCCTCCAGCTCTGCCGACACCTCGAACTGCCGACACCATCGCGTCAGGTCGCTGTACGCGACCCCAGCGGAGTCACGATCCATCTCGACTTCGCCTGGCCGTCGGTCAAGGTCGCAGTCGAGGCGGTCGGATGGGAATGGCACAGCGGCCGCCTGGCCTTCGAGGACGACGCCCGCCGTGATGCCATCTGCGCCAGCCAGGGCTGGACGGTCGTCCCGGTCACCTGGCGCCAGTTGAACGACGAAACCGACTGGCTCGCCCGACGGCTGAGGATGGCTATCGAATATCGGCGCTCCGCATGACCGATTCCCTGCGATCTCCGTGCAGATTGCGTCGCCCCGCGACGCAATCTGCACAAATTTCGGGGGGGGTCAGCCCGTCAGCCCGTCAGCCCGTCAGCCCGTCAGCCCGAGCATGGCCCGGGCGTTGCCGCGCACGATCTTCTCGAGCTCGACGGGCGACAGGCGCTCGGCGAAGGCGGCCACCATGGCGCCCGAGTGCGGCCAGGTGGAATCCTGGTGGGGGTAGTCGGTCTCGAAGGTGATCTGGTCGATGCCGATGGCGTCACGGGCCGAGAGGCCGAAGTCGTCGTCGAAGAAACACCCGAAGACGCGCCCCTTGGCATAGGTGCTCGGCGGCTCGACGATCGCCGGATCGAGGTCGATCCAGCCCCGGCTCTTCTTGAAGATGTTGTCGCAGCGCTCGAGCAGGAAGGGCATCCAACCGATCTGGCCTTCGGAGTACGCCAGCTTCAGGTTCGGGTAGCGGGCCAGTGCACCCGACATGAGCCAGTCGGCCATCGACACCTGCGCGTTCATGAACGTGAGCGCCACGCCGACGCCCGGCGGGGCATCGGCCGACGATGTGGGCATGCGTGAGCCCGACCCGATGTGCATGCACACCACGGTTCCCGTCTCGTCGCACGCTTCGAGGAACGGGTTCCAGTGGCCATCACGGGCATGGATCGACGGCAGCCCGAGGTACGACGGGAGCTCGGTGAACGCCACGGCCCGAGCACCCCGAGCGGCGTTCCTGCGCACCTCGGCGGCCGCGGCGACCGGGTCCCACAACGGCACAAGGCACAGCGGCAGCAGACGGCCGCCCGACTCGCCGCACCACTCCTCGATCATCCAGTCGTTGTTGGCCTCGACACAGGCATGGGCCAGCTCCCGGTCCTTGGCCTCGAGGAACGTCTGCCCGCAAAACCTTGGGAACGTTGGAAAGCACAGCGACGCCTCGGTGTGGTTGGCGTCCATGTCGGCCAGTCGGGCCTTCACATCGAAGCAACCCGGGCGCATCTCGTCGAAGGCGATGGGGTCGGTGGTGAGCGACTCGGGCGGGAACCCTGCGCAGGCCATCACCTGCGGGATGGGCCGAACGAGGTCTTCGTAGACCCACACGTCGGTCGTGAAGCCCTCGGTAGCTGGGGCGAAGCGCACGGTCCCCGCGTCGTAGGTCTTGGCGACGGTCATCCGCTCGACCCGGGGGCCCTGCTCCCGAAAGCGCTCGGGCAGCCAGCGCTGCCACACGTGCGAGGGCTCGACCACGTGGTCGTCGACCGACACGATGCGCGGCAGGCCGTCGAGCCAGCCGGCGACTCCCTGGTTCAAGTCGGTGAGCGTCACGTGAGTTTCTCCCTGGAGGCTTACAGCGAAACGGGGACGGTGTCGCGGCCGGACCTGAGCACGGTGCCGGGGAGGTCGCCGGTCAGACCGCCGTCGACGACGATCTCGACGCCGTTCACCAGCACGCGCTCGACACCCTGGGCTCCACCGGTCAAACGCCACGCCCCGCCGGGGAGGTCGTGGCTCACCTCGACGGGAGCCGGCCCGACGGTGTCGAGGTCGAAGAGCACGAGATCGGCACACCAGCCGGGCGTGATGCGGCCCCGGCCCCGCAGGCCGTAGAGCCGCGCGGGCACGTCGGTCACGAGGTGAACCGCCTCCTCCAAGCTGATGAGCTGCTTGGCACGGACGGCCTTGGCCAGGAACGCCGTGTGACAGTTGAAGGTCTGCATCTGATCGAGGTGCGCGCCGGCGTCGGAGCCCCCGATGATGACCCGCGGGTCGCGCCACAGCCGGGCCCGTTCCTCCCAGGCCTCGGGCACGTCGTCGGTGTTGGGCGGCTGGATGCCGGTCCGCAGGCCGTCGTCGAGCGCCAGGTCGAAGAGCGCGTCGATCGGACGGCACCCGCGTTCGCCGGCGATGTCGCCGATCGAACGGCCGACCTGCGACTGGAGGTGAGGGGAGGAAACATCGACGATCGTGCTCTCGGCCAAGCGGGACATGGTGAAATGGGGTGACGCCTCGGCGCCGGCGAGCATCCGGGCCCGCACCTCGGGATCGGCCAGCGCCTCGCGCTTGCGCTCGTATGGCAGGTGCATGATCTCGGTCCAGCCGGCGATGAGGTCGTAGGTGAACCCAGTGAGAAGGTTGAGCCGCTGGCGCATGATGTCGGGCAGGCACAACGCCAACACCCGTCCGCCCAGCGCGGCCGCATGGTCGGAAGCCGCCAGCTTCGACGCTCGGTTCGCGGCCTCGGCCTCGCCCGGCCGCACGCCCAGAAGGTTCCAGTTCAAGGGGCGACGGGCGGCGAGCGACATGCGGGCCATGAGCTCGCACACCTCGGGGCTGAACCTGGGCTCGACCGTGGGGATGAACTCGATCGCCGTGCCCGCGCTCTCGGCGACCGCTCCACACAGGGCGAGGAGCTCCTCGTCGGTCGCCCAGCGCGATGGGACGGGCTGGCCGTTCGAGTCGTAGTGCGCGCTGGCCTTGGTGGAAGAGAACCCGAGCGCCCCTTCATCGAGCGATCTCCGCAGCAGCGCGACCATGGCGGCGATCTGCCCGGGGGTCGCCTCCTCGCCGACGGCCGCTTCTCCCATCACGCAGCGGCGGATGGTGCTGTGGCCGGCGAGGAACCCGGCGTTGACGCCGAGCCTGCCTTCCAGACGGTCGAGGTACGAGCCGAAGCTGTCCCATTTCCAGTCGAGCCCGGCCTGCAATGCCGAGATCGGGATGCCCTCGACCCGCGACAGCATGTTGGCGATGTACTCGGGCACTCCAGGAGCGATCGGCGCGATGGTGAAGCCGCAGTTCCCGGCAAGCACCGTGGTGACCCCGTGCAGGCTCGACGGGCTGCACGCCGGGTCCCACATCACCTGAGCGTCGTAATGCGTGTGCACGTCGACGAAACCCGGTGCCACGACGAGACCGCTCGCGTCGACGGTGCGGATGGCCGAGTCGGCATGGGCGCCGTCGTGGGCGCCGATCGAGACGATTCGGCCACCGCGGACACCGATGTCGGTCTGGCGGGCCGCGGCCCCCGTCCCGTCGACAACCGTCCCACCGGTGATCAGCAGATCGAGCACGGGCCCTCCCCGGTCGTGGGATCTCGAAGCGACCCTACCCGTGCCGCCGCAAACCACGCCCACGACGTTCCCCACCGCCCGAGCAAGGTCACAACGACGTCAAGTGCCGTGGGCTACAGACCACGGCTCGCATTCGGACGTCGCCAGACCGAGGCGTCCAACCCTGTCACGCATCGCCGGCGCAAACCGCTGCGAAGCGCTTGAGCGGAGCGGTCGGTACGATCCGCACCGTGCAGCTCACGCCTCGCGAGGTCGACAAGCTGATGGTGTCGCTCGCCGCCATGGTGGCCCGCGACCGGAAGGCCCGGGGGGTGCGGCTCAACCATCCCGAGGCGATCGCTATCTTGTCGTCGTTCGTGCTCGAGGGCGCCCGTGACGGACGGACGGTGGTCGATCTCATGGAGGCCGGACGTCATGTCCTCGGTCGCGCCGACGTGATGGAGGGCGTGCCCGAGATGATCCACGAGGTCCAGGTGGAGGCCACGTTCCCCGACGGGTCCAAGCTGGTGACCCTGCACCAGCCGATCCCGTGAGCCTGAGCGCGAGGTCGAGCGAGCACCACGGCGGCGCGGGCGCAGTCCCGGGTGCCGTCGTGGCGGCCGAGGGCGACATCGAGCTCAACCCGGGCCGGGATCGGGTGACGGTCCACGTCGAGAACACCGGCGACCGGCCCGTGCAGGTGGGCTCGCACTTCCACTTCGCCGACGTGAACGCGTCGCTGGCCTTCGACCGCAGCGCGGCGACGGGCTTCCGGCTCGACGTGCCCGCGGGCACCGGCGTGCGCTTCGAGCCCGGCGTCGAGCGCGACGTCACGCTCGTGCGTCTCGCCGGGGCCCGGGTCGTGCCCGGGCTGCAGATCCGCCGAGGGCATGGCGGCGGCGCGACCGACCCCGGCGCGACCGACCCCGGCGGGCAGATCCGCCGAGGGCACGGCGGCGGCGCGACCGGCGCCGTGGGGACGTCCGACCGATGAGGATCTCGCGAGCGCGCTATGCGGCGCTGTACGGGCCGACGGTCGGCGATCGGGTGCGGCTGGCCGACACCGATCTGTGGATCAGCCCCACCGAAGATCGCAGCGGCACCGGCGCCGCCGGAGGGCCCGGCGACGAGGCGGTGTTCGGCGGCGGGAAGGTGATCCGCGAATCGATGGGCCAGGCGACCACGAGCACGGTCGATCTGGTGATCACCGGCGCGCTGGTGCTCGACCACTGGGGCGTCGTGAAGGCCGACATCGGCGTGCGCGCCGGGCGGATCGTCGCTCTGGGCAAGGCCGGCAACCCCGACGTGATGGACGGCGTGCACCCCGATCTCGTCATCGGCCCGTCGACCGAGATCATCGCCGGGGAGGGGCTGATCGTGACCGCGGGCGGCGTCGACTGCCACGTGCACCTCATCTGCCCGCAGGTTCTCGACACCGCGCTGGCGTCGGGGATCACCACGGTGATCGGGGGCGGAACCGGCCCCGCCGAAGGCACCAAGGCCACCACGGTCACGCCCGGTGCCTGGTACCTCGCTCGCATGCTCGAGGCCCTCGATGGCTGGCCGGTCAACGTGGCCTTGCTGGGCAAGGGCAACACGGTCTCGCAGACCGAGCTCGACGCTCAGCTGCGCGGTGGGGCGGCTGGTTTCAAGCTCCACGAGGACTGGGGGACGACGCCCGCGGCGATCGACGCCTGTCTCACCGCCGCCGACCGCTCGGGCGTGCAGGTGGCCATCCACACCGACACGTTGAACGAGGCCGGCTTCGTCGCCGACACCCTGGCGGCCATCGCCGGGCGGTCGATCCACACGTACCACACCGAGGGAGCGGGAGGCGGCCATGCCCCCGACATCATCACCATCGCCTCGCACCCCAACGTGTTGCCGTCGTCCACCAACCCCACTCGGCCCCACACCGTCAACACCCTCGCCGAGCATCTCGACATGCTCATGGTGTGCCATCACCTCAACCCGCAGATCCCCGAGGACCTGGCCTTCGCCGAGAGCCGCATCCGCCCGTCGACGATCGCTGCCGAGGACCTGCTGCACGACCTCGGGGCCATCTCGATCATCGGGTCCGACTCGCAGGCCATGGGACGCATCGGCGAGGTGTGGACGCGGACCTTCCAGACGGCCCACGTGATGGCCCGCCGATTCGGCGCGCTGGCCGGTGAGCCGGTGGCCGGGGCCGACAACCTCCGGGCCCGGCGGTACGTGGCCAAGACGACGATCTGCCCCGCGGTGGCCCACGGCCTCGACGGCGAGGTCGGTTCGGTCGAGCCCGGCAAGTTGGCCGACCTCGTCGTGTGGGACCCGGCTTTCTTCGGCGTGAAGCCCAAGCTGGTCATCAAGTCGGGGATGATCGCCTGGGCCGCCATGGGTGACGCCAACGCGTCGATCCCAACGCCGCAGCCCGTCCTGGCCCGCCCCATGTTCGGTGCTGCGGCCTCCGTCGCACCCGAGCTTTCGGTGGCCTGGGTCGCGCCGCTCGCGCTCGACGACGGGTTGGCCGATCGGATCGCGGTGCGCCGCCGACTCCTGCCGGTGCGCGACACCCGTCGGCTGAGCAAGACCGACCTGCCCGAGAACACGGCCATGCCTCACATCGAGGTCGAGCCCTCGACGTTCGCCGTGCGCATCGACGGCGAGCTCGTGGTCGAGGACCCCGTGGCCGAGCTGCCCATGGCCCAGCGCTACTTCCTCTTCTGAGATGGTCGAGCGAGCCGCACTCCCGCCCCTCTCGCCGTTGCCGTTGCTGGGCTTGC
This sequence comes from Actinomycetota bacterium, assembly GCA_009886115.1. Classification (GTDB taxonomy): domain Bacteria; phylum Actinomycetota; class Acidimicrobiia; order IMCC26256; family VFJJ01; genus VFJJ01. The sequence continues at coordinate 62,554 of VFJJ01000019.1, forward strand.
TGCTCGGTGACGGGCGCTGGCCCGGCGGCGGCTACGCCCACTCGGGAGGCCTCGAAGCCGCGGTCGCCGACGGCTCGGTGCGCGACATCACCGACCTGGAGGCGTTCGCGACCGGGCGGCTTGCGACGAGCGGCCCCCTCGACGCCTGGCTCGCGGTGGCAGCCTGCCGGAGCTGCTCCCCCGGCGCCCCTGCTGGCGTCGCTGCTCCCGCTGCTCCCGCCGGGCTCGACGCTCTGGCCGGGCTCGACGAGATCGCGGATGCGTCGACGCCCGTCCCGGCGCTGCGGGCGACGTCGCGTGCGCTGGGCCGAGGGCTGCGCCGATCGGCCACCGCCATGTGGCCGGCCCTGGCCGTGTATGGCGGCGAGCACCATGCCGTCGTGATCGGCGCCGTCGCGGCACTCACCGGGTTGGGGCCGGCCGCGGCCGGGTCACTCGCCGTGCACTCGCTCGTGACCGGCGTTCTCATCGCCGCGCCGAAGCTGCTCGCCGTCGACACGGTCGACGCGCTTGCGATAGCGGTACGGCTCGCCCCGTTCGCCGAGACGATCGTGGCCGAGGCGCTGACCTGTACCGAAGCACCGATCCGCTCGGCGCCCCTGCACGACGCCCGTTCCGACCGCCACTCTCGCCAGGAGATGCGCCTGTATGCCTCGTGAAACCCCGTCCCGTGAAACCCCGTCCCGTGACACCCGGGCGTTGCGCGTGGGCATCGGCGGCCCGGTCGGCTCGGGCAAGACGGCGCTCGTGGCG